>JAFYNQ010000062.1 GCA_017548065.1 Oscillospiraceae bacterium
TCAGCCAGACCCATCTTCACCAGCATGGTGCCGAAATAGTTGCCCTTGGACAGAGCCTTGCGGCATTCCTCAGCGGACATCTTACCCTTACGCAGCTCAACCATCTTCTCTACCATGGCATCCATGCCTTCGTAGGTCAGGGGGTCAATGATCTCAACACCCTCAATGTTGAAGCCGCCCTTGGCAGCGTTTGCCTTAACTTCTTCCACGTTACCGATGAGAATGGGGGTCAGGAACTTGCCCTCGTTCAGACGGTGCGTTGCCTCCAGGATACGGGCATCGTGGCCCTCGGTGAAGACGATCTTACGGGGATTGGCACGCAGAACTTCGATCATTGCATTAAACATGACAATTTTTCCTCCAATTTCTTTTGGGCGTGTGCCCATTTTTTTACAAATACAGTATACAACAAAATTTCCGCTTTCGCAAGGGGTTTTCAAGGAAAATACAAGTTGATATCCACATTTCCTGCAATACCCGGCACAGAGCCTTCGCAGGTGTACTGCCACATATCCACTTTGTATTCATAGGTAAAGTCCCGATCGTACATGGCAAGCCAGAAGGGATAGTCCTGCAGCGCTTCCAGGTTTAAGAAATTGCGTCCGATATCGGGATTGAAATACACCATGGGGGTTATGCCGGCATCTTTGATCTTCTCACAGAAGAGAAGGGCGCATTCGGTCACCTGGGGCGCTGTCATGGCAGCCACACGGTTTTCCTCGCCGGAATACTCCCAGTCATACACAAGGGGCATATCCAGCTGCCAATCCTTTGTGATCACCAGGGCAAACTCCGCTTCCTTCAAAGCCTCCTCCGGGGTGGTGGCCTGGGAGAAGAAGTAAGCGCCCACCTTCAGTCCTGCCGCCTTTGCGCCGGCATAGTTGCGCTGGGCATACTCGTCCTCATAAAGACCGCCCTGATCAAGACCACGGTAGCCGGCACGAAGCATCACAAATTCCACACCGGCTTTCTTAACCTGCTCCCAGTTGATCTCTCCCTGGTGGGAGGAAACGTCAATGCCCAGCTGACTTTCGGCGGACACGCAGGTCAAAAATCCGTTGATATAGGTAAATGCCTGGGGATTCAGGGGATTTGTTTCCAATGTGGGCTGTGTTGCCTCTGTAGGCGCTTGCCCGGGCTGCGGCTTGCCTTTGGGAAGCAGGCAGATGCACAGCAGTACCAGCAGCAGCGCAGACAGCGCCGCAATGGCAATGTATAAAAGCTTTCTCTTTGTCAGTACCATGGCTTAACCTGCAGAATCCAAGGGGCGTAAGACACTGTAATCATCGTAACGGGTATCGTGGTTTTCCGTCAAAAATACCACGTGGATGGCAGGCTCTTCAAAGCCGAAGCCGGTTGCCACAGCGCCTGCCTGGGCGGCAGCCACGTCCTTGAGATAAATACGGCTGCGGTCACCGGGAAGGGTGATGTGCTGACCCACAAAGGACACGGTGAAGCTTTGGTCTGCGCAGGTGGTGGCAAGGGTCATAGCGGTTTCGTTCAGCGCCTGGGTACGGTCACCGCTGAATTTGATGTTGTCCGTATCGGGGAAGCGGTAATCGTCAAAGACCACCTCGTCAAAGCCCAGCTTTTTCAGCTCGGAAACGATCTCCACCAGGTAAGTAACCGTGCCTTGCTTGGTGGGATCCAGCCAGTAGCAATAGTCATCATCTGCCCAGAGGTAAGCGCCGCTGGACACAAACAGACCGTTGTCTGTCTGCCGCAGACCGAAGGAATAGTCCCGCAGCGCCGGCAGCTTGGCAATGAGATACATGCCCTTTTTGTCCAGGGTCTTGATCAGCTCATCCATGGCAGCGGCATCAATAGAGGAACGGCGCTCACTGCTGACAGTGGAGTTGTAGAAGAACCGACCCTTGGCATCCTTAACCTCCAGCATCACCGGTGTGCCGGTGGACAGGAGACTTACCTGCTGCTTGACCAACGCCATATCTGCCAGCAGCTCCTCGTCGGCATAGTAGCCCACCAGGGGTGTCAGCTCACGGCTCACATTGATGGCATTTTCGCCCTCGTTGTAGTAAATGGTGACGGTTTGCGCTTCCGGAGGAACAGCCACCTCACCCTCGGGAATGTAGGGATCAAGCTCCATATTCAGCACTGCGCCCTCGGAGCGGGTGTACACCACATATCTTCCCAGATACAAAAACCAGAAGAAATAGGCGATGCTCAGAACGATCAGTGCGATCAGCGCAATGATCCCCACCCGTTGCAGTACCTTTCGGGTGTTATAAGAAATGTGCATACTTTCACCTCATAATTTTGCCTTTACACAGCGCCACTCTTCGCACTGCTTTATCTCCGTCACCGTAAGACCTGCCCGTTGCAGCGCCTCCAGCACGTCGCTGAGTCGTTCATCCAGAATGCCGGAGCAGATCAGCACGCTGTTTTCGTCTAAAAATTGGGGCAGCACCGGGGACAGGGCAACGATCACATCCGCCACAATGTTTACAAGCACCACATCATAGCGGTTTTCCTTCAGCTTGTCCATAAGCTTGCGATCGGACAAAACGTTTCCGGTGACGGCGGTAAATTCCGGGGCGGCAAACTGATTGTAAGCGGCATTTTCCCGGGCGATGTCTTCTGCCTTGGGGTCAATGTCCACGCCTACGGCGCTTTTTGCGCCCAGCCGCAGCGCCGCAATGGAGAGAATACCGCTGCCGCTGCCCAGGTCAATGCACACAGCGCCTTTTTGTACCGTCTCCTCCATGGTCTCCAGCACCATCCGTGTGGAGGGGTGGGCGCCGGTACCGAAGGTCAGACCGGGATCCAGGATCACCGGCAGACGGCCGTCACAGTCTGTGTCTGCCAGCCAGTAGGGCAGAACCATCAGCTTTTCCCCCACGGGCTGGGGCGGATAGCTGTCCTTCCAGCTCTCTTCCCAGTCGGTGTCGGGAAGGGCGGCAGTTTGCATGGTAAGACCCAGCTGCTGCACAAGGGCTGTCAGCCTGGCAAGACCTGCGGTGTCTGTGTCCTCCAGGTACAGCTTGATACGGGAAAGTCCCTGCAGCTTCTGCTGCAGCTCCTCGTCTATATAGTCCCAGTAGGCCTTGTTTTCCTCCAAAAAGGTTTCAAATTCCTCCTGGTCTTCAATGATCAGCTCCGAAAAACCACCGGCTGTCAACCCAGCCACTGCGCCGTCAATTCCCTCCGGCGTGGTCTCCACAGTAATCTCCAACCACTGCATAACAAAACTCCTTAAACGATTTCTTATATTCTATCAAAAACAACCCAAAATCACAAGTACGTATTAAATTCCAATTTATCGGGCAGTTGCCCGAATTCATAATTAAGAATTAATAATTAAGAATTGTGGTATTTTGCTACGCAAAATGGATTTAAATAGTCGCATAGCGACACATAAACTTTTCATTTTTAATTTCTAATTCTTAA
>JAFYNQ010000063.1 GCA_017548065.1 Oscillospiraceae bacterium
GGAACGCTTAGCGTTCCGAATTTCAAATGGTACCGTGGCCAAGCTGTAAGGCAAGAGTCTGCAAAACTCTCCTTCCCCAGTTCAAATCTGGGCGGTACCTCCAGAAAAAAGGACTTCACGAAAGTGAAGTCCTTTTTTCAACGAAATAAATCCCTTGCGGGATTTGTGAAATTGCCTTCGGCAGTGAAATATTGCTTCGCAATGTGAAATGCGCTGCGGCGCGTGGGGGATTTATTTCATTTCACTTTCTGCGCAGCAGAAAATTTCACAATTCGCAAAGCGAATTATTTCACATTTGCCGCAAGGCAAATATTTCACTAACGCTTGTGCCTCCACCGCTTTTATGCTATAATACATTTGAGGCGGTGATTTTATGGAAATAAAAGCGAAATGCAAATATGATTTTGATTCAGTAAAAGCATTAACACATTTAACAATGTATAAAAAAGCTGACCCTAAAAAGAGGTTAATATTTTGGTCTGCCGCTTTTTTGATTCTTTCTATAATTATAATTTTAGAGATTGTTGCTTTTAGTATGGATACGATTTTATTAATTTTACTTGGTGTGAATATACTTTTCCTTTTTTTAATATTTTTTTGGTATTTTATTATTCCAAGGATACAATACAAATCATTAGCGAAAATGCAAAATGTAGAGAATGAGTATATGTTTGGTGATAACGTTTTGAAAGTTTTTTCAAAAAGCCAAGAATATAATGGGGAAGCGCAAATAGAATATTCTTTTTTTGTAAAAGTTTACGAAACCACAAAATATCTGTTTCTATATAAAACAAACAATCAAGTTTTTGTTGTTGATAAATCTACCATTGAAGGTGGAACAGTTGAAGAAATTAGAAACAAATTATCCGCTTTTGTAAAAGACAAGTACATTATTTGTAAATATTAAAGGCAACGCCTTGAGATCTTCTCAAGGCGTTTTTTGCTTATGCGCAGCAAAGGGTTGCAGGTTATTATTCTTTGTGCTAAAATAAAAGAAATCATGGCAAAATCTGGGGGGACAGATATGAAGCTTGCCACAACCACCGGCGATTTTTATCCGTTTACGAGATCAAATACAGAGTCTCTGCGGCTGATTCGTGAGGCCGGCTTTCGCTATGCGGACATGAATTTCAATAATGATTACGCAGATGCCGCAGGTGTGTTTGGCGCTGACTACGAAGCGTATTTTGACGAGGTGGGCGCAGCTGCAGCCGACATTGGCATTACCCTTGTGCAGGCGCATGCGCCCCTTGGAAAAACCCTGGAGGATGGCGGTTTGCTGCAGCAGGCGACCGTCCGCTGCATTGAAGCCTGCGGCGCCTGGAAGATCCCCAATCTGGTGGTCCATTCCGGCTATGTCCGTGGTCTTACCAGGCAGGAGACCTTTGAACAGAACAAAGCCTTTTTCCTGCCTCTGCTTGAAAAAGCGGAAGCCTGCGGCGTGAATATCCTGGTTGAGAATTTCAACAAAATGAAATACCCCGATCTGTACTGGATCGACAATGCCCCCGACCTGCTGGCGCTGATTGAATACGTGGATCATCCGCTGTTTCATGCGGTGTGGGATGTAGGTCATGCCAATATGCAGCCCATGCCCCAGGACGAGGCACTACGGCTGCTGGGTAGTCACTTGAGGGCGCTGCATATCCAGGATAATATGGGGGAGCGTGACCAGCATGCCGTACCCTTTACGGGAACGCTGAATCTGGATTCCGTGATGCACGGTCTGCAGGATATTGGCTATGACGGCTATTTTACCTTTGAGGTAAGAAGCGGCTTCCTTCCGGGCAGCAAGCGCCGCCCCTATCCCGGGGATACCCGTTTGCTGGAGCCGCCCCTGGCGCTGCGCTGCGCCTTTGAGACCTATCTCTACCAGCTGGGCAAAGCCGTCCTGGAAGCCTATGATTGCTATGAAATATAAGGGGAGTTACCTATGAAAACAGCGCTTTTGATCATCTTCGGGCTGCTGTCTTTTGGAATTGCGGCCTATTTTTCTGTTTGCGCCTACAAGCTGCATAAGGCAGGAAAGAAATACAAGCAGTTGCTTTCTGCCATGCAGGTGCTGACCGTGGGTATTTTCATCTCTGTGTTTGCAATTTTCATTCCTTACCATTATACGGCATGTGAGCTTGGCGGCGGTGTTCTGATCCTCCGTCCGCTTCTGATAGATTTTTACAATACCGTTCGTATTTTCCTGCTCAATGCAGAGTTCTCCCTGATCGTGGATTCTGCGGACGGGGCAAACACGGTTGTGTCTTTGTTGTTCTGCGGCTATGCAGCCGTGCTGTATGTGGTGGCGCCGGCGCTGACCTTTGGCAATGTGCTGTCCTTCTTTAAAAACCTCCAGGGTCTGTTCCGCTTCCGGCTGGCCAAGGACAAAAAGTGCTATATTTTTTCAGAACTGAATGAGCGCTCCCTGGCGCTGGCAAAGTCCGTCCCGGACCGGGATGCGATTTTGGTATTCACCGGTGTGACAACAGTGGAGGAAGATACACCGCTGCTGTCTCAGGCAAGAGACCTGAAGGCCATCTGCCTGAAGCGGGATATTACCCAGCTGGATTTTATGTCCAAGACTGCGCCGGTTGAGCTTTTTCTGGTGGGGCAGGATGAGTCGGAAAATGTGAGTCGGGCAGTGCAGCTGACGACGGAGCTGAATCAAAAGAACACAAAGCAGAATGTGAAGATCTTTGTGTTCTCCACCAAGCCCGGCGCCGGACATATCCTGGACTCCCTTGACTATGACAATCTCCTGGCTTATGCCGATGCCCACAAGTATGACGAGAATTGCTTCAAGCTGCGCCGTGTGGACGAAAAGCGGCAGCTGATTCTGAATGCCGTACCGAAAATGAAGCTGCTGCAGCTGGCAGAGAAGCATAACAAGACCCTTTCCGTACTGGTGGTCGGTCTTGGTAGCTACGGTACAGAGTTTTTCAAAATGCTGGTGTGGTACTGCCAGGTGGAGGGCTGTAAGCTGCAGTTCAATCTTGTGGACAAGCAGGAGGGCTATATGGAAGCCCTGCTGAAGCGAGACTGCCCGGAGCTGCTGACCTCGGGAGAGTATGACATCCGTCTGTTCTCCGGCGTAGATGCCCAGCTTTCGGGATTGGATGACCTTTTGCTCTACAACGGCGATGACGAGAAAAAGCAGGCAGATGCCCGGCGTCTGGGTGAAACAAACCTGGCATTTGTGTCCCTGGGTGACGATGATGTGAACATTGAGGTCTCCATCCGGCTGCGGCAGCTGCTTGACCGTGTGAACAATGTGGTGGCTGACGAGGATACTACCTGGGAGAAGGAAACGGCGGATATTTACTCCGTTGTGTTTGATGACCGGAAGACGGACATTCTTTATAAGGAAAGCGAACCCTCCCGGCTGCTGAAGAATCATAAAGAGATTCCGTACCATATTCGTTTCATCGGCTCACTGTCCTCCCAGTTCAGCTACGCAAACATCTATGATGAAGCCCTGGAGGCGGCGGCCTATGACAACCATGTGGGCTGGGTCAAGGTAGAAATGGATGAATGCGAGGCGCAGCGAAAGGAGCTTCCGCCTGAAACCTATGCATCGCGCAAGAAAGCGTTGAATGAAAAGGAGCGGAAGGAAAAGCAGAAATTCGAGAAGTACGAATATTTCAGAGTTTCTTCCATTGCAAAGGAGCTTTACAAGCGCAATACCGATGTTTATAAGGTGCTGCGGCAGGTGTCGGGCTGTAAGCAGACCGCAGACCCTCTGGTTTGCGACTGCACAAACTGCACCACCCGAAAGCAAAATGAGCATATGCGCTGGAACGCATACACAAGAGTCATCGGCTACAGCTACAAAGACGGCATTCGGGCAGACCGTGCGCTGCTGCATGATAATCTTTGCGACTGGGAACAGCTGAATAACAAAGACAGACAGAAGGATTGACAATGGAAACGATAGAAGAACAGCTCTCGCCGGAGGAGCTGCGGGAGCTGGGAATCAGCTACTTCCGCAACAGTAACGGCGATGAGGAAATCCGAAGAAACGGTCTTCGGATGCTGCTGCGAGCAAAGGCTATGGGGGATGTGGAAGCGACATACCTGGTGGCAAAGCTGCTGCTGGACGGTGTGATCAGCTATAACAGCCCGGACCCTGAGTCCTTTGCCCTGGATATGATGTGCGATGCGGCAAACAGCGGCAGCCTCCGGGCACGGGCGCACCTGAATGCCTACTGCCAGTGGCGCTACAAAAAAGAATTTTCCGGGCGTCCAAAGGTGACCGAGGGCGGTCCTTTGGTGGACTTTTCCGGCAAGACCATAAAGCTGAACCGAAAAGGCCTGTTTACCCCCGTTGATGCGGTGCTGACCTATGAGAACGGGGTGAACCTGCTGACGATCCGCACAAACCTCTCTTTTATATACACCGACGATATCCCGTCACCTGAGAAATTTGAAGCGGCAGTGCGACGTGGCTTGCGTTTGTGGGAGGGCATGTATACAGTCTTCTGCGGACAGAAGCTGAAGGTGAAGGTGGAACTTACGGAGGAGGACAATCTCTACGATAATCTGTATGTGATCCCCGTCACGGACTATATGGGCAAGTTCCTGCGTACTGTGGGTACGGCCCTTGCTACCCGTGAGCGGAAGGCACAGATAGAGGAAGCTCTTGACCACAAGCGCTCCTTTGCCAGTAACGGCATTAAATGGACGGTGAATTCCCGAAAGGTGATCTATATCCAGTCCGAGCGTGAGGGCTTTGACGATTACGATGAGCTGACGGCTGTGGCATGTCACGAGTTTGGACATGCCCTTGGACTGGGGGATCTGTACGAAAGTCGGGTGGACTCTCTGCCCGGTGTGGCAAAGGGAACGTATGCGGAGCTGGACAGCTATGCCGTTACGGAAAAATTCTATAACCTGGTGATGTGCGACCATCACGGGCCGATAAGCAACAATGACCTGGAAATGGTGATTTTAGCCTTCCTGGAAAATAAAATGCAGCATTTTCAACCGGGTATGATCAAAGGAAAAATATCAAAAGCATTGGGAAGAGGTAATTGATTATGAAAAATGCAGAGAGCTATATTGACGGTTTCAAGGTGCAATACGAGCAGTTTATTGCCGGTTGCGATGCCCTGGAGGAGCTGGGGGAGTGGGACAAGGAGAGCCTGGGCGAAATGGAGGCCTATTACTACCATGACCTGGCAAGCGTGATCATTCGCCTGATCGCTGTGGACGGCAAGATCACCCTGAAGGAGACGGATTACTTAAACGAGACCTTTGGCTTTACTTACACCCTGGCAGAGCTGACGGAAATGTACGAGACCTGCAAGGACGACATTGTCAGCCGCGCCTTTGATGAAAGCTTTGAAAACGGCATTACCCGTATGCGCAGGATCAACGCCAAGCTGGCAGATGCCTATAAGCAGCTGCTGGGGCTGATTTGCCGCATCATCGTGGAAAGCGACGGTGTGATCGCAAGCAGTGAGGTGGAAGAGGTCAAGCGCCTTATGGCCATGTGCGATTAAATTCACATCCCCGGTGTTGCCGTTGGGCAGCACCGGGGATTATCCATGTTGCACAAAAAGCATTCAGATGGATTGTGCAATCTTCCAAAATGACCGGGAGCGGTTGCAATCCCGGGCGGCGCAGGATATAATAAAAGACAATGATTGCAAGGAAAAGAGGTCGATTTTGTGAAGAAAAAATTAATAGCACTGTGCTTGTTGCTGGGTCTGCTGCTGGGTGCGTTGGGTACCGGCGCAGCGGCAACGGAGGATACCTCCATGTACGTAGGTTTTTCTCCCATTGATATCAATCCCTATGTGTACCATTACGTGGATGAAAATCGGGCAGGGGAGATCCCCGTGGAAATCTTCACCGACGAAAATGGACGGGAGTACTATACCAACTGGAACCGGGATGCAGAGGGCAACACCCAGTATGAGCTGATGCCTCTGCCGCTGCGTGGCTTCCGTGAGCCTATGGAGCGACTGTCCCTTACTTATAAAATGGATGATAACGGTGACGGATTGACCAACGAGGCGGACGGTCTTCACGGCACCTGCGTGGTCATGACTGCCGCCGACGGCAGCACCCTGATCACCATATCTCTTGACCTGATCGGCGTGGATGAGGGTACGGTTCTTAATATGATCCGCAATGCAGTGCATGAGGCTACCGGTGTGCCGCGGGAATATATTATGGTGCAGGGAACGCATACCCACTTTGCGCCGGATTTCTCCAATATCACCACCAATATGAGCACCAGCCAGGAGCTGTATATCCGCTACAATGACGGCAAGTATTTCACCGGCGCAGAGGTCTATAACTACCTGGTAGAATACCGGGAAGACCTGGCACGGGTGATCGGTGAGGCAGCCGCACGTGCCATGGATGACCGTGCAAAGGCTGTGATGTCCAAGGGCTCACTGGATACCTCCGAGGCAGAAAACTGTCCCGAGGGCTACCGTATGAACGTGGTGCGTCACTACCAGATGACAAGACAGAAGATTCTGAAAGTCGGCGGTGAATACGTGCAGATTGGCGGTAAGTATATTGCCGATCCTACCGGCGCAATTGTCAATTATGTGGCAGGTGATAACTTCAACGGCGGCGGTGACCCTGTGGGAAACCGTTACGGCAGCTATGTGATCACGGCGGCGCAGAGCGTTGCGGAGTCCGACGATATGCTCCACGCACTGTATTTTACATTCCCCG
This sequence comes from Oscillospiraceae bacterium, assembly GCA_017548065.1. GTDB lineage: Bacteria > Bacillota > Clostridia > Oscillospirales > Oscillospiraceae > Faecousia. The sequence goes on from JAFYNQ010000063.1 coordinate 6,685, forward strand.
GCACAGACAAAGAGCCGGTTGCCATGTTCAACTGGCGTGCCCATCCTTGTAATAACCGCAGCATTGCCGCAGATAAAGACATTTTGGGCTGGCCCAATGACAGCTCTTACTATCAGGTCAGCGGTGACTACGTCAACGCATTCCGCAGGGAACTGCAGTCCAGCGGCATCCGTGCCTCCTTCCACCAGGGCGCCAGCGGCAATATCAACGGCGGCGATGCCACCTTAGCCACAAGCTGGACAGCAAAGTACGGCACAGACAAGGGTAACATCTACGGCAGCAGACTGGGCAAAATTGCCTTGGAGCTGGTAGGGGAGGACAGCACCTCTTTGGAGCAGATCTCCGGCGGACAGATCCGTGTTGCCAGCCTGGTGTATCACAATTCCGGCAATACCAATTCTCCTGCCATGCTGGCAGCGGCAAAGCTGTATGAAGAGTATTACGAAGGCCCGATCCCTCTGGAGGGCGAGGGCTACCGTGTGGTGGACAGCAACGGCAGCGGCTACGGAGAGACCGGTGAAAGGGTCATAGACACCACCACCGGCGCTTACGTAACCATCGCCTCCCGATACCACGCCAGCGCAGTGCTCAGCCGTGACAAGGTGAAGGGCAAGGCAGCTTACGGACGTGTGGAGATCGGTGCTGCCACCATCGGCAGCAGCGTTGCCTTTGTCAGCGCCCCCGGTGAGCTTTACGACCGCTACGATATCAACGGCACGGTGCTGGACAGCCCCACCACCGGTTGGGCATCCCTTGTGAACGAAGAGACCTTCGGCACACCCTTTGTGCTGGGCTATTGTAACGGCACCCGCGGCTATTTCCCCAATGTGGCGGCATATTCCTATAACTATGGCAACAGAGACAGCAAGGGTGCGCTTTCCAACGATGCAGTTGGCAGCTATGAATCCCAGACCACCCGATTGGCGCCCGGCGGCGGTGAGGAACTGATTTCCCTTTGGAAGGATCTTCTGAACCGTTTGCAAAATAAGGACGAGTCCCTTCCTGCTGTCTGTGAGCATTGCGGTGTGGAGGTGATTTGGAGTCCCTGGGATCAGCAAAATGCCGCTGCCATTGATAGCGTTTCCAGCGGTCACTATTACCTGACCGAGGACGTTACCGGCTATACCAAGGAATTGGACGGCGGCAGGGATGTGTGTCTCTATCTTAACGGACACAGCTTCACCGGTGGAGAGCGTGCCTTCACCGTAAAGGCCGACTGCACTCTGAATATTATGGGTGAAGGCAAAATCATGGGCAGCAATATCTCCCAGGGCGGTGCGATCTGTGTTTACGGCAAAGCAGAGTGTAACCTCTACGGTGGCACTGTCACCGTTACCGATGATTTCGGTCAGCTGACCAAGCAGGGTGGCGCAGTGTACGTGCTGGAAAACGGCGTGTTTAACCAGTATGGCGGCACGATTACCGGCGGCTCTTCCTCCCAGCGTGGTGGCAATGTGTACACAGTGGGTCGCTACACCATGTACGGCGGTAGCATTACCGGCGGCTGCACAAACGGCAACGGCGGTAATGTGTATGTTTCCGGCTCCGGCTCTTTTGCCATGTACGGCGGCACCATCAGCGGCGGTCGCTGTGAGCAGGCGGCAAGCGAGGACGTTCCCTGCGGCGGCAACATTTACGCAGACGGCCCCTTGACTATGTACGGCGGTACGGTGGCGGATGGCTATGCCTACTGGGCAGGCGGCAATATTTATGTGCTGAAAAACGCCACCTTTGCAGGCGGCTCTGTTACCGGCGGCTCGGTCTATAAAGTCAGTAAATGTGTCCACGTGGCCAATAACGGCCAGGTGCGTTTGGAGGGCAACCCCACCATTACCCAGATTCGCTCCGCCAATTCCAATTTCCTCACAGTAGCCGGCAGATTTACCGGCAATGTCATTGTTGATTTTGCAAATGCACCGGCTATCGGCGCAGAGGTTGGCGTTTCTGAAAATGCGGTGTTCAGTTCCAATAACCTGAAGTATAAAAAAAGCGGCAACACAACTGTGTTTAGGGTAAATAAAGGCAAGCTGGTAATGTCAATCTACATGAAGGTTGCTCAGCTGTCCGACGGCACAACCTATGAATCCCTGAATCTTGCGGTGGAAGCTGCGCAGAATACAAATAAGACAGTCATGCTGCTGGCAGGCGTTGGCGAAAAGCTGCTGGCAACAGGAAATGTTACGGTTGATTTGCATGGTCATAATATTACAGGCGGCGCAGCTGTCACAGGCAATGTCTATATCAAGGACAGCAAGACGGATGACTATACAGTCACATCCGGCGGGTACGGCAAGCTTTCCGGTACGATTACAGGTTCTGTGCAGCCTGCAGAGGGCTATATGGCAATCACCGAGGCGGATGGTACTTCTTACCACCGTACGGAGATTGAATTGACCCATGTGAACCTCCGTCCCAATGTAACAGGCGTTTACTTTACAGCTAATTTCCGTGCAGACGAAGTGGTCAAGGCCAATACAAAATCCTTCGGCATTGCCCTGAATGTGGCAGAAGCGCCCAATGCAGAGAATATGCACACCACCACCGTGGCAACTGCCCTGACGGATTGGGCAGGGGAGAGCCACAGCGTGCTGGTGCGAGATATCCTGAAGGTAGACAAGGACTTTGAGACCAACTGGAATAACGGCTCTGCCCGGATCTATGCCTGCACCTATGTGCAGACAGAGGAGGGCTACAGCTTCGGCAATGTGGCGGCTGTGTCCCTGGAGGAGCTGACGGAGCTGGCTTCCGCAAGCTGGGATACGCTTACGGATTTTCAGCAGGGAAGCCTCCTGGATATGTACAGCAGCTGGTGGGACGTCATGGACTACTGGCACATCCCTGAAATCATAAACGCATTTTAATAAGAGTCCCCAGGAGCGTGCCCCCCGGCACGCTCCTGCTTTTTGTATGCGCAGCAAAGCGTTCTCCATCGGAGGGAGTGCGTGATGTTACAAGGAAGCTCGTTTGCATAGGTAAAATAAATTGAAGCTGAAAAAGCGTTTCTTCCTATCGCTGTTTTGCACAAAACGGAGCATGCTTATTTGTGCTAATTGCCCAATTATTCTACGAGTATTGATTTTGCGCGTAAAAATTAGTATAATACACTCGGAAAATTTTATCCTAAGCGAAAAGGGGAAAGTTTATGATGAAGAAATTATTGATTGCCCTTTGCCTGGTAATTTTGGTTGCCGGCATTGTGGTAGGTACAATGGCTCCGGCAACCGCTGCCGAGACCAAGTACCAGGTGGGTTATGCCCGTGTGGATATTAACCCTTACATTGTTGACGGAGATTTCAGCAGCGGCATTATGGCGCTGCCCCTTCGTGGCACCGGTGACGTCTGGAACCGTCTGTCTGAAAATCTGGTAGACGATAACGGCGACGGCGTTGTGGATGCCAACGACGGCCTGAAGGCAACCTGCGTTGCCGTCACCGACGAGACCGGCAAGACCGTACTGATGATCAATGTAGACCTGATTGGCGGCACTTTGATCAACAAGGTCAATGTTGCTGTTGTTGAGCGTGTTGAGGCTGCCATTGCTTGTGGCGAGATTTCCAATGTATCACTTGCCAAGGAAGACATTTACTACGGCGGCACCCATACCCACAATGCCCCCGATACCACCGTCTATGCTTCCGGTGGCAAGACCGGCAATAACAGTGACGGTGTCAGCCTGAAGGAAGTCAACGAAAATCTGGGCATCTGGATCAACCGTACCATCGAAGACATTGCGGATGCTGCCATTATCGCTCTGAAGGACAGAGCGGCTGCGACCATCACCAAGGACCAGCTGGCTGTTTCCGATGCAACAGATCCTGTTGTCAAGGGCAAGAAGCTGGTCACCACCCGTCACCTCATTAACGGTGAGGATGGCAGTATTGCCGGTGATAACTTCAATGACCGTGGCGACAACCCCACCCAGATCACCGAGGCAGACGATACCATGTATCTGCTGAAGTTTAACTTTGCAGATAAGAGCAAGCTGCCTATTATCTTCACCGGTTGGAGAGGCCACCCCTCTTTGAACAACAGCAATACTTACGATAACAGTGGCACAAAGTGTATGTCCTCTGACTATGTCAATGCCTACCGCCATGCGTTGGAGTTTGGCGTTGATGTCACCCTGGATGAGACCACCGGCGTTGGCTCTGTAAAGTCCTGGGAGCTGGGCAATACCCAGAAGTACCGTGTTATTTTCTTCAACGGTACCGGCGGTAATACCAACCCCCGTAATACAGAAGTGCAGAGAGATGCAAACGGTAACCCTTTGACCTACGGCTCCGGCACCATCGTGCATGGCTACTCCTGGATCGACGTGTCTGCTTCCAAGGCAGAAATCAAGGGCAGAGCATGTAGCTTCGGCGTTGTGCTGGCAACCCTGGCGCAGGAGTGCCTGACAGACGGCAAGAATGCATCTGCTGTTTCCTACGGTGAAATCAAAACCATGCAGCAGAAGGTGACAACCGAGAGAAAAACTGTCGGCGTTACCGAAATCGGCTACAATGCAGCCAATGCTTACTGGGAAGCCGATGCCATGTACGATAAGGCATACGCTGCATATTCCACCGCAAACTCCAAGTTTACTACCTACAAGAATGCCTACAACGACTACAAAGATGCAGGCGTGCTGGGCTTCCTTTATAAGTCCAAGATGGAAACTGCGTTGAAGGAGTACAACACTGCGCTTACCAATCTGAATAACCTCCTTGACCCCTATGTGGAGTACATGACTGCGCATACCAACAACAATCCCTATACTGCCAGCACCACCACCGTAAACGGTAATGCCGGTCCCAGAAAGCCTGTGCAGAGCCATCCCTTCATTTATAAGGAAGGCGATCAGGTTTACTGTGTCGGTTCCCGTTTCCATGCCAATGCGATCCAGGGCGACTGGGATGCCTCTGCAGGCGCGCCCAAGACCACCGGCGGTAGCTATACCCTGAATGCCTGCATGATCGGCAAAGACCTGGCTTTTGTGGTCATCCCCGGCGAGCCCTTTGACTATTACTACAACGAGCTGGGCAACTACACCCCTGAGAATAACCTTTGGAATATCCTCAACGACAGCACCTACGGTAAGCCCGTGGTTCTGGGCTACACCAACGGCGCAGTGGGTTACTTCCCCAACTACGAGGCTTATTACTACAACGAAGGCAGCACCACTAAGGTTATGGGCGCTTACGAGACCCATACCTCCGACTTTGCTCCCGGCACCGGCGAAAATATGGTGCGCACCCTGGATTCCATGCTGGATGCCCTTAACGGTCGCTTCCGCACAGCTTACTGTGAGCATTGTAAGAAGGATGCCGAATGGGTCGTCTATTCCGGTCAGACACTGGAAACCGGGCACTATTATCTGGTTGGTAACGGCGCTTATGCACAGCAAAAGGTAGCGGACGGTATCTCCGTGTGCTTTGACCTGAACGGCTATACCTTTAAGGGCACAAGCCGCGCCTTCTATAATGACCAGAATGCTTCTTCTGCTGCGAATAAGGCAACCCTTTCCATTATGGACAGTTCTGCCGCAAAGACCGGTGTGGTTGAAGGCTGCGGCGGCTCTACCGGCGCTGCCCGTGGCTTTGGCGGCGGCGTCATCATCATGGGTAAGGGTCACGAGCTGAACATCTACGGCGGTACACTCCGTTCCTATGAGAATGGCTATTACAGCGCATCCTCCGGTGCGGTTCTGCTGATTCGTGGCACCATGAATATGTACGGCGGCAAGATCGAAGGCGGCGCTGCCACCAACTGCGCCGGTGACTTCTATCTGAGCAATAATCTCACTACCAAAAATAGCACCGGCTACGGCGGCGCACTGTATTTGACAGGTACACTGAATATGTACGGCGGCGAAATGACCTCCGGTACATACCGCTTGTTCACCGGTGAGGTGGAAGGCACAACCAATCATATTACTGTTACCGAAACCACCGGTCCTGCGCCTTGTGTGTGCGTTACTACTTACAGTGGCACCAAGGGTCAAGTCAACCTGTACAATGATGCATCCATTGAGCATCTGTACTTCTCCGGTCTTACAGAGACACAGTTTAGCGTCCACGGCAACTACACCGGCACCACCCAGGTGGAATACTCCTCCAAGACCGACCTGAAGGCAGGTGCTTTGGTGGGTGGCGCAAAGGAAGCTGCAAATGTCTCCCGTGCAAACCTGACTGTCAAGAATGTGGACGGTCTGTACATGGCAGTCAGCGGCAGCAATCTGGTGCTGGCAGAGCATCCCTGGAGCTATGGTCACTGTGAAGCTTGTAACAAGGCTGTCCAGTGGCAGCCCATGAACGATGCAGACTTTGATGTCTACAACGGCACGAATAATACCCAAATGATTCCCGGTCACTATCGTCTGGATGACGATGTTCCGGAAACCGAGCAGAAGCAGCTGAACGCTAAGAGCGATCATCCCGGTACTTTCTGCATTGACCTTGCAGGTCATACCTACACCGGCAAGACCCGTGCCTTCTATGTCTATGACGGCGCAACCCTTTCCGTCATGGACTCTGTGGGCGGCGGTATTATGGAAGGCAAGTGTGGCGCAACCACCGGCGGCGGTGTCATCTACCTCCAGGGAACGGCTGTAGGTAAGGTCTACGGCGGCACAGTTCGCCATAACAATGCCAATACCAGCACAATTCTCAACGGCGGTTGTGTCCGTGTCAACGGTGCTACCTTCTATATGTACGGCGGCACTCTGGAAGCTTGCAACGTCAGCGAAAAGGGTGGTGCGATCTACGCATCCCTGCGTAACGGCGCTACCAGCCACGTGGAGCTGCTGGGCGGCACCATCACCGCCGCAAAGGCAGACCAGGGAGGCAACAGTGTGTATATGCCCGAGAAATGCACACTGGTGGTTGCCAATGACGTGCAGATCGCAGACGTATACCTGGCAGCAGGCTCTGCAAGTATTCTCACTGTGGATACCACCAAGGCAGCCTTCACCGGCTCCATGAATATTACTTGTCCCGAGACTGCGGCTTCCGGCACTGTGCTTGGCGCTGTCTCCGGCACCAAGGGCATTGCAGAGGGCTCTATCACCGCAACCGGCAGCACGCTGCCCGTGATTGCAGAGAACGGCAAGCTGATCGTAAAGAGCAACCTGACATTGAAGTCCTTCCACCTGGTGGATGCAGACGGCATTTATGACAGCTTTGATACCTTTGAGGAGGCAATGGAGGCTTACACCTACGATGCAGCCCGAGGCAACTACATTCAGCTGACCAAGGACGTTCGTGACGTGGAGATCTGGAAGTCCATGAAGATTGACCTGAATGGCTTCTACCTGAATACCTGCATTGTTTTGGATATGGTGGAGCTGTATGCCTTTGACAGCCAGACCGATGACTACACCATTGATGACGATTACGCTTACGGCATGGTCTACAATACCATCATTGACGGCGAAGGCGCTATCCATGCGGCGGAAGGCTACGTGAAGATCGCAGAGGGCAAGGGCTATTCCTTCCACCGTGTAACCATGAAGATTACCGGCATGTCCCTGCGTGCAAGCGTTGCCGGTGTGTACTACACCGCAAAGTTCTACGGTGACGAGATCGTGGCTGAGAACGTGAAGAGCTTCGGTATTGCCCTCAGCGTTGTGGAAGCACCTGATGCAGAGAACCTGCACAGCTTCTGCCAGTTCAGCGCACAGACCAACTTTGTCAGCGGTGAGGATACCACCGGTGTGCTGGTGCAGAATATCCTGAAGACCACCAACACTGCAGATAAGAATGCAGCATACGGTGAAATGGATATCTACGGCAGACCCTACATTGAGACCGATGACGGCTACACCTTCGGTGACACTGTCGTCCGTGATCTCCGCCAGCAGCTGGAAGCAATTGATGCCATCTTCAAGGACCTGACCGACGTGCAGAAGGCCGGTGTCCTGGAGCTGTACAAGACCTATGCTTCTGCAATGGCAAACTGGAACATTCCCAACATCAAGGCAGCATAACGAATTAACCCAGGAGGGGAGGCACAATGCCTCCCCTCGTTTTTTATCCACCCCAAAGCCTCCTCCCATAGAGGGCAATTGCAAAGCAATTGACTGGGGTGTGTAACTGCATCCGGCCACAAAAAACTACCTGCCTTTTTGCACAAAATGAGCCTTCGTAACTTGTGCAATCTGCTAAAAAATATGCATTCTCTTGATTATGAGGCTTTTTTCATATAAAATAAACTAGTTAAGTTATACCCGAAATGAGGTAATCCTATGTTGAAGAAAGTATGTGCAATATTGTGTCTGGTGGCAATCGTGTGTGCAGCGTTTGTCGGCATCGCTATGACCGCCGGCGCAGAAGAGGCAACCATGCAGGCTGGCTATGCCCGTGTGGACATCAATCCTTATGTGGTGGACGGTGACCCGTCCTCCGGCATTATGGCACTGCCCTTGGCAGGCACCGGCGACGTGTGGAACCGCCTGTCCCGAAACGCCTTGATGGACGATAACGGCGATGGCAAGGTGGATGAAAATGACGGCTTGAAGGCCACTGTCATTGCGGTCACCGATAAAGACGGCGATGCCGTTTTGCTTATTACCGTGGATGTTATGGCTATGAACTTCAGCAGCCGGATCAACGATGAGATCATGACCCGTCTTGAGGCTGAGCAGGCAGAGGGCAGATTGACGGATGTGAAGCTTGTAAAAGAGAATATTTATTCTGCCTCTACCCATACCCATAATGCGCCCGATACCACCTCTTATAGTTCCTCCGGCAGAACCGGTACCAATAACGCAGGTCAGGACATCGGCAAGCTAAACGAAGATCTGGGTCTGTGGATCAGCCGCACCGTAGAAGATATCGGCGATGCAGCGATCATGGCGCTGGAAGACAGAGCAGCCACCACCATTACAAAGGATCAACTGTCTGCCGCCGCAGCCACATCCAAAGCAGTAAAAGGCAAGACCATGACCATGACCCGCCATTATGTTGTGGAGCAGAACGGCGAAACTTTTGTGGCAGGCGATAACTTCAACGGAACTTCCGGAACTACCACCGCCCGTGGTAATGACCCGCAGCAGGTGACTGAGGCAGATGATAACGTATATATCCTGAACTTTGCGTTCAAAGACAGCGGCAAGCTGCCCATTATCCTTACAAACTGGAGAGGTCACCCCTCGCTTAACAACAGCGATGGCTATGAAGCCAGCAGCAAGACTCTGATTTCTTCCGACTATGTCAGTGCATTCCGCCATGCACTGGAGTACGGCGTGGATGTGCAGATCGACGAGACGAATAATATTGGCAATGTGACCGACTGGACACTGGGCAATACCCAAAAATACCGTGTGGCTTTCTTCAACGGCACCGGCGGCAACACCAACCCCCGTGGCTATGAGTTGGTTCGTGATGCAAACGGCAATGTTGTGAAAAACTCCGACAATGGTACAGTTATCGGCTATAGCTGGATCGACAAGTCCGGCACCACTGCGCCTGTCAAGAACTGCGGCAGCGGCTATGGCGTAGTGCTGGCCACGTTTGTCAATGAGTGCATCACTGACGGCAAGCAGGAAACGGTAGCAAGAGCAGGCGAAATCACGTCTCTTTCCAAGACCTTCAAGGCAGAGGGCAAAACTGTAGGCTGCAGTCAGATCGCCTACGATGCCGGCAAAGCCTACAGTGAAGCTCTGAGTCTGTACAACGCAGCAGATGCCACTTACGGTACGGCAAAGACGGCCTACTATGCTTATGAGGAAGCGCAGAACAAGGTTGACAAAGCAGGCTTCCTCGCAAGCGTTCTCGGTTATACCTCCGCTCGGGACAAGGCAAAGACTGCCTATCAGGAAGCTATGGCTGCCCACAATGCAACTGTAGAGGCTTATGAGGCATATATGACCGGGCATACCAATATGAAAGCGATCAATACCTATGAAGGTACTTCCTATGCAACCTTCCCCAAGCAACCTGTTTGGTCCCACCCGTGGATTTACAAAACCGCAGAAGGGGAGACCTTTGTAATCGGTTCTAAGTACCACGCCAGCTATGTGGTGGGTGACTGGAATAACAATTTGGGCATTCCTGCCAACAACGGCTTTAATGTAACCGTCAGTGCCTTTATGATTGGCGAGGACATTGCCTTTGTATCGATTCCCGGCGAGCCTTTTGATTACTATTTTAAAGAACGTGGTGTTTACACCCCCGAGAATAATATGTGGAATGATTTGCTTGGTGACACCTACGGCAAGCCCTATATTCTCGGCTATACCAACGGCTGGCAACGCTATTTTGCCAATGTGGAGGCTTATTATTATAACGAAGGCTCTGCGACCAAGACCTTTGCCAGCTATGAAGTCCATAACTCCGATATGGAAGCCGGTACAGGCGAACGTGCCATTACAGAACTGGGCGGCTTGCTGACAGCGCTCAACAGTGAGACCCGCACGGCTTACTGCCAATACTGCAAGAGCGATGTGCAGTGGCAGCCCTATGGCGCACAGACCAAGCTTAGCACAGGGCATTACTACCTGTGTGCGGATTGCGATGTCAGCAGCCAGCTGCGCTTTGAGGAAAACTGCATTGTCTGCCTGGATTTGAACGGCTTTGCTATCAAAGGCAGCGGTAACCGTGCCTTCTATCTGGATGACAATAAAAACGAAACGCTGAATATTTTTGATTCTTCCAAGAATCAAACCGGTGTTGTTATGGGTATCGGCGGCGAAGCCGGTGCAGGCAGATCTTATGGCGGCGGTACGATTTATATCGGACCGGGCTGTACCGTGAATCTCTATGGCGGTACATTGCAGGCAATGGAAAAAGAAAACTACAGCTGTCAGACAGGTACTGTCATCCGTGCAAGAGGCGCTTTCAATATCTATGGCGGCACAGTGGAAGGCGGCAAAGCAGCTTACTTCACATGACAGTATGTCAACAGCGGAAAACCTGTCTCCGCTACCCGTGACGGTATGGGCGGCGCCATCTATGTGGACGGCAGCTTGGGTGTCTACGGCGGTAAGATCCTCGGCGGTGAGCTGGTAAAGATCACCGGTGAGGTTTGGGGCAGCGATACTAAGGGTTATGCTTACCGTGAGACAGTAGAGCCTATGGAAGGTCTGTGGCCTTGCGTTTATGTTATGAAGAGCAGTTCCGTGACACTCTCCGGTAGCGGCACTGTGGAAAAACTGTACTTAGCAGGTGGCACAGCAGCCAAGCTGACGGTACAAGGCACATACACCGGTGCAGTGGAGCTGGGCTACCCCGGCGAAACCGTGCTGACCTCGGGACAGATAATTGCAGCTGCAGAGAATGCGGACGTTTCCCAGGCAAAGATTACATTCCAAAATCTTGCAAAACTGACCGCTGCGGTGAAGGGCAATGAACTGATTGTCAGCGAAAATGCCCAAAGCTATGTATACTGCCATTCCTGTAAAGAATATCTGCAGTGGACACCCGTTACCGATGCGGAGCTGGATAAGGCAGAAAACACCAGGGGCATGTATCCCGGTCACTATGTGCTGACAGAAAACGTCATCACCACACAAAAGCAGCTGAATCCCGACGGCAACAGAGCAGGAACGTTCTGCTTTGATTTGAACGGTTACGAATTCCACGGTGCTACCCGTGCCTTCTATGTGTATAACAATGCAGCTTTGAACATTCAGGACTCCCGTGGCACCGGCTTTGTCCAGGGCGACAAGGCGGCCAATATGTACGGCGGCACGATCTATTGCCAGGATGCAAATGCAGTGGTCAATGTTTACGGCGCAACCATTAAAGCTACCCCTGTTACTACCCTTCGTGGCAGCGCCATCTTTATTATCAACGGCACTGTGAATCTCTATGATGCCACTGTAAGCGGCGATCACTCCAAGGAATACGGCGCTGCTGTTTTCTGCAGTACCAACGGTAAGCTGAATGTCAGCGGTGGTACGATTCAGGCAGGCAAAGCAGATATCCTGGGCGATTGCGTGTTCCTGATTTCCAGTGCCCGCATGACCGTGGAGGGCGATGCCGTTGTGGACGGTGTGTACCTGGACGGCAATATCGGTGAGCTGTTCTCTGTAAATGCCACCAATAAGCCCTTTACCGGCAGTGCAGTCTTGTCCTGGGCAAGTACAGTGAATGCAGGTGTGGATGTTGGTAATATCACCGGCGACCTGGGCATGGACAATGCAACCGTCACCGCAGGGAATATGGCGGTGGTTGCCGTGGGCAGCAACCTGATGACGGCAGAGCCTGCTGTTTCTGTCTGCGCCGACGGCGCTGAGGTGGCTTCCTATGTCACCCTGCGGGAGGCATTCGCTGCTTGCGCAGAAGGTCAGTATGTGCGGCTGAACAAGGATGTTACGGAAAATATCACCGTTTCTCAAAATGCATGGCTTGACTTGAACGGCTACGACCTGAACGGCACTGTTACCGTTGCTGACAATGCGGTTTTGTATTGCATGGACTCCCAGACCGATGACTATGCGGCAATGGACGAGGCAGGCTACGGCCAGCTCACCGGCAGCATTACAGGTAGTGTTATGGCAGTGGAAGCCAATACCGTCAGCGCAAAGGAAAGCGCCGACAATGGCTACAGAGCAGGCTATGTCATGATTAAAAGAGGTGTGGGGCGGTCTTTCCACAGAGTGTATCTGAAAATCGATTCCATGGCGCTGCGTCCCTCTGCTGTGGGTGTCTATTACAACTGTGGCTTTAAGGCTGACGAAGTCCTCTCCGAGGAAATCGTTTCCTACGGTATCGCCTTGAGCGTCTTTGGCGCACCCAATAGGGAAAACCTGGAAACCGGGTGCGAGTTCTCAAAATGCTATGATATCTTTGCGCAAAACTCGGTTACCTCCGGCACACTGCTGCAAAACATTATGCGAACAAAGAATTCTGTGTCTGTCAATGCCGGCAATGCCGCTACCATCGTATACGGCGCAGCCTATATTGAAACATCCTCCGGCTTTGTCTTCGGTGACACTGTGGCAAGAAGCCTGCAACAGCAGGTGGAGGCTGCCGATGCTATGTGGGACAAGCTGACAATGATACAGAAGGACGGTCTGCTGGCACTTTATGAAACATATAAAGATGCCATGGCAGGGTGGAATATTCCCAATATCAAAGCATCTTGATCTTACATGCGGGGAAAAGCCCCGTGGCAATCTCCAAAATAACAGGAAGGGGGAATTCCCCATATGAAACGAACTTTAGCACTTTTGTGCATCCTGGCGGTTATGGTTGGACTTGTGGCGGTCACGACTGTTCAGGCAGCAACGGATAACCAAAGCTATCAGGTGGGCTTTGCCCGTGTGGATATCAATCCTTATATGGAAGAGGATAATTTTGATTCCGGCGTTATGGTCTTGCCGCTGCGTGGCTCCGGCGACGTGTGGAACCGCTTGTCCACCAAGGGACTTGTGGATGACAACGGCGATGGCAAGATCACCAAAGAGGACGGACTGAAGGTCACCTGCATCGCTGTGTCTGATGCAGAGGGCAACACCGTGCTGCTGATGACTGCTGACCTGATCGGTGGCAACCTCATTGATCGGGCACGCACCGAGATCTGCACCCGTGTGGAAGCTGCCCTTGCCTCGGGTGAGCTGAAGAATGTGAAGCTGCCCCCAGAGAATATTTACTATGCCGGCACCCATACCCACGAAGCGCCGGACGTAACGGTCTATAACTCCAAGGGCAAGACCGGCACCAACGACGCAGGCGTTGAGCTTGCGCCCATTAACGAAAACCTGGGCATCTGGATCGAGAGAACCGTTGTGGACATTGGCGATGCAGCCATGCTGGCGCTGAAGGACAGAGCGGCGGCAACAGTCACAAGAGACCAGCTCTCTGCCAAGGAGGCGGAAAGTCCCCAGGTGAAGGGTAAAACCATGAACTCCGTCCGTCATTACGTGGCAGAGGACAAGGGGTGCGTTGCCGGCGATAACTTCAATAACCGTGGCAACGATCCCAAGCAGGTGACCCAGGTCAATGACAATATGTACCTTTTGAAGTTTGACTTTGCCGATGACAGTAAGCTTCCCGTCATCCTGGTCAACTGGCGTGGTCACCCCTCCATGAACAATACAAATGACGAGAAAAAGAGCAGCAAAAACGGCTTCTCCGCCGATTACCCCGGTGCATTCCGGTATAACCTGGAATACAACAGTACCGTGGATGTAAGCGGCAGGGCAACTCCCCAGGCCAAGCAGGTCTACCGTGTGGCATTTTTTAACGGCGAGGGCGGCAACGTGAACCCCCGTGGCAGAGAAAAGACGAATGGTGTCGCAAACTACCAGTGGTTTGAGGATATGGCGGACAAGCTGAAGGAAAGCCGTGGCAATGTGTACGGCAGAATTCTCTGCGCCATGGCGCAGGAGTGCCTCAACACCTCAAAGAATCGCCAAAGCGTTGCCTACGGCAGCATTTCCACCTCCCAGTACGTTTTCAATTCCGTGAGAAAAGCCACCGGCTATTCCTCACTTTCCTATGAAGCCGGTCTGGCCTATAAGGCAGCGGCAGCGATCAAGACGCAGAGCCATCCCTGGGTCTATACCAGTCCCACCACCGGCGAGACCTTCGTCATCGGCTCCAAATTCCACGCCTCCAATATTATCAGCAGCTCCTATTGGGACAGACGCTTGCAGCAGCCAAAGGGTGACCTGGTGGACATGGAGCTGAATGTGTTCATGATCGGCCCGGAGCTGGCCTTTGTCACCGTCCCCGGTGAGCCCTTTGACTATTATTACAACGAAGACGGTAGCAATGCCTGGGATAACCTTTTGGACGATACCTACGGCAGACCCTTCGTGCTGGGCTACTGTAACGGTGCCAAGGGCTATGTCCCCAACAGCAAGGCCTATGATTACAACCTGGGCTCTACCAAGTGGCAGCGTGGTTCCTATGAATCCTCCATCACGCCCTTTGAAAAGGGAACCGGCGAGAAGATGATCGCTGTGTTTGACGCCATGCTGGACAGAGCGGAAAATGGTGACAACGGCATCTACCAGGGCGCTTGTGCGCACTGTGAGGGTACTGTTACCTGGGTGCCCTACAACGGCAAGGCAGACCTGACCACCGGTCACTATTACCTGACAGACGATACCATGGCGCCCCAGATGAAGGTCGCCGAAAAGGCAACTGTCTGCTTTGATCTGAACGGTCATACGGTAAAGGGTGCGACCCGTGCCTTCTATACCACAAGCGGCTTCAATTCCGTGCTGAACATTATGGACTTGTCTCCCGAAGGTAACGGCGCAGCTTTGGGCTGCGGCGGTGAACTGGGCGCATTCAGCGGATTTGGCGGTTGCGCCGTTTTGATAGATAAAAGTAACACGCTGAATTTCTACAGCGGTCAGCTGGGTATGTATGGCAAAGACTATTGCATAGCACTCCGTGGCGGCGTGCTGCGCAATAACGGCACGGTGAATATGTACGGCGGCACCATCCTGGGCGGCAAAGTCGGCACGCCTACCGGTGTCTACGTCAATACCAGCAACGCCGTAAAGGAAGCCACCGGCACGGGACTTGGCGCATCGGTGCATAGCTCCGGCACCTTCCGTATGTACGGCGGCGAGATCCTGGAAGGCACGCTGCTGGAGATCCATGGCACATCCACTGTGAAGTACGATACCATCAATGTGTACTCCGAGACCTGTACGCCCATTGAGGGCATTGGCAGCTGTGTGTATACAGAAGGCAAATTCTACGTCAGCGGCAATGCCAGAATTGCAGACCTTACGGTTGCCAATGATAAGGGCACGCTGTTTATCCTGGACAATCAGACAGCGCCCTTTGAAGGTAGCCTCCATTTGAGTCTGCCCAGCGCATTGGGCGGCAGCCTGAAGGTGGGTACTGCCACAGCAGACGCACCTCTTGGCAACGGCATACTGACCCTGGAAGACGGCATCGGTATTTACAGAAGCGGTCTGGAGCTGTTTGCAGATGTGAAGCTGCTGCTGGAAAACGGCACGGACACCAGCTATTTCGGCTCTTTGGAAGCTGCCCTGGCAGCGTATGAGGGCGGTGTACTCCGCTTGCTGGCAGACAGCAACGAGAGCGTGACTCTGACAAAACCCGTGAACCTGGACCTTAACGGCTGCGACCTTGTCGGTGAGATCACCCTGGCAAAGGACGGCGCTCTCTTCGGCGCAGACAGCCAGACCGATGACTTTACCGTGGAAGACGGCATCGGCTACGGCAGGATCGTTAACCTGAATAACCGGGGCGGCACAGTCAGCGGTTATAACAATACCTACCTGAAGGTCACCGGGGAAGAGGGTATCTCCTTCCATAAGGTAGACCTGCGCATCACCTCCATGGCGCTGCGCCCCGGCACGGTGGGACTTTACTACCGCTCTGCCTTTAAGGGTGACGAGATCGTGGCGGCAAATGTCCGCAGCTTCGGCATCAGCATGGGTCTTGAGAATGCTTCTTCTGCCCTGGCAATGACACCCGGCACCTACTCCGCCTATACAACCTTCCTGCCCGGTGATACCGGCAACCAGGCGGCAAGTACCCTGGTGAACAACATTATGCGCACCGGCAACACAACAGAGCAGAACAGGCAAAACGCAAACACCGTGATCTACGGCTGTGCTTACCTGCAGACCGATGAGGGCTTCCTCTTCGGAACACCTGTGGGACAGACACTGCGTAGTCAGATGGAGGCTGTTGACACGGTTTGGCGCAGCCTCACAGATCGCCAAAGAGACTGGGTTCTCAATATCCGCTACAGATACAAAGACGTTCTGGAGGAATGGAAGATCCCCAACATTTTAAGCTGATTTCCACCCCGGAGGGCGCAATGCTCTCCGGGGTCTTTTTTGCGCCGGCAGATTCCCCGAAAACATGAAAAGGGGATTTGTCTATCACGGGCATTTATATTTAACTATGGCTCCGGCTCAACTTATGCTTGATTTTATACATGTTTGGATTTATAATAAAATAGATATTCTATAAACGAAATGAGGGTGCGTTATGTTGAAGAAATGGGTCGCATTGCTTTGTACACTGGCGCTGTTCGTGGGTCTGTTGACGATCCTGCCGATGGTGCCGGAAGCAGAAGCTGCGGAAGCAGTCAGCAACTACCAGGTGGGTTATGCCCGTGTGGATATTAACCCCTATGTGGAGGACGGAAATCTGGCCAGCGGCATTATGGCGCTGCCGCTTTACGGCTCCGGTGACGTGTGGAATCGTTTGTCCACCGCCGGTCTTGTGGATGACAACGGCGACGGCAAGGTGAACGAGGAAGACGGCTTGAAGGCCACCTGTATTGCCGTTACGGACCATAAGGGCAATACGGTTTTGCTCATTACCGTTGATTTGATCGGCGCTTTGCAGTCCACCCGTGTGCGCAACGGCATTATGGAGCGTGTGAATGCTGCCATTGCCTCCGGCGAGATCAAAAACTGCATCATGGACATCAGCCGTATTTATTACACCGGCACCCATACCCACAACGCACCCCAGGCAGATGCTTATTCTTCCGCAGGAAGAACAGATTTCAATAATGACGGCGTAGACCTGAACGTGGTCAACACCAATCTGGGCATTTGGATCGACAGAACAGTGGAAGACATTGCCGATGCTGCCATCCTTGCCCTGAAGGACCGTTCTGAGGCAACTGTCACCAAAGACTATATTGATGCCTCTACCTGCACTGACTCCGCAGTTAAGGGCAAGGTGATGAACTCCGTCCGTCACTATGTGGCAGAGGACAAGGGCTGTATTGCCGGTGATAATTTCAATGATCGTGGCAGTAACCCCAAGCAGGTGACCCAGGTCAATGACGTGATGCACCTTCTGCAGTTCAGCTTTGCAGACAAAACAAAGCTGCCCATTGTTATTGCCAACTGGACAGGACATCCTTCCCTGAATAATAGCACAGGTACTTATAATCATAGCAGCCGCAACTGCATTTCCTCCGACTATATCAATGCCTTCCGCTGGACACTGGAGCGTAAGCTGATGGTAAGCTCTGCCAGCAAGCTGACAACCAATACCAATACGCTTTATTACCGTGTTGCCTTCTTCCAGGGCGCAGGTGGCAACGTGAACCCCAGAGGCTATGAGGTGACAAACGGCAGCTCTGCTTATGCCTGGATCGATAACAATGCCAAGACCCAGAACACCAGCCGTGGCGTTGCTTACGGCCGTGTGCTCAGTTCCATGGCAAAGAGCGGCATCACCTCTTCTGCAAACAGATCCACCGTTGCCCCCGGTGAGATCCGCAATCTTCGCTACTACCGTGGCAACGTCCGCAATGCCACCGGCGTTTCCGCACTGGCTTACGAGGCAGCAAAGTATTACCAGGAAAATGTGGGCAGTGGCACCTATAAGTATACAAGTCCTTACAGCGGTGGAATCTATGTCATCGGCTCCAAGTACCATGCCAGCAGCCTGATCTCCAAGTGGAATGTAAGTTTGCAAACCCCGGTGGATACTACCTATTTTATGGAAATCAACACCATTACCATTGGCAAAGATCTGGCCTTTGTCACAGGTTCCGGCGAGTTGTTTGACTATTATTACAAAGAGAACGGCGTGTACACCGAAGAAAATAACGCATGGCGTGACCTTATCAACACAGAAACCTACGGCACACCCTTTGTGCTGGAGCTGTGTAATGCTATGAACGGTTACGTTCCCAACTACCACGCTTACGACTATAACGAAGGATCTGAAAAGTGGGCCCGCGGCAGCTACGAAGCCCATACCACCAGCTACTCTCAGGGCTCCGGTGAAGATATGATCAAGATCATGAAGTCTATGCTGGATACACTGGCGGTTTCTGCCGACGGCGCAAAGGAAAACTACTGTCAGCACTGCGGCATTACCACCAAATGGCTGCCCTTTGACGGCAAGACTTTGATGAGTAGCGGTCACTACTACCTGCCCTTTGACAATCACGTGGCGCAGATGCACGTGAAAGGTGGCATTACCCTGTGCTTTGACCTGAACGGCCATTCTGTCTACGGCGATACCCGAGCCTTCTATACGGCCAGCGGTGACAGCAGTGTCCTGAATATTATGGACAATTCATCTCATCAGACCGGCGTAGTATACGGCTGCGGCAGCTCCACCGGCGCCGGTGTTGGCTTTGGCGGCGGTACGCTGATTGTAGATAAGGGCAATACCGTAAATCTCTACAGCGGAACTCTAGCTAACTACGAGAGAGGTATTAACACAGTTTCCTCCGGCGCAGTTGTGTATGTTTCCTCCGGCGGTACTATGAATATGTACGGCGGTACGATCCGCGGTGGTACTGCAAACTCTTTTGAGGGGAGTTATATCAACGGTGGTGTCAAGACAGCTTCACGGACTGCCCAGGGCGGCACCATGTACCTTGTCGGTACTTTGAATATGTACGGCGGCAGCATTGAAAGCGGCACACTGAAGCTTGTTGCAGGTTATATTACCCAGGATCGGTACGGTAATAATCTTTATAATTACACCGTGACAGACAAAGAGACGGGCGCAGCCTGCATCTATTCCGCCAAGGGTAAAGTCAACGTGGCAGGCAATGCAAAAATTGCCGATGTTACCTTCAGCGCTGCACCCAGCTCCTACTTTGCGGTGAATGCAGAAAATGGCGATTTCACCGGTAATGTGAATATTTCCTACGCTTCCGAGATCTCCTCCGGCAAGGTGGGTAAGATCACAGAGGGCGCAACTCTGCTGCCCGGCACCGTGACCTATACCTTCGGTGACGTGGAAACGGTGATTGAAGACAACTATCTGGTGTTTAAGGCAATGGCTGTTACAAAGGGTGTGGAAAGCGGCTTCCGCTACTACACCACCCTGGTGGATGCTCTGGAAGATTACAAAGACAGCAGCGCAACCTACATCCGCCTGCAGGGCGACGTGGGTGAGAATGTGTCTGTTCCCAGAACAACAAACCTGGACCTGAACGGCTACTACATTGACGGCAATGTCACTGTGGCAAACGGCGCAACGCTGTATTGCATGGACAGCAAGACCGATGATTATTCCGTTTCCGACGATCGTTACGGCAGACTTACCGGCGCACTGCACGGTAACGTTGAGGCAGTACAGCCCATGACCGTCGGCGCTGTGAAGAGCGGCAACCGTGCCGGCTACCTGAAGGTAAGCGAAGGCGACGGTGTTTCCTTCCACCGTGTGGAGCTGAATATCAGTAAAATGAACCTCCGTCCTGACTGCGCCGGTGTGTATTACCAGTCTCCCTTCAAGGGTGACCAGGTGGTGGCACGGCATGTGAAGAGCTTCGGCATTTCCCTGAGCGTGGAAAGCGCCGACGGCACAAAGACCATGCTGCCCGGTACATACACCGTCAATACCGGCTTTGCCGCCGGTAGCAAGGGCAACCTGAAGGGAAGTACCCTGGTGACCGGAATCCTGAAGCAGGAGAATTCCACTGCCCGGAATCTGTTGAATGCCAAGACCAATATCTATGCATGTGCATACCTGCAGACCGATGACGGCTTTGTCTTCGGCGCACCTGTGGGCAGAAGCCTGCAGCAGCAGCTTACAGATATTGACGGCATCTGGGACAATTTGACAGAAACCCAGCAGACCGCTGTGAATAAGCTGTATGAGACCTATAAGGAAGTAATGAGCCTGCTGGGACTTGCACAGCTCGGCGGCAATAAGGTGGCATGATGAAAGCCTGGAATCATTTACGTACCATTAACCGCCACCGCCGCATTGTCTGCCAGGGCTGCTTTCAGGTGGGACTGTACTGGCAGGGACTGACCCACGATCTGTCCAAATACTCTCTCACAGAGTTCCGTGTGGGCGCCCGGTATTTCCAGGGAACAAGAAGCCCCAACGCAGCGGAGCGTGAGATCGTTGGCTACAGTGAGGCGTGGATGCACCATAAGGGCAGAAACCGCCACCATTACGAATACTGGACAGATATGCACCCGGAGACGAAGAAATACGAGGCCGTTCCCATGCCCCGGAAATATTTGGTGGAAATGGTCATGGATCGCCGTGCCGCCTGCATCGTGTATCAGGGCAAGAACTACCATCCCTCTTCGGCGCTGGAATACCTGGAGGGCAGCCGTGACCGCTTGTTGATGCACCCGGAGACGCTGAAACAGCTGACCTATATTCTGACCATGCTGGCAGAAAAAGGGGAGAAGGAGACCTTCCGCTACCTGAAGGAAGAGGTGCTGA
>JAFYNQ010000064.1 GCA_017548065.1 Oscillospiraceae bacterium
AGAAACTGACAGGAAAGCCGTTCCTGAAATATCTTCAGGAAAAGTTCCTGGATGATATCGGTTTTTCCAAGGATGCCTACTGTCTCTCCTGCCCCGGCGGTCATTCCTGGGCAGATTCAGGTCTGCTTTGTACCGCAAGAGATCTTTGGCGCTTTGCCCGATTTGTGCTGAACAAAGGCACCTGGAACGGAAAGCGGTATTTGAACGAAGCATATATTACACAAGCCACCTCTCTTGTCACCCCCAACAACATCTTTGGCTTTTATAATCACCACAGTGTCCATGGCTACGGCTATCAGTTCTGGTGCGCTCCCAATGGCTGCTTTGCCGCAAAGGGCATGGGCCACCAGCTTGCTTTCTGTGATCCTGAACACGATTTCATTTTCATCATCAATTCCGACAACCAGGGAAATGATCTGAAATATGAACCGATCTACAGAGCCTTGTATACCCATATCCTGCCGAATCTTGGCGAAGCTTTGCCGGAAGACCCGGAGCGTCACGCAGCACTGACCGCATATACAGAAAACAAAAAGCTTTTTTATCTCCCCCTTGCCAAGACAACGCCTTTTGCCGGGAAAGTTAGCGGAAAACACTTTGTATGTGAAACAAACACCCCCGGCATTCAGTGGTTCCGCCTGGACTTCTGTGGCGACAAGGGTACATTTACCTATGAAAATGCCCAAGGTGAAAAAAGCATCACCTTTGGCTTCGGAAAAAATGTGTTCCACAAATTCCCACAAACAGGCTATTCCGATCTTGTTGGCAGTGAAACCGCTCCCGAAAACCGGTACGATGCCGCCTTCAGCGCCGACTGGCCTTCGGAGCGTATGCTTCGCATCCGTGCCCAGATCATTGACAAATATTTTGGCAATCTTGCCATTGTGTTCGGTTTCCGTGACGAGAATACGGTCACCGTTCGCATGGAAAAAGCAGCCGAAGACTTTTTGAAGGAATACACCGGCATAATAAACGCAAAAGCGCTGTAGCGCAAAATACACCTCCACGGCATAGATTGGCGTGGAGGTGTTTCTTTTATGAAAAAGCCTGTATTTACAGGTGTGGGTACTGCACTTGTCACACCTTTTTTAGGAGATCGGATCAACTATCCACTGGTAGAGCGGCTGTTAAAAGCACAGCTGGACGCAAAAATCCCTGCGGTCATCCTATCGGGTACCACCGGTGAGTCCCCCACCCTTTCCGATGACGAGAAAAAAGAGCTGTGCAGACGAAGCAAAGCTTATGTAGGTAACCAATGTACCATCATAGCAGGAACCGGAACAAACGATACATCCCATGCCATAGAACTAAGTTGCGCTGCAGAAGAGGCCGGTGCAGACGCCCTGCTGGTAGTTTCCCCCTATTACAACAAAGGAAATCCCGACGGCCTTTACAGCCACTACATCGCCATTGCAGACGCTGTCAAGATACCCATTATTATCTACAACGTTCCCTCCCGAACCGGTGTGGATATACCGGTGTCTGTATACCGAAGCCTTGCCCTTCACCCCAATATCAACGGTGTTAAGGAAGCAAGCACTGACATAGCAAAAACGTTACGCATCCGCAGCAGCTGCCCCAGGGATTTCTATGTGTGGTCAGGTAACGATGACATGACTGTTCCCATTGTGTCTTTAGGTGGAAAAGGTGTCATATCTGTCTTATCCAATATCTGCCCCGGGGATGTAGCAGCCATGACAGATGCTGCGCTGGCAGGAGATTTTGATACCGCCGCTGATTTGCAGTGTCTGTTCCAGCCGCTGGTGGAGCTTCTTTTCAGTGATGTTAACCCCATCCCGGTCAAATATGCCATGCAGTACGCTGGCTTTGACTGCGGCAGTTGCCGTCTGCCTTTAGGAAAGCCGAACGAAGTATTGAAGAAGAAACTTGACCGCTATTTCCAATAAAATCAGGTGCTGCTTCCGCAAAAGAAGCAGCACCTGCTGTTTATTTAGGCAAGAAGCCTTCAAAAATAGGAATTCTCCCCTCTTTTACTGCCGTTTCATACTGCTCCGGAGCGGTTAGTGTCCAGGTAACGCTTTGGCAACCCCACAGCTTTTCTGTGAGGAAATTGCTGAAGTGTTTTCTGTCCTTATACCTGTACGCAATAAAGTCCGGCAAAAGCAGAAAATTCAGAATTTGATTTACCAAAACAAATTTCAGCACCCAGGGCAGCTTGGCAGCAGAGCCTTTGAAATAATTTTCTGTCAGCTGTCCACGGATCACATCGGGTCTGTTTTTCCGCAGCCAGCGGATGCATCTCGGGTCAAAAGACTCCATGCAATACGGACCGTTGTAGTTGTCCATCATATCGCAAGCCTTCTGGCACAAAGCGGCATAATTATTATCCTGACATTTCAGTTCCAAAATAATGGGGACTTTTCCGTCAAAAAGCTTCAGTACATCGGAAAACACCGGAATCGTCTCCTCTGTTCCCTCCAGCTTATATTGCGGCAGGTCGGCAACTGTAAGATCCTCAATAACACCGGGCGCCCCCGTTGTCCGCAGAAGCTTTGCATCGTGGATCACCGCAAGCTCACCGTCTTTCATCAGGTGAACATCCAGTTCCACACCGTAGCCCCCCTCCTTTGCCCGTTGGAAGGCCGTCATGCTGTTTTCCGGAACACCCTCACCATGGAGACCACGGTGCGCATAGCCATGACCACAGAGCGCCTGAAGCCCCTTATGGCCATGGCGGCATCTGGTGCTGAGCACATAAAGTGCAGCCAGGACAAATGCAATTATCAATACGGTCAAAAATTCTCAATCCTTTTAATCATCAATATCCAGTGCTTCCAGGCCGGTCTTCGCCTCAGGCTTTGCATCGCCGTGCTTTACCATAGCCATGGTCAGGAAAGCAAGGCCTGCAAAAATAGCGGCATAGGGGAACAGCACTGTCATACCAACACCGTCCATATCCATGAAGAAACCGGAGAGCATAGGTGTCACGATCTGTGCAGACATGGAAGCGGTATAGTAGAAGCCGGTGTACTTGCCCACGTCACCGCCGGAGCAAAGCTCCACCACCATAGGGAAGGAATTCACGTTGATGGTTGCCCAACCAATGCCGGCAAGGGCAAACAGCACATTCATCAACATAACAGGGCTGCCAGCACGCAGGAAGGATGCTGCGCCAAATGCAACGGTCAGCATCACAACACCTGCCATAATGGTCTTTTTCCGTCCCAGCTTGGATGCCACCATACCGGCAGGCAGGTAAGCAAGAATCGCTGCGCCCTGGGCGATCAGCAAGGTGGTATTATAGTCCATGTTCAGGATATTACCTGCATAGACAGAATACTTGGAGGTCACTGCATTGTAGCCGAAATACCACAAAGCAATGGACGCAAGAATGAAAATAAGGGAACGCTTCTCCCCGGAGGAAAGCTTTCTCTTATCGCCGCTATCCGTCTCCTGCTCTTCCTCAATGCCGTACTTCAGGCTGTCCTTGCGCATCTGCTCTGCCCAGGCAGGCTCACGGACAGTTGCCAGGAAGATCACAAGGGAAACGATCATAAGACCTGCGATCACTCCGTAGTACAGATTGTAGCTCATGAGCTGGTTGCGTACTGCGGAGGTAGCAAACACCATACCCAGCACCAGCACGAGAATACCGCCGGCTGTACCCATGAGATTGATCACTGCATTGCCCTTACTGCGCAGCGGTTTTACCGTCACATCCGGCATCAAGGCAACAGCAGGGCTTCGGAAGGTAGCCATTGCAACAAGCACAAGCAACAGCAGCGCCACAAACAAAATCAGGGGTGTGGGATTTTCCGCAGTTTTGGCTGCGGCGTAAGCCTGACGGGCAGGTACAACATAATTGGTATAGGGGGAGACCTGCTTGCCGTCTACGTCCAGCGTAGCCTCTGTACGGATCTCCATAAATTCTTCCCGTGTGTACATATCTGCCAACACGTAGGATTCGCCGTCAGGTGTCTGCAGTTGAGTATCCTTCTGTGCATCATAGATCACAGAAAGTGCTGCAGGCTCGTCAATGCCGGCAACAGGTTCAATATTGCGAAGCTGGGCATTGTCCACAAAAGAAAGAGAGAAAATTGCCACAGCCGCAATAATCGTACCGATCACAATGAAAGGTGTACGCTTGCCGTGTTTGGAGCGGCATTTGTCAGAAAGTGCGCCAAAAAGCGGCAGCATAAAAACGGCAAGAATATTATCCAGCGCCATGATCACACCGGACCAGGTCTGGGACATACCAAACTTATTGGTAAGGATCACGGGAATAGTAGCATCGTAAGCCTGCCAAAATGCGCTGATAAGGAAGAATGCAAAGCCTACCAGGATGGTACGTTTGTAATTGAGTTTCATACAACTCCCCCTACTGTTTTTATTTTGGATATTATTATACAAGATATTCAAAAACTTGTCCATAGTATCTTTTTAATTTAAAACAGTAAAGCTTTTGAATTTTTAGATAATAATTACAGTTTCAAAACGCAAAAACACCTCCCGAGTCGGGAGGTGTTTCCAGTTTTCATTACATAACAGCCTTGTGGAAGACCTTCTTGCCCTTGCGGATCTTTACGCCGTCCTTCAGCATTGCCTCGGTGACAGCAAAGGTGTGGTCGGGTACCTTCTCGTCATTTACGAAGACACCGCCCTGCTGGACCAGTCTTCTTGCTTCGCCGTTGGAGCCCGCCAAACCGCAAGCCACCATCAGGTTAAGAATACCGATTTTACCCTCAACAAGCTGCTCTGCCTTGATCTCGGTGGTGGGCATGTTGGCATCGTCACCGCCGCCGACAAACAGAGCCTTCGCAGAAGCCTGAGCCTTTGCTGCCTCTTCCTCGCCATGAACAAGCTTGGTAAGCTCAAATGCCAGGATCTCCTTTGCGGTGTTCAGCTGGGCATCTTTCCAATCGGACATAGCGTCAATCTCCTCAAGAGGCAGGAAAGTCAGCATACGGATGCACTTAAGAACGTCAGCGTCCTCA
>JAFYNQ010000065.1 GCA_017548065.1 Oscillospiraceae bacterium
ACTCCAAAAATCCGGGGGATTCCCACGCCAGTGTTCCACTGGCTCGGAATGACAGCTTTATTCTTTGCGCATTATTACTTATGTGAGACAGCAGCTTCCTATTATTCCGCTTTCTCAATGGCCTCAATGACACCGGCGACCTTGTCGGTGTTCACCTGCTCCATCTTGCCGCTGTCGTAGCTTTCCGCCACCACGGGGTCAATGGGCAGTCTTGCCAGCACGGGGACGTTCAGCGCCTCTGCCACCTCGTCCAGGCGGCTCTCGCCGAAGACCTTGATCTGCTTGCCGCAGTCGGGGCATTCCAGGTAGCTGTAGTTCTCCACGAAGCCCAACACGGGAACATGCATCATGTTTGCCATCTTCACAGCCTTGGTGACGATCATGGAAACAAGATCCTGGGGGCTGGTGACAATGACGATGCCGTCAACGGGCAGGCTCTGGAACACGGTCAGCGGTACGTCGCCGGTTCCGGGAGGCATATCCACGAACATATAGTCCACGTCTTCCCAAATCACGTCGGTCCAGAACTGCTTCACAGCGCCGGCGATCACCGGGCCACGCCAAACAACGGGATCGGTGCTGTTATCCAGCAGCAGGTTAATGGACATGACCTGGATGCCGGTGGCGGTCAGTGCCGGGTAGAGACCCTCTTCTGTTGCGCCCTGGCATTCGTTGACACCGAAAGCGGTGGGAGCGGAGGGGCCGGTGATATCTGCATCCAGCACAGCCACACGCTTGCCCTTCCGGGACATGGCAACTGCCAGCAAGGAGGTGACGGTGGACTTACCAACGCCGCCCTTGCCGGAGACAACTGCAATTACTTTCTTAACGCTGGCCTTGGGGTTCAGTGCAGCCAGCATGCTTTCCTGCTTGCGATCTCCGCAATCGGAGCTGCAAGAGGAACAATTTCCGTTACAAGACATACGATAAACACTCCTTCGTGTGATTTTCCTTGGTTATTATAGAACTATGGTGGGATAGTGTCAAGGGGAAGTTATTGGGTTAGAATGGACACACCCTCCGTCAGCGGCTTTGCCACTGACACCTCCCTCTGAATGGGAGATATTTGCGGAACGGATAAATCCGTTCCCTACATTTTCAGGATTGGGCGGCTTCCCATTGCTCCATGAGGTCAAAGAGAACCGCTTCGGCATTCTCCTTTTCCCCCAGCAGCCTTGTCAGCTCCTGGTAATCCGCAGCGGCGGCCTCTATGGCCTTGTCCAGCTCTGCGATCACCTGCTCCTGCTTCTCGATCTCACGCTCCAGGCGCCGCACCAGCTTTTCCGATTCCTTGGTGCCGCCCTTGGGCTTTTCTTTTTTTACCTTGGGAGCAGCTGCCTCCGGCACCTTCTGCATGGCTTCATGCTCCAAAATGGAGCGGAACTTGCTGTAGCCACACTTAAAGTCCCGAATGCCGCCGTCCTCCAGCAGCCAGATACGCTCGGCAAATTTCTCAATAAAATAGCGGTCATGGGACACAAACAGCAGCACGCCTTCAAACTCCTCAATGGCTGCCTCCACCCATTCACGGGAGGCAATGTCCAAATGGTTTGTGGGCTCGTCCAGAATCAAAAGGTTGATCTTCTCATCCATGAGCATACACAGCCGCAGCCGGGACTGCTCGCCGCCGGAAAGGTTGCCCACGCTTTTGAACACGTCCTCACCCTGGAACAAAAATGCGCCCAGGCGGTCACGTGCCATTTGGGGCGTACAGTTTTTCTCATAAAGCATGGTGTCATACAAGCTGCGCTCCGGGTGGGAGAACTTGATGATCTGGGGCAGATACTCCCATTTCACGGTAGGTCCGAACTGGATCTTGCCGCCGCAATCCTCGTCGCCCAAAAGGCAGCGGATGAACGTGGACTTGCCGGTGCCGTTGTCGCCCAAAAGGGCAATGCGCTCGCCGCCCTCCACCTTCAGCTCCACCCCGGAAAAGAGGGTTCTGTCCCCAAAGGATTTTTCCATATTTTTCACAGAAAATACCATGTCGCCGGAGAAATCCTTCTCGCCGAAGGTGGCCTTCATGGTCTTCTCTGTCTTGGGACGCTCCGTCTTTTTGATGCGTTCCATGCGGTGCTGAATGGACATGGCACGGCGGTAAAGGGTGCGGTTGTTAATACCCCAGCCCTTCATGCGCTCCACGGTGTAGCCCAGCTGCTTCAGCTTTGCCTGCTCCTGCTCGTACTGCTTCAGCTGCAGATTGAACCGCGCCTGCTTTTCTTCAATATAAAACGAATAGTTGCCGGAATAAAATTCTGCATGACCGTCGGTGATCTCAATCACACGGTCTGCCACTCTGTCCAGGAAGAAACGGTCATGGGAGATCGTAAGCACCGTTCCCTTGAAGCTGTTGATATAGCCCTCCAGCCACTCCACGTTCCGCAGGTCCAGGTGGTTGGTGGGTTCGTCCAGCAGCAGAATGTCTGTCTTTTCCAGCAGTAGTCTTGCCAGGTTGACTCTTGTTTTTTCGCCGCCGGAGAGGCTGTCAAATTCCTGGACTCTTTGGGCGGCGGTGATGCCCAGGCCGTTACAGACCTTGTCCACCTCCACGTCCATATCATAGCCGCCGCCGGATTGGAAGCGGTTGGACAGATCGTCATAGCGGCGCAGCAGTTCAATGCTGTTGTCCCCTGCCATTTCCTTTTCCAGCCGTTCCATTTTTGCCTTCAGGGCAAACAGCTCCGCATAGGCGCTGCGCAGCACATCCTCCACGGTGTAGCCCGCAGGAAAACGGGGGATCTGGGAGATAAGACCCAGCTTTTTATTGGGGTTTACAAACACCTCACCGCTGTCATAGTCCATCTGTCCCGTCAGGATGTTAAAGAGGGTGGTCTTGCCGCAGCCGTTACGGCCGAGGATGGCGACGCACTCCCCTTCCTGGATTTCAAACGAGAGATCCTCCAGCAGGTTTTCTCCGATGACGAAGAACTTTGTTAAATTTTTAACCGAAATATCAACCATTTGGTATCTCCCTGAATTGCATCATAATAAATCTGTGACTCTGTAAAATTCATCCTTGGTCATAAGAAGATTCAGCGCCTGCAGCAACGCATTGGCGCTCATATGCTCCGGAAGCTCCAGCATTTTCATAAGCGCAAGCCTTCTTGCTTTGCTGTCCGGGCTGCCGGAGAGTCCGGCAAACATCATATCCAGTTTGGTAATAGGATCGGCTTTTTCTTTTACCGCTGCCTCATCCATGGTCGCCCCGGCTCTGCGAAGGCAATCCAGTATCACCTGGGGCGTCATGCCCTCCACCCCCAGCTTCCCCTCCTTGCCGGGAGCAGACTTTCGCTTCTCCTTGCCGGGGATATCGGGAATATAGGCATGCTTCAAATACCGGGGCGGGATCGCAGATTTCAGGTAGTTGCGGATCACAAAGCCTGCGCCGTCGGAGTCTGTAAAGACGATCAGCCCCCGGGTCTGCGCCACCTTGCGCAGCAGCGCCAAAAGCGCTTTATCCTTCATGACGGAAAAACCGTCGGTCTGCAAAATCGGCGCATCCACGATTTGGGAAAGGGTGTTCTTATCATAGCGCCCTTCCACCACGATGGCTTCCTTGATCTTAACCATTCCGTGCCTCCTGCGCAAGCCGCAGTATCAGCAGCTCCAGCAGCCGCTCCGGGCTGTCCAGGGAGGTTTTGATCGCTCTGTCGGTTTCCATTACCAGCTCCGCAGACTTGGCGCAGAAGGCCGCAGAGAACCGTCTTGCCGCCTCCATGATCTTACGTGCGCCGTAGTCACGGATGCTGTACAGCTGCATCAGGTCATTTACGTTTCTGCCGTTATCCAAAAGGGTTCGGGCAGTGCTGATCTTCCGGAAGTGGGCGCCGATGGCACCCAAAATAGCCAAAGGCTCCTGCTGCAGCTTTAAAAGCTCCTGCAGCTTCACCAGGGCAGGCCCATACTTGCCCTCGCCCAGCATTTCCGTCATGGTAAATACCACCGCATCCAGCACCGGCTCGGTCACCGCATCAATGTCGCTTTTGGTAATGTTTTCAGCGGCGGAGAAGGCGCAGATCTTGCTGATCTCGCCGGACAGCGCCGTCATGGTGCCGCCGGTAATATCAATGAGGTAGGCGCAGAGCCTGGGATCAATGTTCTTTTTATTGGCGGCAAAGTGGCGCTGCACCCAGGCGGTCAACTCACGGATATCACGCTTGGCAAACTCCACGATCACCGCATTCTTGTCAATGGCGCCCCAAAACTTGGTCAGTCGCTTGTCCGGCTTCCAGGTTTCTGTTTCATAGGAGAACACCACGGTGCAGTAATCCGGGATATCGGAAATGACCTCTGCCAGCTTGCTGCGCTCGTCCTCGGGCAGCTTGAAGATATCCACATCATCCACCCATACGAAGGTATGCTCCGCCATCATAGGCAGGCTCTCCACCGAGTCAGCCAGGCTGCGCAGGTCAAAGTTTTCCTTTGTCAGCTTATTGAAATTAAAGGACTCTGTCAGTTCATCCACCAACAGCTTCTTCAGCTT
The DNA here is from genome assembly GCA_017548065.1 of Oscillospiraceae bacterium. Lineage (GTDB taxonomy): Bacteria > Bacillota > Clostridia > Oscillospirales > Oscillospiraceae > Faecousia. The sequence continues at coordinate 4,484 of JAFYNQ010000065.1, forward strand.
ATCCAGATAATGGTGCATAAGGAAGGTCTCTTCACCGTGGAAGATATACAGCCGATGGGGCGTTTTCTGCTTCAGCGCTTCCTTCAGCACCGGCAGCATATCAATTTTCTCTTCCTTCTTTGCCATTGGCTCACCTCCTGAATATTACCGTCCCCTCCAGGTCGGTACGTCTTACCTGAATATTCCAAAAGGACAGCCGGAGCAAAAGCCCTTTGTCCGGGTGTCCGTAATAATTGTCTTTCCGCAGAGAGATCGCCACCTGCTCAGGTCTTGTTTTCCGCAGCAGGCTGTAGTTATTGGAACCCGGTGCGCCATGGTGTCCTGCCACCAAAAGCTCCAGCTTCGGCAAGTCCAGCTGCTGCAGCAGTTCACTCTCGCCGGTCCTTCCACGGTCTCCCGTTATCAGTATATCACAATTTCCTGCCTGAAACAAGATGCACATGCTGTTTTCGTTCTCTTCCTCCCAGTTTTCTCCGGGAACGGCTGTCAAGCTGCCCCAATCTCCGGCCAGGGTGATCTTTCCCTCCACCATCTTTATGATGTGGGAGAATTCCGATTGGAGCTTTTGCTTCTGACTTCCCTCTTCCCAGATCTCCGGCAGGTACAAAGTATCCGCCGGCACTCGTTGCAGCAGATACGGGATGCCGCCGGAGTGGTCCTTGTCATAGTGGGTGAGAAATATGCCGTCCAAAGCGTACACCCCCTGGGCGTGCAGCGTTCGGGTGACCTTATCTGCCGCCGATTTTGGGGTATCGCCGCCGCAGTCCACCAGAAAATTGGCATCTCCTGCCTGCAGCAGCACCGCCTGCCCCTGCCCCACGTCAATCACCGACACCCGGACATTGTCCAGCTTCGGCTCTATCCAGGAGGCTGCCACCGCAACCCCAAGACTTACAAGCAGGCAGGCTGCCGTCATAAACAGTCGCTTACGCTTAGACAGCAGAAGCCAGGCAAAGAGAACATAACAGAACACCAGCCACATGACGATATAATGACTTTCCGTATAAACTGCCGCAAAGGGCACTTTGGCAAACAGCTTTGCCACCCCGGTCACGTAGCGGATCCCCCAGGAAACGCACCAGGCAACAAACTTTCCCATGGGCAGAAAAACCACGCCTCCCAGGCAGGCAAGCATGATGCCGTAAAACACAAAGGATATGATCCACAGCGCCGCAAGGTTTGTAAAAACACCGATGATGCTTATGGTGTTAAAATAGAAGGTGGAAAGAGGCGCTGTTAAAGACATGGCGCTTAAGGTGACCGAAACACCGCCGCACAGCCATTTGACCAGGATGCCCTTTATACCGTGCATTCTCCAGACTTTATAGCGGCGGATGAAATGGCGGTTCAGCCGTCTGCCAAAGAGGAAAATGCCCACCATGCAGCCCACAGAAAGCTGGAAGCTGACCGAAGTAACGGTTATGGGGCTTACCAGCAAAACGATCAGCACAGAAAGCGACAGCGCACTGGGTGGGTCGTACTCCCGTTTACACAGCATTGCCAGCAGCATGATGCACTGCATTATGCAGGCACGGAGAATAGAGGGCGTGAGACCTGCCACAAAAGCAAAAAGAATAAGCACCGGGATACCCAAAAGCGCTGTCAGCACACGGTGCTTACCGCAAAGCAGGTAAACCAATGCAAATAAAATAGAAACATGAAGTCCGGAAACGGCGATCACGTGGCGGATGCCGCTGATTTGAAAGGCTGTATCCTCCTCGTAGGTAAGCAGCGAGCTGTCACCCAGCAGCAGCGCACGGGCAAAGCCTGCGGTATCCTGGGGAAACAGCGCAGAGATTTCGGAGAGTATATTCCGCTGCAGCTGCACCGCAAAGTATTTTGCCGGGATTTTTTCGCAATGAGTCAGCACCGCCTCATCCTGGGCATACAGCTGCATTACGATGCCGCTACCCCGCAAATAATTGAAATCTTCATCTGCGTTGCAGGTGAAATTGCAGTAAAACTCTGCGGTGATCAGGTCTCCGGGAACTACGTCCTCCACGGTCTCCAGATACACACGTACGGGATACCGGATGCCGGAAAACTCGGCTTTTGCTTCAAAAATATTATTGAAGTCTGTGTGGTAGCTGTAATCCGATGCCTCCACCGTCAGGGTCAGCTGCTGCCCGTCATAGGCTTTTGCCCCTTCCAGGTAGAAAGTATTATAGCCACAGCACCAAGCCGTGGCTACCGCTGCTCCCACCAAAGCCCAAGCCGCCACCCCGGCAGCCTTTACACGCACAAAGAAAAGCGAAACAGCGCCCAAAAGGCAGAAAGCGCCCACTGCCCAAAACCAGGGATTCCAAAGCAGATAGCCAAAAAGAGCGCATACAGCACAAAATCCCAACGTAAACAACACCAGCTTTCGCACTGTAAACCCCACCTCTCTCCGCAGCATTATTTTCGTCTGAAATTTCTTTCCCTATTGTATCACTTTGCTTTCAAAATGCAACAGTATCTTTCTTTTTTCGCCTCATTTTTTCCCAAACTTGTATTGCACCATAAAAATGGCGCATATAAGACTTCCCGGGGAAAATACTTGACATTTTCAAACTTTGTGGTAAAATATCCTGGATATGCAAAGGCAATGCGGAAACAAAACAGCAAGGAAGATACAAGAAGCGAGAGGGAGCCGGTGAAAGCCCTTTATCTGACTGCTGCAGGCCACTTCCAAGCCGCCCGGGATGACCGGGACGGGCGCTCCCGTTACAGAGCAACTAAGATGCTTTTTATAAGCGAATTAGGGTGGTACCGCGACCTAGCTCGTCCCTATCCGGGGGACGGGTATATTTTTTTGTAATTTATTAGGAGGTTATTTCTTATGGCTACAAAACCCTACGGTGTAAACGAGCTGCGTGAGATGTTCCTTTCTTTCTTTGAGAGCAAGGATCACCTGCGCCTGCCCAGCTTTTCCCTGATCCCCCAGAACGACGCTTCTCTTCTGCTGATCAACTCCGGCATGGCTCCCATGAAGCCCTACTTCAAGGGCGAAGTTGAGCCTCCCCGTCGCAGAGTCTGCACCTGCCAGAAGTGCATCCGTACCGGCGATATTGAGAACATCGGTAAGACCGCCCGTCACGGCACTTACTTTGAGATGCTGGGTAACTTCTCCTTCGGTGACTATTTCAAGCACGAAGCCATTGCATGGTGCTGGGAATTTTTGACCAAGGTGGTAGGCCTGGAGGCAGACCGTCTTTACCCCTCTATCTACGAGAACGATGACGAGGCTTTTGAGATCTGGAACAAGGAGATCGGCATCCCCGCTGACCGCATTTTCCGTTTCGGCAAGTCCGACAACTTCTGGGAGCATGAGTTCCATGAGCAATGTGGCAACGGGCTTGAAGGCAACACGGAAAT
>JAFYNQ010000066.1 GCA_017548065.1 Oscillospiraceae bacterium
GCAGGTTGCAGTTGGAGGAAGGAAAGCCTCCCTCTGATGAGGGAGGTGGCTGCCCGGAGGGCAGACGGAGGGAGAGAAAAAATCAGATTATTCTCTCCCCCAGTCTTTTGCTTCGCAAAATCCAGCCCCCTCGTCAGAGGGGGCCTTGGTGCGGTGCAAGCTTTCCTCATTACGCACCAGCGCACGAAGAGCTGCTCTTAGCGAGTCGCAAGGGGGCCTTACGCAGTTGGCGGATCGTACTTACGCGTTGACGCGTTACGCGGGGAATAAGGGGTTATACCCCTAAATGACAACCACCGGCTTCGCCGGTGGATGTGTTTTTTGATCCAAAACTTTTCGTGCATTTCTTTGGAAAATATGCTATACTTACAAAAAACGGAGGTGAGCGGATGGCAGAGCTTGTGACACTGGAATATTTCGGGGCAGAGGCCCGTGGCTACCATGTGGCGGTGCTGTCCCAAAGCAAACGGGACGGTAAGGCCCATTATCATGACTATTACCATGCCTGCTATGTTGCCAGCGGTCAGCTGGTGCATACCCAGGAGGGAACATCGGTGCGCCTGGGCGCAGGCGATGCCTTTATTGTACCTCCCGGCTTTGTTCACAGCCTGCATTTTGAAGGCGGCAGAACAAAGCTGTACTCTTTGGCTTTTTCCGAGAGCTTATTCCGTGCCGGATTTTCCCAGACCGGCGGTTTCCGCTTCCTTCGGGAGCTGCAGGGGGAGCAGCCGGTGCGGCTGCGTGTGATGCCGGATAAGGAACGGCGCTACCTGCTGGAAAATCTTTTGGATTGTCTCCTGCGGCAGCAGGAGAATACCGAGCTTCCGGGTCTGTCCACCGCCCCCGACCTGGCGGCAGCGGTGGTGGGGCTTTTGGCGCAGTGCTATTATTTGCAGCCCTATAACACCGGCAAGCTGGAGGGCATCGCCGCCTACACCGGGGATATGTCCCGTTGCGTTTCTTATATAGACCTGCATTTCAAAGAACCCCTTACGCTGCATGACCTGGCAAAGCAGTTCGGCTTGTCCCAATCTGCCTTTTGCTCTGTGTTTCCCCAGTTTGCCGGGATGCCGCTGAAAAAATACATCGCCCAAAAGCGCATTGCGGAGGCGCAGGTGTTGATTCGCGCCCACCCGGAGTGGCCACTGCACCGTGTGAGCATGGAGGTTGGCTATGAGGATGACTCCACCTTCTATCGGAATTTTCTCCGTGTTGCCGGTGTGTCTCCTTCGGATTACCGAAAAATCCACAGACAGCGGCAATAGTATTGCAAAGCCAAAGAATAAGTGCTATAATACATGGGCAAATCACGAAAGAGGATAGATAAATGGAAGAAATCATGTTTAAAGATATGGGTCTGTCAGAGAAAATGCTGAAGGCGCTGGAGAAGAAGGGCTACGGCTATCCCACCACCATTCAGCAGCTGGCGATCCCGGAGTTTTTGCAGTGGAAGGACGTCATTGCCAAAGCCCCCACCGGCACCGGCAAGACCTTTGCCTTCGGCATTCCTATGATCGAACATATTGATCCCGAGGACGAAAGCGTCCAGGGACTGATTTTGGCGCCCACCCGTGAGCTGGCGCTGCAGATCGGTGACGAGCTGCGCAGCCTCCTTACATATTACCAGGGTATCCGTGTGGCGGTGCTTTACGGCGGCGCCGGCATCGTGGGTCAGGCAAAGCAGCTGGAGAAGAAGCCCCAGATCATCGTTGCCACCCCCGGTCGCCTGATGGATCACTACAACCGTAAAAATGTCCGCTTTGACAAGATCCAGACCGTTGTGCTTGACGAGGCAGACAGAATGCTGGATATGGGTTTTTTCAAGGATGTGACCAAGATCATTGAGAAGGTGAAGAACCGTCGCAACCTGGGTCTGTTCTCTGCCACCATTTCTCAGGAGGTCATGACCGTGTCCTGGATGTATCAGCGTGACGAGGTGGAGATCACCGTAGAACCCAAGCAGGAAGACCGCCCCGATATTGAGCAGTTCAGCATCACCGTCCCCAACCTGCAGAAGACAGAGGCAACGCTGCGGCTGCTGCGAAGCCAGGGCTTTGAGCGTGTGATGGTGTTCTGCAACACAAAGCATATGTGCCAGCGGCTCAGCGATGATTTTCGCCGTGCCGGTGTGGATTGCGATTGCATCCACGGTGACATTCGGCAGAGCCAGCGTGAAAAGACTATGCAGCGCTACCGTGACGGCAAGCTGGCGGTGCTGATCGCCACAGACGTGGCATCCCGTGGCATTGACGTGGATGACGTGGAGTGCGTTATCAATTTTGACGTACCCCTGGAAAATGAATACTATGTCCACCGCATTGGCAGAACCGGCAGAGCCAAGCGCAAGGGTGTTGCCTATTCCATCATCGGCAACTTCCCGGAGAAGGCAAAGCTGGATGAGATCGCCAAGTTCTCCCAGTATACCATCAAGGCTATGGTGCTGGATGAAGAGGGCAACCTGAAGGAAGAAGAGGCAAAGCAGGCAGCGCCTGCAAAGAGGAGATTACGATGACCGATTGGGAGCGTGGCTTTTTGCTGCTGACCTGCCCCTTGGGCGATCCCGGAAGAAAGCCCCTGACCACAGCCCAGTTTCGGACGCTGACACGACGGGTGCGGCAGCGAACTGCCCCCCGGGAGGATCGTGACCTGGTGGCGGCAGACCTGCTGGAGCTGGGCTATGCGCCTTTGGAGGCAGACCGCATTTTGCGGCTGCTTGCCCAAAAGCCGCTGCTGGAGCAGTATCTGGCAAAGGCGCAGCGGTACGGCTGCTATGCCGTTGCCCGGAATTCCCGTCAGTACCCGAAACGTTTGCGGCAGCTGCTGGGGGAGGACGCCCCGGCATCTCTGTGGCTGAAAGGGGACAGCAGCCTCCTGGAAACACCTATGATCTCTGTGGTGGGTAGCCGTGACCTTTTTTCGGAAAACCGCCGTTTCGCAGAGCGCATCGGACAGCTGGCAGCCCGTGAGGGCTATACGTTGGTGTCCGGCAATGCCCGTGGCGCAGACCGGGTCGCCCAGGATGCCTGCCTTGCTGCCGGCGGACGGGTGATCAGCGTGGTGGCAGACAAGCTGTATCAGCAGCACCAACGGGAAAATATGCTGTATATTTCCGAAAACAGCTTTGACAGTGATTTTTCCGCCACCCGTGCCTTAAGCCGCAACCACGTGATCCATGCTTTGGGCAGCAAGGTGTTTGTTGCCCAGTGCAGCCTGGGCAAGGGCGGCACCTGGAGCGGTACCTATGCCAACCTGAAAAATAAGCGGACGCAGGTAGTGTGCTTTGCAGACGGCAGCGCCGCCACCGCAGAGCTGTGCGCCCTGGGCGCCACCACAGCAGATAATACAATAGAAAAACTTTAACGGGTGCTGTTTGTCAGCACCCGTTTGCTTTATAATAACATAGGCTGTAGCTGCTTTCCCTCCAGCGCCGATACCAAAGCATCAGGCAGCTTCCCAAAATCTGCCACGATGCTGGTGGGCTTTTTCTCCGGGTCATCCTGCCCGAAGGGGACAAAGTAATAGTGCTTTCGTCCCAAAAGCCGCCCGATATTTTCCGCAGCTCCGGCCAGGGCGTCGTTGGTGGAGATGGCCAGCAGCACCGGGCGACCGTTACGCAGGTGGCTTTTTGCCGCCATGGTCACGGGGGTGTCGGCAATGCTGTGAGCCAGCTTTGCCAGGGTGTTGCCGGTGCAGGGGGCGATCACCAAAATATCCAGCAGCTTTTTCGGTCCGATGGGTTCGGCTGCCTCTATGGTGCAAATCGGCTCTTTTCCGCAAATCTCCCGAAGCCGGGTGATATGGGTCTCAGCACTACCAAAGCGGCTGTCAATGGTGCTTGCAGCAGTAGAGAGAATGGGGATCACATCGTATTTCTCTGCCAGTTGGGCAACCACCGGCAGCACCGCCTCAAAGGTGCAAAAAGAACCGCAAAGGGCAAAGCCAACGGTCATAACAAACTCCTTTCATTGCAGTTGCTGCAAAAGGGTGTGGGCAATGAGCTCGCCTGCAGATTCCGGCGCCATTTTGCCGGGAAGCCCTCTTGCCCAAATAACGTGGGCACCCAGCAGTCCCTGCCGGGACGCCAGATCTATGGAAAGTGTCTCCGGCGGCGCTTCCAGGGCGGCGCCGTCTGCGGTGTTGAAAATCACACGGTAGCCTTCCGGCAGCAGCGTCTCCGTAGTCCGGTAACCCAGCGCCCGAAGCATGCCCCTGGCTTCCGGCTTTCGTGCCACCACGGTCACCGCTGCATCCATGGCTTTCAGCAGCCTTGCAAGGCATTTGCCGATGCGTCCCCAGCCTACCACCGCCACCGGAAGTCCCTTCCAGGTGACGGGAAGCTGCCCGGCGGCAAGAGAAATGGCGCAGCGTGCGGTAATGTCTGCATTTTCTGCTACAAAGTCACTGTCTTTCAGCAGGTCTATGACCCGGTAGCCCGGCAGCGGCGGAAGCTTTCCGCCCATCACGGTGACGTCAGGCGGCAGCTGGGGCAATATATGGTCACAGCCTGCTGCCGGTACACCCAGCAGCAGGTGGGTCACAGTGCGGTCGGGGGCAGGGACAAAACGGCAGCCTGCCGCTTTTAAAACAGCCACCGCATACCCCAGTGAGCCGGTGGCGTTGGGAGCGTAAAAAACAGTCTCACCCATGTTCCATCATCCTTTCACCACAGATTATGTGCGGTCACTTGCAATTGTGCAGGTTTTTTGTTATACTGTTACAAAAGGACTATATAAGGAGCTTTACAATGCAAAGACACGGTTTTATCCATGATCTGCTGGATGTTAAAATTTTAATACTGTTTATCACTGCAAGAACGAAATTCCCCCTTTCCAAGCAGGATATCTATGAGCTTTGCTTCCAGGATGACGGCTTGAGCTACATTGATGTGTTTGATGCCATTCCCAAGCTGGTGGCATCGGGACACCTGCAGCAGCTGGAGGGTGACCTTTATGTGATCACCGAAAAGGGAAGAGACCACGGCGCCGTCACGGAAAATGACATTGCCTTCACCGTCCGCAGAAAGGCGGAGGATGCGGTGGAGAAGTACGATCGGGAGCACCGTCGGCAGAATAAGATCAACACCCAGCTTCTGGAGCGTGAAAACGGCGAGTACGGTGTGGTCATGAGCCTGGACGATGAATTTGGCGCCCTGATGAAGCTGGAACTGCTGGCAACCGACCAGCGCCAGGCCATCCAGCTGGCAAAGCGCTTTGAGAAGCATGCAGACCTTTTGTATGACCTGATGGTCACCACACTTTGGGATGATACAGATACCTGAGACCCCTTGTCGGTAACGGAAAATCGTGCTATAATAATAGTACACCGAAGGATCGGTGAAACGAAAGGAGTTGCCGCGTATGAAGTTTCAGTTTAGTGAGAAAAAAGTCAGACTTCCCGAAAATGTCCATGCTTATGCCGAGAAGAAAGTCATGAAGCTGGCACGGTTCTTTGAGGAGGATGCCCAGGCACTTGTGGTGTTCTCTGTGGAAAAGAATCGCAACAATGTGGAACTGACCGTCCGTGGCGCTTCCTGCTGGTTCCGGGCACACGAAAGCACCTCCGATATGTTTGCCTCCATTGATGCCGCTGTCGGCACCATTGAGGGACAGATCCGCAAGAACAAGACACGTCTTGCCCGCCGCCTTCGCCAGGATGCTTTCACCCGTAGCGTGGAGGAGACCTCCTTTGCCGAGGACGAGCCGGAGGAAAAGCTGGACATTCTCCGTGTGAAGCAGTTCCGCTTTGAGCCCATGACCCGGGAAGAGGCCGTGCTGCAGATGAATCTGCTGGGGCATAATTTCTTTGCCTTCCGTGATGCGGAAGCAGGGGATGCTTTTGCGGTGGTCTACCGTCGCAAGGACGGCGGCTACGGCATTCTGGAGGATGCATAATTTCATAAAAACAAGAGGCACACTCCTTCGGGAGTGTGCCTTTTAAGCATTTACAGGAAAGCTTCCTTTGCCAGTCGGATGTAGTCCTCCACTGCCTGGGAGCCTTGATCTTTTGGATTGGTAACAGCGCTGACGGTGTAGCTGACACCGGGAATGGGGATCTGCCGGAAGGGGGAGTCCTTGGTTTGCGCCGCAATGGTGTAGCCGATGCCTTCTTCCAGAAGCTGCCGCTGGATATTTGCATTTTTCACAGCCACGGTGCGCTCGGCAGACAGCCGGATCACACCCTTCAGAAAATCATTGCCCAGCAGCGGATCGTCCATGTTGTCAATAAACAGCTCCCGGTTAAGGACTTCCGGGGAAAGGGCATCTTCTCCGTAAAGTCTGTGCTGCTTGCCGATGAGGAAAACAGCCGGCACAGTGGCAATGGGCTGCCGCTGCAGCTTCATCTCGGACAAAAGCATGTCCACCGACAAAAGCTTTGCCTCGTGGTTCACAAGCACAGCCAAATCCAGTTCAAATTCAGCCAGCCGCTTGGCAGCCTCCACGGTGCAGCAGGAATCCACGGAAAAATAAAAGCCGGAGTCCCCACTGTAGGCTGCCATCAGTCGGGTGAAGGCAGCGTTTAAGGGCGCAAGATCCGGGGCGCTGATGCGGATGTGCCGCTTGCAGAGGCTGGGTGTGTCCAGCATAGAGCGGTAGCTCTCGCAGATCCTGGCAGCATGGGCAAGCACATGGGAGCCTTGGGCTGTGGGTACCATGCCTTTTTGGGTGCGGACAAAAACCGGAAAGCCCAGTTCACTTTCAATGGAGCTGATGGATGTGCTTAAACTGGATTGGGCAAGAAACAGATTCTTGGCAGCGCCGGAAACAGAGCCGGTGCGGTACACCTCCATCAGGTATTGCAGCTGTTGCAGTGTCATAAAACCACCTCATTTTCATTATAACATACCCCGACTATAAAAGTAAATCGGAAAAACCGATGGCGCATTCGTAAAAACGGATAGTGAAAAAACGGAAGAATGTGGTAAAATAAAAGAAAAACCACCGGGAGGCATTCTTATGGAAAAATTACTGGCAGGCTACGCACGTACAGATATCACCCCCACGGAGTCCGTCCCCCTGGCAGGCTACGGCAATACGATGAAGCGTATGAGCCAGGGTGTGCTGGATCCTATGGCTGCCACCTGCATTGCCCTGACGGCGCCGGATGGCAATACGGTACTGCTGTTTACCCTGGATATTATCTATCCCCACGATACCTATGCGCCGGAGGCACGCCGTGCCATTTCCTGCCGCTGGGGCATCCCCACAGAGGCAGTCATCATTGCCGGTACCCATACCCACTCCGGTCCTGACATGGATCGGCTGGAATGCCCGGCAGTGGCAAATTACAAAGCTGCGCTGGTGGAAAAGCTGACGGAGCTGGCAGGTGCTGCGCTGTCCGACCGAAAGCCCTGCCACATGGAATGCGGCAAGGCCTATAATGAGAAAATGAATTACATTCGCCACTATGTGCTGGAAAACGGTGACATCTGCGGCGATAACTTCGGCGATCCCTCCGTCTCTCCCTACCGGGGACACGTGGCAGAGCCGGATCGGGAGATCCGCATTGTGAAGTTCTGCCGTGAGGGAGGTAAAGACATTCTGCTGACCAACTGGCAGGCGCACCCCTCCATGGCAAGCACCATCGCCACAGAGCATGGACGTGCCGGAAGACCCTATATTTCTTCCGACTATATCGGCGCCTGCCGTGACTACGTGGAGCAGCAGTCGGGTATGCACTTTGCCTTCTTCCTGGGCGCTGCCGGCAATATCAATTCCCGCAGCCGCCTAGAGTGGGAGCAGGACACCCGTGACCACAGAGAGTACGGAAAGCTTTTGGGCGATTATATTCTGGCAGGCGCAGAAAATCTGCAGCCTATGGCGGCAACCAAAATCGGCTACACCGAGGCGACCCTGGAAGCGCCTTTGAACCATACGGAAGACCACCTGGTACCCCAGGCGGCGGTGATTTATGAAGAGTGGCTGAAGACCAATGACTACCGCCACTGCGCTGCCCTGGCAGTACCCCACGGCATCCACAGCCCTTATCACGCAGGCGGCATTCTCACAAAGGCCAAGCTGGGTCAGTCTTCGCCCGTTACCATGGGCGCCTGCCGTGTGGGCGATTTGGGCATCGGTGTGTTCCCTTGTGAGATGTTTGATACCAACGGCATCTACGTTCGGGAAAACAGCGGCTACCCCATGACACTGATCTTCAGCTGCGCCAACGGCAGACAAAGCTATTTCCCCTCCAAAGCTGCCTTTGCTCACGGCTGCTACGAGGCAGATATGTGCAAATATGCCCCCGGTATCGGTGAAGCAACTGCAGAGCTGGGTGTTGCCATGCTGAAAAAACTTCGGGAGGAAGCATAATGGAAGAAAAACTGTATTTCTCACCGTCGGAATTTCCCGGCAGCCACAGCCGGGCATTCCAGGCGGCGGTGGATGCTGCCATGGAAGCGGATGTCCGTGTTGTGGCAGTTCACGGCACCTGGCATTTGACAGAGCCGGTGCAGCTGCCCGGCGGCATTACCGTGATTTTGGACGGCGCTGTGGTGGAAGCTGACGGTACAGCCTTTGAAACCGTGCCTGCCCCCAGAACACTGGCAGGAGAGCAGCATAAGATATTTCTTTTGGGCGGTCACCACGGCGGAACACTGCGCAGCCTGGGTCATGCACCCCTGGTGCGCTTTTCCAATTGCCGTGATTGCCGCATTGCAGACCTGACCCTGGAAGGCGGCGGATTGGAGCTGGACTATTTTCAGTACAGCAAGCTCCAGCAGCTGAAAATTCTGGATGCGCCCCATGGTGTCATCTTCTATGAGGGCTGCAACAATATTATTATGGAGAACGTCCTGGGAGAGAGCCGGGAGGAAGCGCTGCTGCTGCGCCCGGGCGCTGCGCCGGTGCTGGGACGTGATCCCGGCTTCTTTAACTCTATTTTCTGCCGCTTGGGTCTCCAAACCGGGGGTGCGGCAGCGGTGCGGTTTGCAGCGGACATACCTATTTATAATATTGTGCTGCGTGACATTACCGATGAGACGGAAAACGGCTGCACGGTGATCCTGGGCAAGACAGAGGACGTGACCGTCCGTGGTATTGCCGGTCGCCGTGACGGTGTGATTACAACAGAGCGCTGCGACGGTCTGTTTCTTTCCAATCTGCAGTGCAAGGGTCAGCCCTTCCTTCCGCAAAAGGAGAACACCCGTACTTACCACGAGCAGGAGACTATGCCCATCGTGCAGCCTGCCTTCGGCGCACCCAAGCCGGACAGATTGTACGTGACGCCCAACGAGACCCCCGGACAGACCGATGGGGAATCCATCCAGAATGCGGTGGACCTGGCAGCAAAGACCACGGGATTGGTGGTCATTCCCCGTTGGAACGTGGCACGGCAGCAGGCGCTGTGGGAGGTTGAAAAGGCGGTGAAAGTACCCTCCAATGTGACGGTGGTGTTCCTTTGCGCCTACCTGCGCCAGGCGGATTTCTGCTATGAGAATATGTTCATCAACTCCCGTGCCTACGAGGCAGAGGGCAGATGCCTTGCCCATGAGGAGCATAACATTGCCTTTATTGGCATCGGTGATGCGGTGCTGGACGGCGGCAAGCCAAACGGCCTTTTGGAAAAGACCTGCAATCTCTACGGTCTGCCCGATAAGCGGAAAAATGCAACGGTGCTGTTTAACAATGTAAGGAACCTGGTGCTGGAGAATTTTCAGATCCGCCAGTCACGCTGGTACTGTACTTATTTCATCCACTGCGACACCTGCCGTATTTCCAACCTGGATTTTGACAACTGGGAGGATTGCTGCAACCGTGACGGTGTGGATATCCGCCAGGGCTGCCACAATTTCCTGGTGGAGAATATCACCGGCACCACCGGCGACGATACGGTCGCCCTGAACAACCTGGGCAACGACGGCAATGACGGTCGCTATGTGGAGGGCAAAGACCCGGATACATTAAATATGGTCATCCGTAATATCAAATCCGATGCCGGCAGCTGGTTTACCGTGCGACTGCTGTGCCAGGATCGTCACCTGGAGCAAAATTTCCTGCTGGATACCATTATGGATGTGTCATTGCCGGAAAATCAGAAGGGTGTCAATGCCACGGTGGTCATCGGCTCCCATGAGTACCATTATAAAGTGCCTGCGGAGGTGGGTGACCTTGCCCACCTGACCATTCGGGATGTTTACGGACGTGGCAGAAGAGTGCTGGGCTTTGGCGGCTGCAGCGACGATGTGGGTGCAAGCAATATCCACGGCTACGGAGAGAATCACGCTGCTGTCAGCGTGTTCCGCCAGGCAAAGACAAGAAACGTGCGCATCCATGGTGTGTTCCACAAGCGTACCCAGCAGCGCCGCTGGGGCGTGGAGGAAGCCTGCCCCAAGGCAGAGGGTGTGGTGCTGGATCTGCAAAGCCTGGAAACAGAAAAAATTTTGGTGGAGCATGTGTTCGGTGACACCGCCCGTGTGGGTGTGTGCGTCACCGGCAAGGCCAATGCGGAGATCCGGGATTTCCATATAAACAAAGCATCGGATCAGATCGCCATCTGCGGCAGCGGCTGCAAGGCAACGGTCAACGGCGAGACCGTCCCCGTGACGGAAAGCCTGACACTGTGAGGTGGGTTATGGATTATATTGTAGTAAAAGAGAATATCCGTGACGCTGTTACAGAGGCCTGCCGCAGGGATATCCGTACGGTGGTGATCCCTGAGGGTACATGGCACCTGACCCAGCCGGTGCAGCTGCCCGGCGCTGTCACGGTGATTTTGGCAAACGCAACCGTTATAGCCGAAGGCTGCGCCTTTTGTAACGAAAAGGGAAGCCTGCCCTATGCCCTGGCAACGGAACAGCAGGATATCCATATCCTGGGCTTCGGCAAAGCGGCCATCCAAAGCTGTGGAGAGACGGCGGTTCAGTTATATAATGTAAAAAACTTTTCCGTCAGCGGCATTTCTTTCCGGGGCGGTGTGCAGCTGCGCCATGCCCGAAAGGGAAGGGTGCAGAGGCTGTCCTTTGCAGATTGCGCCTGGGGCATCCGTGTGGAGGAGGGCTGCCGGGAGCTGATTTTGGAAGATATCAGCGGTGAAACAAAGGAAGAACTGCTGCTCTTCTGTGGCGGTGATACTACCGTCTGGGGCAGAAGCAACGAGCTCTGCCAGCTGCTGGCAAAGCGTATTTGCGGCAAAACCCAGGCTGCGCCCCTGGTGTCTCTGCGCCAGGGCGCTGTGGAAGCGGAGAATATCATTTTTTGGGATATTACCGACAATACAGTAGCACCCGGCTGCGCCGTGCTGCTGGGAGAAGGGGAGGCAAGTGTTCGGGATGTCACCGTGCGCCGTGCTGCCGCCAACCGTACCCTTGTGAAAATAGGGGACAGCTGCGATGGTATCTATGCCGGCGGCACAGCGGAGGTCAGCCCCAAGGCAAACCGTGTGCTGACAGCAGCGGCAGAAGCCCCGGCGCTGCCCTGCTGTGAGAAAGACAGCACTGTCACCTGGATCTCTGCCAACGAAGAAGCTTACCGTGGCATGACCGATGCCGGGACACTGGAAAATGCCATTGCTGCGGCTGTGCAGAAAAATGCGGTGCTGGTGATCCCCAGGTATAATGCCCGTACCGGCGCAATGCTTTGGCAGCTTGACAAGACACTGCGCCTTCCGGTGGGACTGAAACTGGTGCTGTTGGATGCCCACCTGCGTATGGAAGACCATACCTATTGTAATATGTTCCTGGCAGAGACCACGGGAAAGATTTCCATCCGTGGCATAGGCTCTGCCACGCTGGACAGTGGCAAGCCCAACGGATTGAAGCGGAGAACTGCCGGTAAGTTCGGCTTCGGTGCCATCACAGACAATGCCCTGGTGCGGCTTCGTGGCTGCACCCATGCGGAAATCCGAGACCTGCATATCTGCCAAAGCCGCTTCTTCGGCATTTATTGTGAAGACAGCATCCATGTGCAGCTTCGTGACCTTGATTACTATGCTCCCGGCATCTTCCCGGATCTTGGCGGTGTTTATATTGCCGGCGGCTGCAGCGGTGTGCGGGTGGAGAATATCACCGGCATCATGGGCGCAGACTGCGTACTGGTGGAAGCCAGCCGCAATGCAGGCTCCGGGGATATCCGGGATGTGAAGGTAAATACCTTGCTGGCAAATCCCTGCCGCTACAGTATGGTGCGTATCTTCTGCCAGGACGGCTACCGTGTGCAAAATGTCTCTGTCAGCGGCATACTGGACAGTTCCGTGCCGGAGCAGAAGATGCAGCCCCGTGCCATGGTGGGCATCGGACGTTGGGACGGCTGGCTGGAGAAGCAGGTTGCCCCCGGCGACCTGGCGCAGGTGCGTGTGCAGGATATCTGCGGCCGCAGCGCCGCAACGGTGGAGCTGGGCGGCTGCAGCCGTGACGTTGCGCTGGAGAATATCCATACCTTCGGCAATACCGGCAGCGCTCTGCTGTCTGCGCCGGAGCCGGAGGTAACGGAGTTTATCCTGATGGACACACAGAAGCAGCTTTGCGCCCACACAAGGGAAAAGCTGACGCACCTGGAGGCGGCTCGTGCCGACGGCATTTTCTTCCGCTGCATCCAGGCAAGCGCCTATATGCGTGGCACTGCCACCAGTATTATCAGCGACAAAAAGAAGTTTGTTGGTACGGTCCTGGAGCTGTCCGGGCTGGAAACAGAGGGACTTACGGTGAAAAATATCTTTGCCAAGCCCGTAGGAAACGGCATCCGTGTAACGGGAAAAGCACGGGTGGAGGTGGAAGATCTGCAGCTTGAATTGTGCGGCAGAGAGGAAACCGTATGCGGTACGGGCTGTACGTTGCTTCTGGATGGAAAAATCCAGGAGATCACACCCACCGTAAAACTTTGATTTTTGCGGGGGAATAAAGGGAAATACCGCTTGTTTTGTAAGGAAAAATCAAGCGGTATTTTTCTTGCAAAAAAACTTTGAAATTTGCGAAAAAAGTGCTTGACAAAACGTTAGGTGGATGCTATTATATCCAAGCGCTTCCGACGGGGGCGCAAAAGTCTGCAAAGGCTTGCGAAAAAAGTTGAGAAAAAATGAAAAAAGTTCTTGACAAAGCTTGCAAGCTGTGATAGACTAAACAAGCTCCGCTCGTGCGGAAGCGTCTGTACCTTGTAAATTGAATAACGCAAAGACGAACAAACACCTTGGACAATTTATAATGGATTGTTTAAGACATTCGTGTACGAATAAACAAACAGCCAACGAAAATTCTTGAGTAAATTTGCTAGACAAATTATTCAAA
>JAFYNQ010000007.1 GCA_017548065.1 Oscillospiraceae bacterium
AGTCTGCAGCTGGCTTTGACACCGCAGTTCTGCGTGTGGCAGCTACCGACAAGAGAAACGGCTACCAGTACCGCTGTGTCATCACCGATATGCTCGGCGTTGAATTCATCACCGATGCAGCGACCCTGACTGTCAACTAATTGAATCAAAAAGCCGGTGTGGGTTTCCACACCGGCTTTTTTATTTGCTTACTACCTTTTGTCGCAGAAACAGAACCGATGGGGGAGAATGGCAGGATTTTTTGTAAACAGCATGCTATAATCCGGGTGACCACATTGAAGGAGGTTTTTTTATGGTTGCCATTGAAGCTGCTTATCTGACAAAGAAATATAATGACACCCTGGCTGTGGATCGGCTGAATCTGCAGATTCACAAAGGAGAGCTGTTTGCGCTGTTGGGCGTTAACGGCGCAGGAAAGTCCACGACGGTGAGGCTGCTGACGGGACTGACAAAGCCCACAGAAGGGGATGCCTTTCTGAACGGGAAAAGCATCTGCAGGGATGCTGCTGCGGTCAAAGCAATGCTTGCCGTATCGCCACAGGAAACTGCGGTAGCACCGGGACTTACGGTGCTGGAAAACTTAGAATTTATGTGCGGTGTGTTTGAAATTGCCAAAGAGGAGCGAAAGGGAAGACTTTTGGAAATCACGAATCGATTGGGACTTTCTTCCGTGCTGCAGAAAAAAGCCGGTAAGCTGTCCGGGGGATGGCAGCGCAGACTCAGCATTGCTATGGCGCTGATCAGCTGTCCGCAGATCCTCTTCCTGGATGAACCCACTCTGGGACTGGATGTGCTGGCTCGCAGTGAACTGTGGGAGCTGATCCGCAGCCTGAAGGGTAGTGTAACCATTCTTTTGACCACCCACTACATGGAGGAGGCAGAAGCTCTCTCCGACCGTATTGGCATCATGAAGGACGGCAGATTGCTGCTTTGCGGCACAGCCGGTGAGATCAAAGAAAAAGCGCAGGCAGAGCGCCTGGAGGAGGCATTTGTGCGCATCGTAAAGGAGATGGGATCATGAGAATGCAGACCTTTTCTATGAGAAACCTGAAAGAGATTGCAAGAGACCCCGTCAGCGTAGCCTTTGGACTCGGGTTTCCTGTGGCGCTGCTTTTGTTGCTGACAGCAATTCAGGCCAACATCCCGGTGCCGCTTTTTGAATTATCCCGTCTGGCACCCGGTATCTCTGTGTTTGGACTGGCATTTCTCTCTTTGTTTTCCGCAACGGTGATTGCAAGGGACAGAAGCAGCGCCTTTTTGCAGCGACTGTACACAACACCCCTGACACCGTCGGATTTTATTCTTGGCTATACTTTGCCCCTTGTGCCTTTGGCAATGGCGCAAAGCGCCGTGTGCTACGCTGCTGCCATTCTTTTGGGACTGCAGCCCAGCGTGTACATTCTTTTGAGTATCCTGGCGACAGCGCCCATTTCGGTACTGTATATTGCCCTGGGGCTGTTGTGTGGCAGCGTATTGAATGATAAGCAGGTAGGTGGCATTTGCGGCGCACTGCTTACCAATCTCTCCGCCTGGCTTTCCGGCGTGTGGTTTGACCTGGCGCTTGTGGGCGGAGTGTTTCAAAAAATTGCCGATCTGCTGCCCTTTGTGCATTGCGTGCAGCTGCAGCAGGCGGTTCTCACGGGGGATTTTGCCGGTGTGTTTCCCCATCTTTGGTGGGTGCTTGGCTACGGTGCAGCGCTGCTTGGGATTGCCGTGTTGCTGTTTTTGAAACAGATGAAAAGGCAGTAAATTTACAAATACTGTATTGCCTTTCCCGGTGGGTTGGTATATAATTTAGGTACCCCATAAAAAGAATGCGAGGTACGACTATGAAAAGAATTGCATTTACCGGTGATATCGGTTTTTCCTCTAAATACTTCAGAGGTACTTATGAAAAGGAAGATCTGCTCCATGCTTCCCTGGTGGAATACCTGAGCGATTCCGACTATACCGTTGCCAACGTGGAGGGCTGCCTCTTCCGTGGTCAGGGCTCTGCCAATAAGCCCATCGTCCATGCTAACCCCCCGGAGTGCATTGACTTTTTGAAGAAGATCAACGGCAACATCTGGAACATTGCCAATAATCATATTATGGACTGCGGCAGGGAAGGCCTGGAAAGCACCCTGCAGTATGCCGCTGATAACGGTGTCCCCACAGTGGGTGTAGGTCTGGATGAAGCCCAGGCCGCCAAGCCGGTGATCATTGAAAATGACGGCGCTGACATCGGCATCCTCTCTGTGACCCAGGAGGAGACACCTGCGGCCACAGAAACCAGCGAAGGCTGCATCCAGTGGGACAACATGGAAAAAATCGCACAGATGATCCGTGATGTGAAGAAGACCTGCCGCTGGTGCATTGTGGTCGTCCATGCCGGTCCTGAATTCTGTCAGATGATGCCGCCCTGTGTCCGTGATATCTATAAGAGCTACCTGGAGCTGGGCGCTGACGTGGTTGTGGGTCACCATCCTCATGTTATGCAGAATTACGAGAAGGTGGGCAAGAAGATCATCTTCTACTCCCTGGGCAACTTTGTGTTTGACACAGATTACCAGCGCCTGCAGAACCACACCCAGTACGGTGTATTTGTGAAGCTGGCATTCGGTAAGGATAGCTTTACCTGGGATCACCGTGCCATGATGATCGACCGTGAGAATCAGCGGATCGTGCCTTGTGAGACACCTGCTATTTTCACCAACATCTCTGCCTTCCAGTATTCTCTGCTGTGGCCTTTGGCTATGTACGATCTGTACGAGAATGAGCGTGTGAAATTCCAGTACCTGAAGCCGGAGCTGAAGGGCTGCACCGACGAGCAGTGGGAAGCGTTTTATAAGCTGCGTGTGCAGAAGCAGCCCCGTTGGGCATGCATCCAGGACGGCGCAAAGCGTTACCGCCGTAAGCTGTGGAAGCTGGGCAAGAAGCAGGTGCAAAAGTACATCCTGGACGGCATGAGACGGTAAGGAGGCAGGTTATGGATCAACAGTATTTGTCTGTTATTGACGAAAAAGCAGCGCTCCTGGAGGATGTTGCCAACTACCTTTGGGACAACCCGGAGACTGCCTTTACAGAGTATAAGTCCGCCGCTTATCTTTGCGACGTGCTGCGGAAAGAGGGTTTCACCGTGCAGGAAAACCTGGCAGGTATTCAGACTGCCTTTTCCGGCACCTACGGCAGCGGCAAGCCGGTGATCGGCATTTTGGGCGAATTTGATGCTTTGAGCGGTCTCAGCCAGGAGGCGGGCTGCCTGGAGCAAAAGAGCATTGGCGGCGAAGCCGGTCACGGCTGCGGTCACCATCTGTTTGCCGCAGGCTCTTTGGGCGCAGCCATTGCGGTAAAGAAGTGGCTGGAAACCACCGGCAGTTCCGGCACTGTGGTGTTCTTTGGCACACCCGGTGAGGAGGGTGGCTCCGGCAAGAGCTTTATGGCACGTGACGGCGTGTTTGACGGGCTGGATGCTGCCTTTACCTGGCATCCCGGCTATGCCAATAAGCTGTGGACAGACCGCTCCCTTGCTAACTATCAGGTGCTTTATAAGTTTGACGGCGTACCCTCCCATGCCAGCAACAGACCGGACGTCGGTCGCAGCGCATTGGATGCGGTGGAGCTGATGAACGTGGGCGTGCAGTTCCTGCGTGAGCATATGCCCAATTACTGCCGTGTGCATTACGCTATTACTGATGCCGGCGGCATGTCTCCCAATGTGGTGCAGGCGCATGCAGAGGTGCTTTACCTGATCCGTGGCGCAGACAATGCCACCGTGAAGGAACTGTATCAGCGTGTGAACGATATCGCCAAGGGCGCGGCCCTGATGACCTCCACCAAGGAGAGCCATGTGTTTATCAAGGCTTGCTCCAACCTGGTGCATAATACGGTCCTTCGCAAGGTGATGCACGATAAGCTGACGGAGATCGGTGTCCCGGAGCTGGATGATCAGGAGCTGGAGACGGCAAAGCGGTTTTCCGAAACTGCCCTGGAGGGCATCGCCGGTGTGGATGCCAATGACCCCGTATGGGAAGAGATCTGGGACTACACCGAGAATGAGGTGCAGGGCTATTCCTCCACAGATGTGGGCGATGTCAGCTGGGTCTGTCCTACGGCACAGATCCTCACCGCCACCTTTGCAAGAGGCACACCGCCCCATACCTGGCAGATGGTTGCCCAGGGCAAGCTGCCCCAGGCACATAAGATGACCCGGTATGCTGCCAAGGTCATGGCTGCCAGCGCAGTGGAAATGATCTCCTCCCCGGATCTGCTGGCAAAGGCGCAGGAAGAGTTCCGCAGCCGTGTTGGCGCAGGCTACGATGCCCCCATCCCCAAGGACGTATTCCCCAAGGCAATGGGTTCTTTTAAGAAATGAGAAATACGAGGCTACCCACACGGGCAGCCTCGCATTTTATTTATGGGAGATGAAGTAATTGCGGATATCCTTCCAGCGCAGCTTGCGAATGGCAATGTCAATAAGCATAAGCAGCAACGCCAGGACACCGAACAGTGTCATGGGATTGAATATGGCACGGATCGTGCCGACCTGCACCTGGGCAAGCTTGTGCATATCGGTGAAAAGCGCACCGCCGGAGTAACCGCACAAGGTGGTCAGCAGTACCTGACCGTCATCGGCAAAGGCATCGTATTCCTGGGAATAGGAAACAGCAATGGCACTTTCCAGGTAATCGGCAATGGTGCCTTCTTTGTCGGACTGGGTGACCATCATGGCATAAAGACCAGGCTTGGCAGTTTCAATGCTGGTGGTGTAAACACCCGGCTCGGTCTGGGTCATCACGTAGGAATTGGTGACCGTACCGAAGGAGGTCACAAGGTTCAGTGTGTGATCATCGCCGTCTGCAGTGGTGACAGTTATATCCGTTGTCTGTCCTCGGACGGTGATCGCCGCCTGCATGGAAGAATCATGGTGAATGGCCGGGATGCTGGTGGAGATCATTCGGTTCGTTACAGCGGCACCTGCGGCTTCAGAGAGCCACTGTGAAGACCAACTGCCGTTCAGGTCGCTGGTGAAGCAGACCACAGTTCCCAGCCCGTAATTCCAGCCGGCATAAATGGGATGTCCCTTGTCGGTGGTAATATAGGCGGTGGCCTCTTCCTTCAGGGTCATGCCCAGGTAGCCGTAAAGCATGGGCAGGGAAGAGATGCCCTCAGTCAGCGGACTTTCCTTTGCCACAATGGGAAGAAATTCACCGTTGATCAGGGAGCTTACGGTCACCTGCTCTGTTTCGCTGAGCATAATATTCGGCAGCTCCGAAGCGTTGCTGACGTAGTAATAACGTCCGTTGCCATAGGAAGCCATGGTGTGCAGAATGTCCGAGGAATAGCCAAGACCGATGGTGGACACGGTGATGCCGTCTTCTGCAGCGCGCTGCACCGCTTCGGTATAGCCACGGTCACTGGGCTGTCCATCGGAAAGGAAGATGATATGGCGGATCTTGGCATCGGATTTCAAAAGCTCCTGATGTGCCATCACCAGACCTTCTGTATAATAGGTACCTCGTGACGTGGTGAGTCCGGAAATCGTACGCACCAGGCTTTCTTTGTTGGGGTCGGTGGCGGCAAGCAGGGGGGATTGCAAATAGGCTCTGCTGTTAAAGGAGATCACACCCACAAAGTCATTGCCGGTCATGGCCTCCACGCACTTGATAGCGCCTTGTTTTGCCACAGACAGATAGGTGGAGCGCTGCACCATACTGTTGGAGCAGTCCAGTACAAGCATCAGCGCCACAGACTCCGCCTCGGAGTCTTCCTCCAATGTGAAGGTTACAGGAAGCATCTCTTCCAGGACGGTGCCTTCCATGCTGCCGTACATAAAGGTCTGGCTGCCGCCCACGGCAAGGAGCGTGCGCCCGAAGGTGCCCACATAGGTCTCCAGCAGCTTGTCATAGCCGGTGGGCAGTGTATCGTAATCCACATTGGAGAGAATCACAACATCGTAATCGCACAGCGCCATTATGGTTCTGGGCGCATTTCGTGCGGTG
This sequence comes from Oscillospiraceae bacterium, assembly GCA_017548065.1. Lineage (GTDB taxonomy): Bacteria > Bacillota > Clostridia > Oscillospirales > Oscillospiraceae > Faecousia. Next base: position 5,982 of record JAFYNQ010000007.1, read on the forward strand.
TAGCTTACGACCTCGTAGTCATTGGACAGCAGCTGCGCCAAAGGCTCTGCGTGTCCTACCGTGTCTGCAAGCAGCAGCACAGAGGACTTGCCGGTGACTTTTACATGGGCATAGCGCTCGTTGTTTTTTGTGATGTTGTCTGTCTCTGTTTCCAGCACCAGCTTGTAGGCACGGTTGCCCGGTGTTTCCGCAGGCGCATTCAGCTCAAATACGTTGCTGCCGGGGGAGATGGCATGCTCCTGGGAGAGTATTTCACCGCTGTCATCGTAAAGGGTCAGTGTGACCTGAGCCTCGGTGTTGCTTTCCACATCGGCAGTGAAGGCCAGCGTGTCTCCTACATAAGCACCCTCCGGGGCAATGAAGCTGCCAAGCTGCACCTCTGCAGCTTCCTGCATGGTGGTATCAAACCAAACCGCATCAATGCGGATATCCTTGGATGACAAAAACTGGGCAGTGCTCAGCGCATCACCGTCGGTTTCCTTGCCGTCTGTGAGAAGGATGATGTGACCTGCTTTGTCAGTGGGCAATAAAGTTGCGGCATATTCCAAGGCTGCGGCAATGTCCGTAGCCTCTGCGGCAACGGTGTCCACAGCAAAACCACGGGGATCGTCCAAGGTGACCGTATACACCCGGGAAGCGCCGAAAACCAGCACACCCACCGGCGTCTCCTGGTCAATAAGCTCTGTTAGCTGCTTTGCGTGGTCTTCTATCTGTGTCTGCACCGGGGCGGTGCTGTCCGACAAGTCCACCAGCAGCAAAACTGCCTGGCTGTCGGAGTTTTCTGTTACGGTAAAGCCTGCGATGATCAGGATCAGCAAGGTAACCACAACAAGATGGATCACCACCGGTGCGATCTTGCGGAAGGTGTTTCTGCGAAGCTTGGGCAGAAACAGGAAGGGGAGGAGGATAATGGCAAAGGCAGGTATTGCCAGCAGCAAAAGCCAGGGGTTTTCAAAGGAAAGCTCAATATTGCTCATGGTAATACCACCCCCATTCTCCCAAAACTGTGATCAGCATGATCACTGCCACCCAAAACCAAAGCTCGGAAATGGCATCTTCCGCATCCTGGGAAATATCCGTGGGAAGCTCCAGTGACAATTCCGCAAGGGAAACAGACCGGGACTCGCTTTCCGGCACGTGTACGAAAAAGTCCACATACTCGCCGCTGTCCTGGGTGGTCATTACAGCGGTGTAAATACCTACCGCATCCACTGTCACAGCGGTAACGGCGGCTGCAGTGGACAGCGCCTGAATGGAATCGTCGGGCAACTCCACATAAATAGCCTCTGCGCCGGGCATTACCGTAAGGGTAACGCTGCTGCCGACGGTATGGTCGGTGTCTTTCAAAAAGGCAGGGACAGAGTATTCCACCAGGTTTCGCATGAACAGCAGGAAATCTGTCTGCATGGGAAGGTTGGAGTCCCGAAGGTCAAAGGAAACGACGGTAAACTGCAGACCGTTGCCCATTTCCCGGGTGGCAAGCACGGCTTCTTCCTCACAGAAGAAAAGGCTCTTCCAGAAAAGATTGCCGTGAAGCCCTTTGTAGTTGGTGACCGCCGTGTTGAAAAGGGTGAGGTCTGCAAACAGATCACTTTGCTGCTGCAGCTCCATGGTCAGGGCGGCGCCGGTGGTGACTGTGCTGCCGGCGGTCAGTCCCTCCGGGAGCATCTGTGTGCCGAACACAAGCACTGAACCGTCCTGGGGATATTCCTGGGGGGCAACGCAGTCAAATACGTACAGATCATAGCCGGTCAGCTCCGCTTCTTCGGGGGAGGCGGCCACAGTGACCTGGCAAGTACCCAAAGCATTCAGCGCGCTCTCCAGGTAGAGTGGAGAGCGGCTTACCAGCATAACACGGTAAGTCCGTTCCTTGCTGCGGCAAATGGCATAGCTGTTGTCTGCCTGCAAGGCATCGGAGGTCTCCACGAATACCTCGGCGGTGTCATAAGAGGTTTTGGACTCCGTCACAAAGGATACGGTGGTTTCCGTATCGGCAACGCAGTCAACGATTTTGGCATCTGCCAGCTGACCGTTGATCCGAAGTCCCACCGTAAGGGTGGCATCCCGGTGATGGCTGATCAGCGTGCCGGTAAATTCTGTGCTTGCTTTTTCGGCTTTGCTTTGCGCACCGGTCACGGCAACGTTCCATTCGCCGTTGCTCAGATCCACTGCCTGGATGTTTTTGGTATCTGTGTAGCTGTTGTCTGTAAAAAACATGACCTGGGGATTTTTGCTGCGCTCACACAGCTGCTGTGCCAGCGCCAGCGCAGCTGCCGTATCGCAGCCGCCGTAGGCACAGTCAGCGCCCTCCAGTGCCAGCCGTACCTCGCTGGGGGAGACAGAGCGCTGCAACAGCCAGGAGGGCTTATCACCTGCCAGGATGATGCTGACAGTGTGACCTTTGTCAATCTCTTTTGCCAGTTCTTCTGCCTCTTCCAGGGCACGGTCAAAACGGGTAGTCCCGTTTTCATCTTTGGTCTGCATGCTGGCAGAGGCATCTACAATGGCAATGTAATCCCGGCTTTTTCCGTTGTTGAAGGCAGGACGTGCCACCATCAGGGAAATGCCGACGATCAAAAGCAGCTGCAGCAAAAATGCCAAAAGCTTTTTGATGCGCTGCACCGGCAACCGCTTTTTCATAAAGCGGCTGCTTAATTTCCAAATGAAGGTGCTGGAAACGGGGCGGTCTTCGTGCTGGGCTTTGATGAGATAAATAATGATCAGCACCGGAACACCCAATAACAGCCAAAGACCGGCGGGATTCATAAATCTCATTGTATCAATCCCACCTCCGTTGCTTTCATAAACAGCATCCGCTCAATGCTCTCGTCACTGCAAACAGTCATAAAGCTGACGTTGCGGGCGGCACAGAAATCCTTCAGCTCTTTCTGATGCCAGGCAAAGGCTTCTGCATAAGCCTTCATGGAGGTGCGTGTGATCTCGGAGCGGAAGTTGCGCTCATCGTCCTCGTCAATGCGTTCGGAGTCCAGCATCAGCACTTTGCCGCTGAAACCGGGAGCAATCTCGTCCCGGGAAAGCACTTGGATCAGGCAGACCTCACGGTTGTGATACAGTAGCTTGTCCACAGCGCTCTTCCAATCGGAATCGGTCAAAAAGTCCGAAATAAGAATGGAAAGACCGTCGCCGTGTCCGATATCCTCCAGGGAAGCGAAGGCGGCGCCAACGTCGCTGTCACCGAAAAAGCGTACACGGTTCAGGGTGTTTGCTGCATTGTAAAAGGCTTCCCGTCCCACCACTGTGCGGCAAAGATCCCGACAGGTGTTTTCCTGGAGGGAATAGAAGGACACACGGTCCATGGACTGCACAGCAAGAAAACCAAGGGCAGCAGCCAGCTTCAGCGCCATATGGGCTTTGTTTGGCTCGCCCCAGTCCATGGAGGCAGAGCTGTCAATGTAAATTCTGTGGTGCAGCTGACGTTCGTCCACAAACAGCTTTAAATAAAGCTTTTCAAAACGGGCATAGAGATTCCAGTCAATACGGCGCAGATCGTCGCCGGGCGCATATTCACGGAAATCTGCAAATTCCGCAGAACTTCCGTAGGACTGGGATCGCCGGTTGCCGCCGAACAGTCCGTTCATGGGATTTTTTACCATGAGATCCCGGGCTTCCAGCATGGCGATAAAACCGTCATCTATAATTTGTTTCATACATTATGCCTCGGCATTACTTTTTGGCAGATTTTTTCAGTTCAACAAGCAGCTGATGGATCAGCTGATCGGTGGTGCGCTTTTCGGTGATGGCAGTGAAACTGGGCTTGATTCTGTGGCGCAGAACAGGAAGTGCCAATACATCAATATCCTCGTAGGAGACGTTAAAGCGACCTTGCATCAGGGCACGCACCTTACCTGCGGTGATCAGTGCCTGACCTGCACGGGGGCTGGCGCCGAAGCGGATATACTGTTTTGTGAAAGCAGGGGAGTCAGCCAGCTCGGGGTGGGTGGCGGAAACAAGGCGCATAGCGTAGTGCAGGACCTCGTCTGTGATGGGGATCTCCTTTGCGGTGGCACGCATGGCCAGCAGCTCCTCACCTGTCAGCACTGCCTGGGCATGCTCTGCCATGGATTCCTGGGTCATGTTGACAATGGCAGTCAGCTCACTGATGGTGGGGAAGGTCATAAGCAGCTTGAACATGAAACGGTCCATCTGTGCTTCCGGCAGGGGGTAAGTGCCGTCCTGCTCAATGGGGTTTTGGGTAGCCAGCACAAAGAACGGCTCGTCCAGATTGTAGGTCTGTCCGCCTGCGGTGACGGTATGCTCCTGCATAGCCTCCAGAAGTGCGGATTGGGTCTTGGGGGTAGCACGGTTGATCTCGTCAGCCAGGATGATATTGCTGAAAATAGGGCCCTTTTGGAATTTTAAAATGTTTTGACCTTCTTCGCCCTTTTCAATCACCGTTGTGCCGGTGACGTCAGCAGGCATCAGGTCGGGGGTGAACTGAATACGGGAGAAGGGGAGAGAGAATGCCTGACCCAGGGAACGCACCAGTCGGGTCTTGCCCACGCCGGGAACACCCTCCAGCAGCACATTGCCGCCGGCGATCATGGCGATGGCGGTCTGCTCCACCACCTCCTGCTGTCCGATCAGGTCTTTGCTGATCTCACTTAAAAGTGCACGGCTTTTTTCTGCAAACACAGTAATATCCTTTTCTGTAACCATAATCAATAACTCCTATCTTGTTTATCCCAGTGCGGAAAAATATTGGTCCATAATTTCCTGCAGTTCTTCCGAAACTGTGCCGTTTTCCAGCGCTTCCAGATATTCTGCATAGTAGGCGGCAAACACCTCGCCATAGGTGACACTGCCGGAAACGGGGTCATAGATCCCCTCGGTCATGGTGTTCAGGCTGCCTTCTCCCTCACCGGGATTTTCACCGCCCATGCCTTCGGGCATCTGCCCCTGGGGCATTTCTCCTTCCGGTCGCTGTCCTTCCGGCATCTCACCCTCGGGACGTTCTCCCTCCTGGTTTTCCCCTTCGTTGCCCTCGCCGTTTTGCGATTCCTGGTTTTCGCCCTCGGTGCCTTCCGGCTGCGTCTCTTCCTGGTTGCCCAGCAGCTGATCCTTGGCTTCCTCCAGGCTTTCCAGCAGCTCGCTTAGCTGCTGCTCCAGATTGGCTTGTTGCTCCAGGGCGGCAAGAATGGCTGCGGTGGTATCTTCAAACAGTTTGTGCAGATGCGTAGCAAAGTCCTCCTGGGCAGTTCCCATAAGGGTAAGGGTATTGGCAAACTGCGCCAGAGCGCTGTATAAGGAGTCATCCTCAGCTACACCGGAATCTGTCAGGGCGGAAAGCACAGTGCTGCTTAATTCTGTAAGAAGCGCCGTGTTTTCCAGCACCTGGGTCTCCAGGGTATTCATGGCCACTGTGACTTTTTCTCCGTCACCGTCGCTGATGGCTTCACCCAGCTGACGGGTCAGGGGATATTTTTGCAGCGCCTCACCAATGTCATTTTTGGTAAGGGACTCTTCCAGAAATTCCTGCAGCTGTTCAATGGATTGCTGGATCTCACCGGCCTCCTGCAGGTCGCTTTCTGCCTCCTGGGAGTCCTGCTCCAGCTCGTTTATGATCTGCTCCAGCTGTTCCTTCAGCTGCTCGTCCAGCTCTGCCTCCTGCACCTCGTCACGCAGCTGCCGGATCAGCTCCCGGACGATCTGCTGCCGTGCCTCATCCTCGGTCTGCTCCGGGGCAGGTGCGGCAAAAATGTTGAAGGGAAGAAGGAGCATCACCACCGCAAGACAGAGGCAGGCAATGCTGAGAATGGACTCTCTGGGACGAAGCTGCAGCTTCATGTCCTTTGGGGATGTTTTTTCAATGTGGGAAATGGCATCCTGCCGCTGCAGACGGGCAATCTCTGTGTCTACGTGCTGATATGCCAGCATGGTGGTGGCACGTTCTTTTAGTCCCAAAGCGTCCAGCCTCGCGGCAATGCGCTTCTTTGTGGGATAGCGCAGTAGAAAGAATACCGTAAAGCTCACGAGGAAAACACTGCCACCCACCAGGGCGGTGAGAAGAAGCGGTGTTTCTTCAATTGAAATGTGGTAAATCAGCGATGTGATGAAAACAGCGGCGGCAGCAAATGCGGTTGCCGCAAGAAGTGCCTTCAGCAGGCTTTCACCCATCAGCTTTTTTCGGAATCGGGAAAATAGCTTATTCAGATCCATAAGGTTCCCCTTTGCTTTTATTTGTGCCAGTAGACACCGTTATCGTCGGTTGTGAAGCTGGCATCAGTCTCTGTGGCAAGCTCTGCGGCATTGCTTCCCAGGTATACCACAAAGGCGGACAAATCTACGGGAGACTTGACAGCAGCCACGGTCTTGCCGTTTTCTTTTACAGTCAGGTAGCTGTCCTTGGTAATGTTGAGATTGCCGGTGCTGGCAATGTCAGTGAAGTTTGCGCAGTGCATGGATTCGTTTGTCATGGCACGGCTGTACATAACGGCGATGACAGTGCCGCCCTCGTAGGTGTAGCCCTGCTCGTTGTCCAGGGCGGAGTTCATTTGGGAGTTGGTGATCACAACGGTTTTTCCGCCGGTAAAGACAATGCCGTTATAGGCGGAGCGGCTGTTGGAATCAATGCCGTCACCGCTGCAGTGGATATATACGTTGCCGCCGCTGATGGTAATGGCAGTGCCTTGGGAGTTGGGAGCATTGAAGCCGTCATCGGAGGCACTTACGGAAACGTTGCCGCCGGAGACCTTAATGTAGTTGCCCTCCAGTCCCTCGTAGCTGTTGGTGACACAAACAGTACCGTTTTGGATATCCAGTGTACCGTCGGCATGAATGCCGTCATCGTTGCTGTAAAGATTCACAACACCGCCGGAGACAGTTATATTGCCAGTGGGTGCTTTCCCGTTTTCCAGGGTGGTGTCATTGTTGGCGTGCATGGCATCGTCATAGGCTTTGATGTTGAGAATGCCGTTGTAAATGGAGATTTGGTTTCCGGCCTTGATGCCTTTGGTGGAGTATTCGCCCTTCTCGGCGTTGCCTTCACCGAAGCCGCCCCAGCCGCCACCCATGCCGGGTCTTCCACCGCCCATGCCACCGGGTCTTCCACCGCCCATGTCACCGGGTCTGCCGCCGCCCCAGCCACCGCCAAAGCCACCGCCCCAGCCGCTGGTCTGGTTTGCGCCGGTCTCGTAGTTTGTCCACTGGTAAGAGAGGGAGCTGCCCTGAATGGTGAAGGCAAAGGTGTCATAGCCCTCGCTGGGAGTCAGGTATTCGGAGCAGGCAATGTATTCCTGCTCCTGCCCCTGGGGCATGCTGGCGCTGTAAACAAAGACCTGCATCTTGCTGTAGCTGTCCAGCTTGGGGAAGGTGTAGTAGTAATATTCATATTGCCAGTAGGACACGGTTGTCTCAAATTCCGCATCCACCCAGGTGAAATCATCATCGCTGTTGTAGTACTTAACGGAGTAGTTGTAGCTTTTGGTGTTGAAGCGGATGTAATACTGCGCTTCGTTGTTGACGGTGACCTCGGAAGAGTAATTGGAGTATTTATCTGTGTAAATGTTCAGCTCGGTGGACGCATCGTCCACGACCACATCGTAAGCGGCATCCAGTCCGTCGCAGGCAGCGTAGATGGCATGACTGCCGCCGCTGACGGTGATGGTGCCACGCTGGTTTCCTTTTTCGGAAATATCGCTGTTTGTGGTCTTGATGCCGTCGCCTGCGGTGGCGATCAGGGTGGTGTTGGCAGCGGTAAGCTCCACACTGTCGTTGCCCTTCAGGGCATTGTCACGGCAAGCCACCAGCAGTGTCAGGTTCTTTACCTGCAGATCGTCCTTGCTGTGGATGCCGTTGTTGTTTTCGGAAACCACGGTCAAAGCGCCCTTGCCGCAAATTTCAAGATCCACCGCAGAGTGGATGGCACCGGAAAATACAGTCTCGTCGGTTTCGTCCACGGCTGCTCGTGTGTCATAGATGTAATTCTGACAGTTGGATTTTGCGGTCACCGATACCTCGTCACCGCTGATGACGGTGATGGGGGGTGCGGTGCTGCTTACCAGGGAGAGTCCCTTCATCTCCAGGTCAAATTTGTGGTCGTCACCGATGTCAATGACGATGCTGCCCCGAAGGGTACCGGAAATGGCATAGACGCTGTCCTCCTGTACCTGGGTGAAGGTCAGTACGTTGCCCTCCAGCTTGTAGGCGCCGCCGGTGCCGGAAACACAGTCCACGGTAATATCCGTGCTGTCTTCCTCAAAAAAGCCTGCATAGGCGCTCAATTCGTCCAGGCTGGTACCGAAGGTCATGGAATCGTCACCAAGGTCTGCAGGCGCAGTGCTTTCTGTGATGCTCTCTGTGGGGGAAGGGGGGACGGTTTCCGCTTCAGTGGGAGGAGCTTCCCGGTTGCCGCAACCTGTGAGCAGCAGAGCAAGTGCCAAAAGGCAGCAAATCAACTTTTTCACAAGACCCCTCCATTACAGTTCTGTGATCCCGGTCTCCTGCCGGGAAACAGAGATCTCCAGGTTGCCGTTCCGGCAGCGCAGCTTGTCAATAAGCTGCTTTTCCTCCGCAGGATCCCGCAGTGTGATCTCGTAAGTAAGACGGAAAAGACTGCCCATATTGGTAGTCTTTACACGCACCAGCTGGCAAGCGGTGGTGTGTTCTGCAAAAATATCGTCAAAAACGGCAGAATAGTCCAGATCTTCGGGAATGGTCACTGTGAGGATCTTATAGCGAGCCTCGTTTTTCGCCTGCCCGAAATTGACGAAATGGTAAGCCACAAAGGCGGCGCACATGACCAGGGTAAACAGCACAGCAAAGCCCAGGTAGCCCATACCGGCAATGAGACCGATGCCCATTGCCAAAAACAGCGCACAGATCTCCTTGGCGCTGCCGGGAACAGAGCGGAAGCGTACCAGGCTGAATGCGCCTGCCACCGCAACACCGGTTCCCACATTGCCGTTGACCAGCATGATCACAACGCAAACCACCGCAGGCAGCAGCGCCAGGGTGACAACAAAGCTTTTGGTATAGCGTGTGCGGAACATGTAGCACAGCGCCATTACAAGACCCAAAACAAGGGCAGCGCCCAGGCAGGCAAGAAAATCGGTCACACTGATCACAGAGGACAGCGAGCCGTCAAAAAGTCCTTTGAATACATTTTCAATCATTTGTAATTACCTCACATTTCTGTGCTTCTGCACGGCGTTGGGGGAATAGTATGGTTTGGTAGGCTGTGCCGTATTTGGAATAGGATGTTTTGTAAAGCTTCTCCCGGGAAAGGATTTCGGTCATCCAAAGGGGAATGCCGCCGGAGCATTTGATCTCCATCAGTACCATGTTTTCCGGGAGGATGGGTGTGCCGTATACCCGGGAATCCAGGGTCAGCGCCTCCTGGCGACAAAGGATGTTGTCATCAAAGGTAACACGGAAATCGGAGCCGTCTGTTGCGTAATAGGCCTCCCGTTCATAGGAAAGGAAAAGTACCGGCTTCAGTGTCTTGTAGAAATCCAGGAAATATTGGATCTCGTTGCCGATCTGGCTACCGTCGTGGCGGCTGTGGTCTTCGGTGAGCCAGGCCATGGCGTTTTGTTCCGTCATGGCGATGCGGCGCTTGTAGACAACAGATTGGAATTTCTTTTTGACCTCTACGTATATGGAGGTGTTTTTGTCTGCTTTTCCGTAGCTGCGAAGCCGTAGCTTTTCTTTGTACAGCGGCTTTTCAATGGAGCGGCGGATCAGGCGGTAGGTATCTGTGTCAAAGTATATGTTGCGGATGCTGCTCCTGCCGTATCTGTCCAGCTGCATGTAGGGGGTTATGGCCTCCAGGACACGGTCTTTTTGCTCCAGGGTCAGCAGAAATTTTAATTCATATCGTTTGAAGACGGCTTGATATGCCATAAGGTCGGCTCCTTGTATGGGAAAATACTCAGTGAATATAACTCTTTATATAATATAATAAATAAAGCTGAAATGCAACTGAAAGTGGGGCGTGTTGGGGGGAGAAAAGTTGGAAATCGGTCTGTTATTTTTAACGGGATGTGACCCGCTGGAGATTCGTTTGCATTTTTGCCAGAGGCAAAAATTAAGGTTCCGCTGCGTCCAGCCGCAGCGGGCAACGCTCGTCCGCGTTGCATTTAAAATTTTCGAATCTCCAACGGCAAAAAAAGAAAAGGAGATACCGATGGTATCTCCTTCTCTTTTTTGGTGACCCGCTGGAGATTCGAACTCCAGACCCATTGCTTAAAAGGCAATTGCTCTGCCAACTGAGCTAGCGGGTCGTATGCTGTGAGGTTC
>JAFYNQ010000067.1 GCA_017548065.1 Oscillospiraceae bacterium
GGTCAATCAGCTTGGCGCTCTCTTGATACTTTTTGCCTCTAAACACTTGTTTTATCCTCCTTAAAGTGGTGATGCGGAAAAATCCTCCCACATTTCTGAAACGAAGTTCAGATAGAAAAGTTGATTTGTAGATAGCGATCGGAATTAGTCAACAACGACAATGCCCATGCTGCGGCAGGTACCAGCGACCTGGCTCTCAGCAGCTTCCAGGGTGTTGACGTTCAAGTCGGGCATCTTGGTCTTGGCGATCTCGGTGATCTGAGCCTTGGTGATCTGACCAACCTTGGTCTTGTTGGGAACGCCGGAGCCCTTCTCCAGACCGATTGCCTTCAAGATCAGCAGGGGAGTCGGAGGGGTCTTGGTAATAAATGTAAAGCTGCGGTCTGCGTAAACAGTGATAACAACGGGGATCTTGTAGCCCTCCATGTTCTGGGTACGGGCATTGAAGTCCTTGATAAATGCAGCGATGTTAACACCGTGCTGACCCAGAGCGGGACCAACAGGGGGGGAAGCGGTAGCCTTTGCGGCGTTGATCTGAAGTTTGATAATACCGGTAACTTTCTGTGCCATAATAAGCACCTCCTGAATAAAATGTGGTAATATGCGCTATGCGCATTTCTTGCGGGGTGTTAACCCCTCCCACCGTTTCGTCCGGCCGAGCCGGTACGATGCGTTTATGGGTTTGTGACCTCAACCTGGTCAAGTTCAAACTCAACAGAGGTCTCGCGGCCGAACATGGTAACAACGACACTGACGGAATTTGCATCCACGTCAATCTCCTCCACGGTACCGGTGAGGTTGGTGAAGGGGCCATCCAGAATGCGGACGATATCGCCGACGCTGTAGTTCACGACGATCTCACGTCTCTCCACACCCATCTCGTAGACTTCGTCATCGGTGAGGGGAATGGGCTTTTCGTCTGCGGAAGCGCCGACAAAGCCGGCAACGCCACGGACGCTCTTGATAGCATGCCAGGTGTTGTCACTGTAAACCATCTTAACAAAGACATAGCCGGGGAAGAGCTTGCGGTCGTAAGTCTTGCTTACGCCGGACTCGGTGATCTCGGTAACAGTTTCCATGGGGATATTCACACCCAGGATCTGCTCCTGCAGACTACGGCTCTGAACAGTCTTTTCAATGGCGGCCTTTACAGTGTTTTCATAACCGGAATACGTCTGCACGACGTACCATTTTGCAGCTTCTGCCATAATTCGTAACCTTCTTACTTAAATGCATTGATGAGAGCATCAATACCGATACGGGCGACGAAGTCGAACAGCCAGATGAATACGCCTACGACAAGAACGCAAGCCAATACGATCAGGGTGTTCTTCAGCACCTGCTGCGGGGTGGGCCAAACGACCTTCTTAAGCTCACTGCGAAGCTCACGGAAGTATCTGCAAATGGCGCCCCAGGCTCTTGCGAACCAATTCTTCTTTGCGTCAGCCATTGTGCAACCTCCTTACTTGGTCTCGTTGTGAACGGTGTGCTTTCTGCAGAATCTGCAGTACTTCTTCATTTCGAGACGGTCGGGATCGTTCTTCTTGTTCTTCATGGTGTTGTAGTTTCTCTGCTTGCACTCGGAGCATCTCAAAGTGACTTTAACGCGCATAAACGGCACCTCCTTAAAATTTGCCTCCCTGTATCACTCCGGCTATTAAAAATTTAGTAAGCGGCCAACTACAATTACCGCTCCGAAGCTGAAAAGGGCATGGAAAATAGCCCGTTTCACAGGTAAAAACCATTCTAACACAAAGAATTGATTTCGTCAACAATTTTTTTCTTTATTTTTTTGTTCTTTTGCACTATAATGGGAGAACAAAGAAAGGAAGTGCATTTTATGAGAGTTATGGGCATAGATTACGGTGACGCACGTACGGGAATTGCCATGTCTGACCTGCGGTGCAGCATCGTCGGTACCACGACTGTGATCCACAGCCGCAACCCGGAGAAGACGGCCGCCGCCATTAGCGAACTGGTGAAGGAGCATGGCGTGACGGAGATCGTCATGGGTCTTCCCAAAAACATGGACGGCACCGAGGGCGCCCGTGCAGAGCTTTGCCGTGAATTTGCAAAGCGGGTGGAGGCGGTCACCGGACTTTCCGTTGCTATGTGGGACGAGCGCCGTACCACCGTGGAGGCGCACAACATCCTCTCCGAGCATAATTACCACGGCAAGAAGCGGAAGAATACCGTAGATGCTGTGGCAGCAAGTCTGATCCTGGAGGGCTACCTGGCTTTCCGGAAGCGTGGCTGATCTTTGCAGCGGTAAAACAGCTCCCGAAGGCCGGTTACCAGCAGAAGCGCTCCGAACAGCTTTTTCAGCAGCGCCGTGTCTGCCTGCCGCCCCACAAGGGTAAACAGGGCGGCGGATACACAGCCTGCCAGTACAGCAGGCAGGATCTCTTTCAGCTTCAGCGCCCCTTGCTTCCAGCGAAACAGAGATGCGATCAGGGCGGTGGGGATGAAAAACAAAAGATTGACATCACGTGCCGTCTCCTGAGGCAGCTTCAGCACCAGTGTCAGCCACAGCAGCAGAAGGCTGCCGCCGCCGATGCCGATGCCGGAGAGAAAGCCCAGGAGACACCCCATAAAAAGGGAAAAGGGGAGACTCTCTACCATAAATACCGTATACCTCCCCAAAGGATCAGTACCCCCAGCAGCCGGTGCAGCCATACTGTGGGCAGCTTTTGTCCCAGCAGACCTGCCAGCACACCTCCGGCGCAGCTGCCCATGAGATAGGGAAGGGCAGTACCCCAGGGAAGCCCCTGGTCTCCGGGTATAAGACTTAAGCAAACAAGACATACGGGCAGGATCACCGACACGGAAGTCGGAAACACCCGATCCTCCGGCAGCTTTGCCAGCAGTGTCAGCAGCGGCACCAGCACCATGCCGCCACCTGCTCCGAACAGACCGCTGACCGCACCTGCGGCAGCGCCTGCCAGTGCCATGGCAAATTGATTTTTTATATGCATAAAAATAACCTCCTGCAGAGATTGTCTCCGCAGGAGGTCTTTTTATACGGTTTTGGAAATTAGCCGCCCAGCACCAGATCCAGGTGCAGCTTGGAAACGTCCTTCTTCTCAGCGGTAACGGCATCCAGAATGCTGTTGTACCATGCTTCCTGCTCAGCAGTACGCATCTCAGCGGTGATCAAGCTGTCACGGTAGGACAGCTCGGAATCGCCAACGTAGTACATGATGTGGTAGCCGTACTCGGTCTCAACGATACCGTAGTCGCCTTCGGTACGGACAGGATCAATTGCCCATGCCAGGAAGTTCTCAACGTAGCTGGAGCCGGGGTTGATGTCCTCGTACAGACCCTCGTTCTCGGTAACGCCGGTGTCATCGGACTCTTCCTTCAGCAGCTCAATGAAGGACTCCTCGGTCTTCTCGCCCTCTTCCCACTGCTTCAGCAGCTCTTCAGCCTTAGCCTTGGCGGTAGCCTTCTCTTCGTCGGTGTAAACAGTCTCGCCGGTCTCTTCGTCTTCCTCGCCGCCCTCAAAGGAAACCAGCAGGTGACGAACGTTGCCCATGGGTTCGGTGTTGTCGTTGCGGTTGCCGAAGATGGCAATGTAGTAGCCGTTCAGCTTGGGCTCAGCGTCGCTGGACATGCTGGGGATAGCACCCAGCTCGCCTGCTACACGGCCTTCAGCGCCCAGCCACTCGGCGAGATCTCCGTTGATCTGTGTGTAGAGAACTTCCTTGTTCTCGGTGACCTTCAGGCTCACGCCCTCAGCAACCTTGACTTCAGCCAGCTTGGCTTCCAGATCTTCCTTATTGGTAGCGGTAGCCAGCAGGTCAGCAGCTGCCTTCATGGCATCACGTGCTGCATTGTCCTGCTCCTCGGTGTAGGTGACAGTGCCTTCCTCATCCTCGGTACCCTCGGTGCGGAAGTTGGTGTAGCTCAGGTAAACGCTGTCGTAGGTGAAGGAGGAGTAGTTGTTGAACTTCTCGGTCTCGTAAGCACGCAGCTCGCTGTCCTCGTAGGAGATGTTCTCCTCGTTGTTGTTGTAGTAAGCGTCAGCCAGCAGGGTGCGCTCGTAGTACTCACGGTAGGACTTGGCGGTGGAACCGTAGCCGTAGCTGTTACGCAGGTACTGGTCAGCGTTGCTGAAGCCGTACAGAGTAGCGTAGGTCTTCAGGTTGTTCATCACGTTCTCGACGGTGGTCTTGTCTTCCTCGGGCAGGGTGAAGCCGTCAGCGGCAGCCTTGTCGGTGAGAGCGAAGTCACGCTTTGCCTTGTCCAAAGCCTGCTCCACAAAGTAGTCAGCCCAGGTCTCGCCGGTCTCATCGTTGTAGACCTGCTCGTTCAGAGGCTTGGCGGTGTCCAGACCCAGCATCTGCAGGTAAGCATCTGCGCTGCCGGTGGACTCATCGTACCACTCGTTGTAGAACTCGCTGATTGCGTCGTTGTAGTAGTAGTTGAACTCCACGGTGTTCAGCTCTCTGCCTGCAACCACGGCGGCGATGGTGCTTTTCTCAGCAATACCGGCATTCTTGAAGCCACGGACACCCAGGGCGATGACCAGGATGGCAACCAGGGCCAGCATAGCGGCCACGAATGCGATGGTATAGATCTTCAGCTTCTTTTCTTCCTTCTGCTGCGCACGCTGCTTTTCGGTCAGTGTGGCAGAAACCTGCTCCTTGCGGAGCTTCTTCTTATCAGATGCGCTCATTGTTATACATTCCTCTCGTTAACATCATGCAGACGATATGCCTGCACGTAGACCGCACCATTATAACCCATAATTTCGCCGATTTCAAGTATATAAATTTCCGAAACTGCCCAAAATGAAAAAAATTTACAAATTTGCCAGATTTTTTTAGGAAATAAAAAAGGTGCTGCCCTCCGAAAAAGGCAGCACCGGACCCGCTTTGGCCGTATGCATCTAATTATGACCTGCACCAAAAGGCAGGTGGGTCGCCGCTCCGACCGTTCGCTGCTTCCAACGTCCACCTATCGTCAAAGCGTAGGCGGGAGGCCTGCAATCCCGGCAGGAAGTCAAACATCCCTAAATATAAAATGTGGGTCCAAATAGACACATTACGTACCAAGCAGGCGGAGAATCAATCCTCGTCGTCCTCTTCCTCGTACAGCTGCTCCATGATCATGGAATACACTGTCTCCAGCTCCTGCTCGTCTTCAATGGCGCAGAGGATCGGCTCGCCGTCCTCCTCCACGGACTTGAGGATGCTCACGTCCAGGGCCTCCTCCTCGCCGCTGCCGGCCAGGATCACAGCCATGTAGGTCTCGCCGTTGTATTCCAGGGTGGAGAGGATCTCCAGCTCAAATTCGGTGCCGTCTTCATCTATGATGGTCACGAAATCGCTTCCGTATTCATTTGCCATAGTAAAAACCTCCTTTTGTTTCCTCTATTTTACGGGATTTCTCCTGCAAAATCAAGAGGAAATCTGCTGCAGGGGCAATTACTTTTCCCAACCTATAAAATTTTTGTGAATTTTTTAATTATTATTAAAATAGTGCTTTCATATTTGCGTTCTTTATGCTATAATAATATGAACGATATTATGCGCAAATGCGCAGTTTTGAAAAAATTCCCATTTCGGCGCATGCCGGACAATGGAGGTAATCATAATGGCAAATAAAAATAATAAGGAAAAGAAGAGCTTTTGGCAGACGCTGACCCAGAAGCCGGAGTTTCTGCAGAAGGTGGAAAACAATAAAGCCTTCAAAACAATAAAGGCGATCTGGTCACCGCTGTTTGCTGCGGTGAAGATTGCCATCGGCGCTGTGTCTACCGTGCTGCTGATCGTGATCGTTTGCGGCTTCGTGTTTGCAGGCATTCTGGGCGAGTATATGGAGACGGACATTCTTCCCAACGCCTCTGTGGTGCTGGATGACTATGAAATGGATGCCCCCTCTTATGTGTACAGTGTCTCCTCCAACGGCGAGATCAAGGTGGAGCAGGAGCTGTATGCCAGTACCGACTGGAAGAAGGCGACCTATGACGAGATCCCTGCTGCCCTGGTCCATGCGGCAGTTGCCATTGAGGACAAGCGCTTCTATGAGCACCAGGGTGTTGACTGGGTCACCACCATCAAGGCCTTTGCCAATATGTTCTTTGGCAGCGAGACCGTGGGTGGCTCCAGTATTACCCAGCAGCTGATCAAGAATAAGACCGGCAAGGACAGCGTGACCGTGCAGCGTAAGGTGCAGGAGTTCTTCAGCGCTACCCTTGTGGAAAAGCATAATGATAAGAAGGTCATTATTGAAGAGTACCTGAACTCCATTTACATGGGTCAGGGCTGCCGTGGCGTCAAGAGTGCCGCAGCGGCATATTTCGGAAAAGAACTGCAGATGCTGACCGTTGCCGAATGCGCAAGCCTGATCAGCATTACCAATAACCCCTCTCTCTTTGACCCCTACAGTGAGGACGTGTTCACCTACGAGGGTCAGGAGCGCAACGGCAAAGAGAGAAATCGCTACCGTCAGATGCTGGTGCTGGGCGAAATGCTCTCCCAGGGCTACATCACCCAGGAGCAGTACGATGAGGCAGTTGCGCAGGAGCTGGTGCTGAAGTCCGGCATCTCCGAGGAAAACACCTGGACAGTCTGCGCCGGCGATGGCTGTGACTATGCGGGCATCCGCAGCACCTACGGCGAAAGCGGCGCACTGAAATGCCCCAAGTGCGGCACGGCTCCCAAGATCACCGAGGACAACTCCCAGGAGGTTTACTCCTACTTCGTGGACGCGGCCCTGAAGGACGTGGCAAGAGACCTTGCCCGGCGTGACGGCATCACCGAGTGGAACCAGACCATTTGGGAGGACTACCTGGATAAGATCAACCGTGGCGGCTACCACATCTATCTGACCCTTGACCAGAAGGTGCAGGCGCAGGTGGATAAGATCTACAAGAACCTGGACGAGATCCCCAAGACAAGAAGCGCCCAGCAGCTGCAGTCTGCCATCGTGGTCATTGACAACAAGATCGGCGATATTGTGGCAATGGCAGGCGGCGTAGGCAATGATAAGGTGCATTTCGGTCTGAACCGAGCCACCCAGTCCGACCTGCAGTCCGGCTCCTCCATTAAGCCCCTGACGGTGTACGCACCCGGCTTTGAGCAGGGCACCATCTCTCCTGCATCGGTGATCAAGGATCTGCCCATGAACTATGATGACGGCGCATGGCCCAGAAACGATAACCGTGAATACAACTATACAAGATCCATCTTCACCGGTGTTGTCCGCTCCGTCAATGCTGTGGCGGCAAACACCCTGAATAAGATCGGCGCAGAGTACGGCTTTGAGTTTGCCCGTGACAAGTTCGGCATCTCCACCCTGGTTGACCAGGATATGCAGTTCTCCTCCCTGGCACTGGGCGCCCAGCACTACGGTGTCCGCGTCCGTGACATGAGCAGCGCCTTCGCTACCTTTGCCAATAACGGTGTGTACCGTGAGGGCAGAACCTACACCAAGGTGTATAACAGCAAGGGCGAGGTGGTCCTGGACAACACCCAGGAGACCCGTGAGATCCTCAGCGAAAAGACAGTTAACTATATGAACTACTGCCTGGTAAACGCTGTTTCCGGCGGTACCGGCAGCGGCGCAGACTTCTATGATGTGGACGTGGCAGGTAAGACCGGTTCTACCTCCAGCTTCCGTGACCGTTGGTTCTGCGGCTTCACCGGCTACTACACCGCAGCCGTATGGTGCGGCTACGATACCCCCGAGACCATCAACACCACCGGCGGCAGCTACAACCCCGCAGCCCGTCTGTGGAAGAAGGTCATGGAGCCCATCCATGACGGCTTTGAGAACATCCGCCTTTACGATACCAGCAAGATGACCACTGTCAGCATATGCCTGGATACCGGCAAGCATGCCACCGAGGCATGTAAGACCGACGTCCGTGGCAGCCGTGTGGAAAGTGTCCGTGTGTACCCTGAGGATTCACCTTCCGGCAGCTGCAACAAGCACGTGCAGCTGGACTTCTGTACCGTGGGTGAGGGCGTGGCAACGGAATACTGCAAGGAATTTGCCAAGGTGGATTCCAATGTGAAGATTGAGAAGAAGGGTCTTTTGAAGCTGACCAAGAACGAAATGCAGGAGATCCTCAACGCAAAAAACTACGGCCTTGTGAAGAGCTACACGCTGGAAAACTACGTCTACCTTGTGGATGGCAACGGTAAGGACGGCGACTATAAGGGCTTCAGCGGCAAGATCAATGCCAACACCACCGCCCCCTACAAGACCTGTAAGCGCCACACCAAGGAGGCATGGGAGGAGTACCAGGTACAGCATTCCCAGCCCACCACTCCCGAGGAGACCCAGCCTGCAGCAGGCTGATACAGCGATTAAGGAGCAAATATATGATTTGGATTTCCGATGAATGGAAGGATTACGAGGTGCTGGACACCTCTGACGGCGAGCGCCTGGAGCGCTGGGGCAAGCATATTCTTGTGCGCCCCGACCCCCAGGTGATCTGGGCAACGCCCCATGACCATCCCGGCTGGAAGAAGTACGATGCCCGTTATGTCCGCTCCAACAGCGGCGGCGGTCACTGGACAGACCACAACCTGCCGGAGCGCTGGCAGATCCGCTACAAGGATTACCTTACCTTTAATGTTAAGCCTATGAACTTCAAGCATACCGGCGTCTTCCCGGAGCAGGCTGCCAACTGGGACTTTATCCGTGACAAGGTGGCATCTGCCGGCAGACCCGTCCGTGTGCTGAACCTCTTTGCCTACTCCGGCGGCGCCACCCTGGCAGCCGCAGCCGGCGGCGCTGAGGTGTACCATGTGGATGCCTCCAAGGGTATGGTGGCCTGGGCGAAGGAAAATGCCAAGTCCTCGGGACTGGCAGACAAGCCCATCCACTGGATCGTGGATGATTGCGGCAAGTTCATCCAGCGTGAGATCCGCAGAGGTCGCCGCTATGACGGCATTATAATGGATCCCCCCAGCTACGGCAGAGGCCCCTCCGGCGAGATCTGGAAGATGGAGACGAGCTTCTATCCCTTCCTGCTGGAGACCGCAAAGCTTTTGACAGACAACCCCTTGTTTGTAATTATCAATTCTTATACCACCGGCCTTGCGCCCTCTGCTGTGGGCTATGCCTCCGATATTGTGTTCGGCGGCAGCCACGGCGGCAAGACCGCTGTGGGTGAGCTGGGACTGCCGGTGCAGTCCACAGGACAGATGCTGCCCTGCGGCGCAGCAGGCAGATGGACTCCCTGAATGGAGGAAATGATTTGAGTACCGCAATTTCTGTTGAACACCTGGCATATAGCTATCCGGGCATTGACAATGCCCCCGGTGTCACCGTCTTTGAAGACCTGAACCTGACAGTGGAGGAGGGCAGCTTTGTGGCTGTTCTCGGCAGCAATGGCTGCGGCAAATCCACCCTGGCAAAGCACTTTAATTCCATATTGCTCCCTGCCGGCGGTAAGGTGTATGTCTGCGGAATGGACACATCCGACAGTGAGAAGCTGATGCAAATCCGACGGAACGTTGGCATGGTGTTTCAGAACCCGGATAATCAGATCGTCGCCAACGTGGTGGAGGAGGACGTGGCCTTTGGCCCGGAGAACCTGGGTGTGGCAGGACCGATGATCCGCAGCCGTGTGGACAGCGCCCTGAACCAGGTAGGCATGTATGAGTACCGTGAGCATTCGCCCAACCTTCTCTCCGGCGGACAGAAGCAGCGTATTACCATTGCCGGTATCATTGCCATGGAGCCCAAGTGCATCGTCCTGGACGAGCCTACTGCCATGCTGGATCCCAAGGGCAGAAAAGAGGTCATGGAAACGGTTCTGAAGCTGAACCGTGAAAAGGGCATTACCGTTGTGCTGATCACCCACCATATGGACGAAGCTGCCATGGCGCAGCGTGTGATCGTTATGAGTAAGGGTCAGATCGCCGCCGACGGCACACCCCGTGCAGTGTTCTCCCGTGTGGAGCTGCTGCACAGCATTCGCCTGGCATCCCCGGATACGGTGGAGCTTTGCCATGCATTAAATCAGGAAGGCTTCACGCTGCCCCTTGACCGGCTCAGCGTGGAAGAATGTGCGCAGGCACTTTATGACAGTGTAAAGGCTTGACGGAGGAAAGAAAAGTGGCACCTATTTTAGAGGTAAAGAACCTGGAGCATATCTATAGTGCCGGGACTCCCTTTGAACACGTGGCATTGAAGGACGTGTCCTTCTGCGTGGAGCGTGGGGAATTTATCGGCATTATCGGACATACCGGCTCCGGAAAATCCACCCTGATGCAGCACCTGAACGGCTTGCTGAAGCCGACAGGAGGCAATGTGCTTCTGGATGGAAAGGATATTTGGTCGGATAAGGCATTTACCCGGCAAAGTCGGTTTCGTGTAGGCCTGGTATTCCAGTACCCGGAGTATCAGCTGTTTGAGGAGACCGTCTATAAGGACATTGCCTTCGGCCCGAAAAACATGAAACTGAAAGCAGAGGAGATCGACCGCCGTGTCCGGGAAGCCGCAGGCTTTGTTGGTATTACGGAGGCACAGCTGGAATCATCGCCCTTTGACCTGTCCGGCGGACAGAAGCGCCGTGTTGCCATTGCCGGTGTTATTGCAATGGAGCCGGAGGTGCTGATCCTGGACGAGCCTACCGCAGGACTTGATCCCGAGGGCAGGGAAGAGATCCTTGCCAATATTGACGGCTACAGAAAGGCAAAGAATGCCACCATTATGATGGTCAGCCATTCCATGGCAGACGTTGCCCGTATGACGGAAAGACTCCTGGTGATGAACGATGCCACCCTGGCTATGGATGGCACACCCGAGGAGGTCTTCTCCCATGCAGACGAGCTGGTGGCAATGGGTCTGGATATTCCCGATGTGACCGCCGTATTTCTGCGCCTGCGGCAAATGGGTCTTGATGTGCCCAACGTGTACACGACCCACCAGGCAGTGGACGCACTCTCCAGGCTAAAAAGGGGGGAGCGCCATGCTTAAGGATATTACGTTAGGTCAGTTTTTTCCGGGAACTTCTCCCGTCCACAGACTGGACCCCCGAACAAAGCTGGTGCTGTTGGTGGTCTATATCGTCACCCTGTTCACCGCAAATAACTGGCTATCCTATGGCATTGTCTTTGCTTTTTTGGCATTTGCCATTGCCATCTCCACCATCCCCCTGAAGTCCATTCTCAATGGCATGAAGCCTTTGGTATTCGTGCTGATCTTCACGGGTATTCTGAATATTTTCTTCACCGTAGGCAATGGGGAACCCCTGGTAAGCGTTTGGGTGATCAAGATCTACAAAGAGGGCATCATCCTGGCGCTGTTTATGATGCTGCGGATCATGATGCTGATCACCGGCACGTTTTTGCTTACCTATACCACCTCTCCCATTGCCCTGACAGACGGGCTGGAGTCTTTGCTGTCACCCCTGAAGAAGCTGCATGTGCCGGTGCATGAGCTGGCTATGATGATGTGCATTGCACTGCGCTTTATCCCCACCCTTATTGAGGAGACGGATAAGATCATGTCTGCCCAGAAGGCACGTGGCGCCGACTTTGAAAGCGGCTCGCTTATGGACAGAGTGAAGGCACTGGTACCCATTCTGGTGCCGCTGTTTATCAGCGCCTTCCGCCGTGCCGACGAGCTGGCAACTGCCATGGAATGCCGCTGCTACCAGGGCGGAGAGGGACGCACCAAAATGAAGCTGCTGCGCTATAAGCTTGGGGATTTCAAGGCTTACAGCGTGGGTGTGCTGCTCTTGGCTGCGGTCATTACCCTGCGTTATTTTGGCCTGTGAGGTTTCTATGCGTAATATAGCTTTGTTTTTAACCTATGAGGGCACCTCCTACCACGGCTGGCAGATGCAGAAGAACCTGGCAACTGTGCAGCAGACACTGGAGAAGGCCATCGCCATGATCGTGGGACATGCTGTCCACGTGACGGGCTGCGGACGTACGGATGCCGGTGTCCACGCAAAATGCTACGTGGCAAATTTCCGTACCACCTCCACCATCCCCACGGACAGACTGCCCTATGCCCTCAATACCCATTTGCCGCCCGATGTGGTGGTGACCCGTGCCTTTGATGTCCACCAGGACTTCAATGCCATTGGCTCCTGCGCACGGAAGGAATATACCTACATGATCTATAACTCCCGTGTCCGTGACCCCTTCTATGTGAACAGAGCCTGGTTCTACCCCAAGCACCTGGACGAGAAGATCATGCAGGAGGCAGCAAGCCAGTTTGTAGGTACCCATGATTTTGCCGCAGTACGGTCTGTGGGAACAGATGTCAAGTCTACGGTAAGAACTGTATATTATTATAATGTAGAGCGGCAGGGGAATATTATCCTGCTGAAGGTATGCGCCAATGGCTTTTTGTATAATATGGCAAGAGCCATGGCAGGCACGGTGGTCTATGCAGCAGAGGGGAAAATTGCCCCTTCGGAGATCGGCGCTATTTTGGATAGCGGTAACCGCACGGCTGCAGGCCCCACAGTACCGCCCGGTGGTCTGTATATGACCCACCTGTGGTACGATGACGGCATTGAAAAGTTTGAATGCACGTCGGATTAAATATGGCAGAAAGGTCGTGAAAAGTATGCCGCCGAAAATGTGTGTAAAATGCAAAAAGAATATGGCCGTCGTTTTCATCACCAAGCTGGAAAACGGCGTTACAATGAATGAAGGCTATTGCCTGAAATGCGCAAGAGGACTGGGAATTCCCCAAATTGAGGATGCGGTGAAGCAGATGGGCTTCTCCGAGGATGACCTGGACAGCCTCACCGAGGAGATGAGCAGTATGTTTGCGCAGACCGAGCCGGAGGACGGCGAGGAGGATGAGCAGGACAGCCGCACAGCAACCTTCCCACTCCTCAGCCAGATGTTTGGGGCAGCGGGTCTTCCCAAGAAGCCGGAAGAGCCGGAGCAGGAGTCAGAAGAGCCGCCCAAAAAGAAGAAAAAGGCGAAGGGTCATAAATTCCTGGACAGCTACTGCATGGATCTCACGGGTCGTGCCCGTGAAGGCAAGCTGGACAAAGTCATCGGCAGAGATGTGGAGACCGAGCGTGTGATCCAGATCCTGAACCGCCGACAGAAGAATAACCCCTGCCTCATCGGTGAGCCAGGTGTAGGTAAAACCGCCATTGCAGAGGGTCTTGCCCAGCGCATTGCCGCAGGCGAGGTGCCCTATAAGCTGCGTAATAAAGAGGTGTTCCTGCTGGATTTGACCGCTCTTGTGGCAGGCACCCAGTTCCGTGGACAGTTTGAGAGCCGTATGAAGAGCCTTATCAGTGAGGTGAAGGAGTGCGGCAATATTATCCTGGTTATTGACGAGGTGCATAACCTGGTGGGTGCAGGTGACGCAGAAGGCTCTATGAATGCCGCCAATATCCTGAAGCCTGCGCTGTCCCGTGGCGAGATCCAGGTCATCGGCGCTACCACTTTCAACGAATATCGCAAGCA
>JAFYNQ010000068.1 GCA_017548065.1 Oscillospiraceae bacterium
CCTCATCAGAGGGAGGCTTTCCTTCCTCCAACTGCAACCTGCATTTGTTTCTTCGTTTTTCCGGCACTTGGTTTTCCGGTTCACCGCCATAGGCTCTTTTGAACCACTCGTATAACGAGTGGTTTTCTTTATACAAAAAGGACTGCTCCCGGAAAGGGAACAGTCCTTCGTTTTAATTGTTGATCACATGGTGGCAGGTAGGGCCGTCGGGGGTGAGAACTGCGAAGGTATAGCCGCAGGATTTGCCCCAGCGGATGATCCATTCCACCGCATCCACGGTGTAGCTTTTGATGTCATGCATCAGCACCACAGAGTGGCTCTTATTGCCCACGCCTTCAATCACGTTGCTCAGCACTTCCTCCGGAGTCGTTGCGCCGCCGGCATCCTTGCTGTCCACGTTCCAGTCAAAATAGGTGTAGCCTTTTTCCTCCACCAGCGCCGCCAGCCGGGTCATAATGCCCTTGTTGCTTTTGCTGATGGTGTTGGAGCTGCCGCCGGGGAAACGCATAAGCACAGGGCTTGTTCCCGTGTAGGTCTCCACCTGCTTGCGGATCTGCTCCAGATCCGCAAAGTAAGCCTCCTCGCTGGCGTAAATGTCTTTGAACACATGGGTGGCGGTATGGATGCCCACCGCATGACCTTCTTCGGCGGCACGCTTCACTGTGGAGATATATTTCGTATCCACCACAAAGAAGGTCGCCTTTACATCATGGGCCTTCAGGATATCCAGCAAGCGATCGGTATGGGGTCCGGGGCCGTCATCAAAGGTCAGGTAGATCACCTTTCCGTTGCCGTTAGCCTCCCCTTCCGGTGCAGGCTCCCACTCCTTTACCACCACTTCTCTTGTAGCGCTGCCCACGTTGCCGAAGGCATCTGCCACCGAGTAGGTCAGGGTATAGGTACCGGGACGGTAAATGCTTACGCTGCCGGACACTTTCACCCGGCTTGTCACATCGCCTTCACAGTTATCCACCGCTGTAAAGCCGGGTTCCGGGTAACCGTCGCCCCAGGCCAACACCACACGCTTGTCACCCTTCAGTGTGACCACCGGGGCTACCGTATCTGCAGGCAGTAGTCTTCTTGTGGCCACCGACACATTTCCGGAGGAGTCTGTCACGGTGTAGATCACCGCATCGTCAGTCTGTTTCACCTGCACCTGAGCGGTAATATCGCCGTCATAATTATCGGCGGCGCTGTAACCCTCCTCCACGAAGGGTTCGCCGGGTCGGATATACTGATCCTGACCGCCGGAGAGCTGGATCACCGGCGCCTGGGTGTCCACCACCCGAACACGGCGGTAAGCAGTTCCCACGGAATCTTTATACCGGGCTCTGTAGCGCACCATATAGGTGCCCACCTTTTGGGCATCCACAGTGCCTTCCGTTTCCACGGGGACAATTCTGTCCTTGGAGAGCCCCTCCCACGCAACCGCTTCTGCGCCGGCTTCTTCATAGGTCTGTCCGTATTCCAGCACGATGTCCCGTTCACCTGCCGGCTCTACCCTCAGTACCGGGCCGGAAGCCGGCCGCAGTGCAAATACCAGCACGATTGCCACTGCAATGCACAGCACTGCAACAGCGAACACTATCTTTTTCATTCTATTACTTCCGTTTCTCTCTCGTGAAAAGCCGCCCCATAGCCAAACATAGCTGGGGCAGCAATGTTATACACGCTTGTAAAGGCACATTTCGTAACCAACACCGTTTTCCTCGCCGGACTGCAGCACCTCTGCCAGCGTCCAGGCAGGATCTGCATCCAGATTAGGGAAGAAGGTGTCCGACTCCGGGGTGCAATGCACCTTGGTCACATAGGCCGTATCGCACTGAGGCAGCAGCTGCTTGTAAATGCTGCCGCCGCCGATAACCATGACCCGACGTCCGTCATCCGTCAGCGCCATGGCTTCCTCGGCGCTGTGGCACACAGTAAAGCCGGGAAGCTCCGGGTTGCCTCTTGTGAGCACAATATTCTCTCTGCCGGGCAGCGGCTTCTGTCCGGGAAAATCCTCCACCGTCCGTCTGCCCACGATCACCGTGGCACCACGGGTGGTCTCACGGAAAAACTTTCTGTCCGCAGACAGCGCCACCGGCTGAGTACCGTCCTTGCCGATGCCCCAGTCTGCATATACCGCAACGATCAGTTCCATAGGTCACCTCAAATTGCCATGGGGATCTCAAAATCAAAGGGATGGAACTGATAGTCCTCCACCTTGAAGCTATCCTTTGTGAAAGCATAGAAATCGGTGATGCTGCTGTCCAGGGTCACCTTGGGAGCGGCAAAGCCTTCATGCTCCAGCATTGCCTTCACAGCAGGAATATGACGGTCATAAATATGGCAGTCTGCGATCACATGTACCAATTCGCCTGCCTCCAGACCTGCCACCTGTGCCATCATCATCAGCAGCATGGCATACTGGCACACGTTCCAGTTGTTGGCGGTGAGCATATCCTGGCTTCTCTGATTCAGAATACCGTTCAGGGTATTGCCGGAAACATTAAAGGTCATGGAGTATGCGCAGGGGTACAGATTCATCTCGTGGAGATCTTCAAAGGTATAGATATTGGTCAGGATGCGACGGGAGGCAGGATTGTTCTTCAGGTCGTAGATCACTCTGTCCACCTGGTCAAACATGCCTTCCTTGTACTGGTGCTTCACACCCAGCTGGTAGCCGTAGGCCTTGCCGATGGTACCGTCCTCGCCTGCCCACTCATCCCACACGTGGCTGCCCAGGTCTTCAATGCGGTTGGACTTCTTCTGCCAGATCCACAGCAGCTCATCCAGGGCGCTCTTCCAATAGGTACGGCGCAGTGTCATGAGGGGGAACTCCTCACGCAGGTCATAGCGGTTTACCACACCGAATTTCTTCACAGTATGGGCAGGTGTGCCGTCCGCCCAACGGGGGCGCACCTCCAGGTCTGTATCATAAAAACCGTTTTCCAAAATATCCAGGCACGTTGCCCGGTACAGCTCGTCAGCTCTGCTCATCGGCGATTCCTCCCTTAAGGGTTTATTTTGCCTCATTGTAACACATCTTGCGACAAATTACTACTCTATTTTTTCTATTTTTTCTTTTCTCCCCTCTATCGCAAAAATTCATTGACAAAGTTGCCATTTTAATGTATATGTATTGTGTGAAACTTGACTCTTTTTTAGAGTTAATACTTTATAGAAACGGGGGAGGATAATGTCCAAAGAACAGACCTCGAACAAGGAGCTCATCCGTCTTAAGGATCTCGTAATGGAGTTTGACGGAGAGCGGATACTTGACGGTATCAACCTCTATTTTAATGACCATGAATTTCTCACGCTGCTCGGCCCCTCCGGCTGCGGTAAGACCACTACGTTGCGTATCATCGGTGGTTTTCTTACCCCCACCTCCGGCGACGTGCTTTTTGACGGCAAGTGCATCAACGACGAGCCGCCCTATAAACGGCAGATCAACACGGTATTTCAGCGTTATGCGCTGTTCCCCCACCTGAATGTATTTGACAACATTGCCTTTGGTCTGAAGGTGGCAAAGCTGCCCAAGGACGAGATCCAGGCACGTGTCCATGAAATCCTGGACATCGTGGGTCTGCAAGGCTTTGAGCATCGCCACATTGACAAGCTTTCCGGCGGTCAGCAGCAGCGTGTTGCCATTGCCCGTGCTCTGGTAAACCGTCCCAAGGTTCTGCTTCTGGACGAGCCTTTGGCTGCATTGGATCTGCGTCTTCGCAAGGATATGCAGAACGAGCTGAAGCGCATCCAGCAGGCTATGGGCATCACCTTTATCTACGTCACCCACGATCAGGAGGAAGCGCTTTCCATGTCCGACACCGTGGTGGTCATGGACAAGGGTCGCATCCAGCAGATCGGCAAGCCCGAGGATATTTATAACGAGCCTAAAAACGCTTTCGTTGCCGACTTCATCGGCGAGAGTAACATTCTGGACGGTGTAATGCTGGAGGATTACAAGGTAAAGTTCTTCGGTCGCACCTTTAAGTGTCTGGATGCCGGCTTTGAGAAGAACGAGCCTGTGGATGTGGTTATCCGTCCCGAGGATATTGACTTTGTGCCCCCGGAAGAGGGACACCTCATCGGCACTGTTACCAGTGTGACCTTCAAGGGTCTGAATTATGACATCATCGTAGACTTCAAGGGCTTCAAGTGGCTGATCCAGACAACGGATCACCAGCCCGAAGGTGCAACGGTGGGCATTCGGCTGAACCCGGAAGACATTCACGTTATGCATAAGAGTGAATACTCCGGTATGTTTGGTGACTACAGCTCCTACTCTGCGGAGTATGACGAGCTGACGGAGGATGCCGCAGATGAAGAAGAATAAGTCCGTCCTCTTAAGCGCCCCTTACATCCTTTGGATGGTGATCTTCACCCTGATCCCTCTGTGCGTTGTGCTGTACTACGCATTGACCGACGTGGAGACCGGCGCATTTTCCGTAAAGAACATGGAGAACCTGGTTCTCTATCTCCCCGCCTTCTGGCGCAGCATTCTCTACTCTTTGGTGTCTGCGCTGATCTGTCTTGTGATCGGCTACCCGGTGGCCTATTATATGGCCCACTGCAGCCCCACAGCACAGAAGTTCCTCTATATGCTGGTAATGCTGCCTATGTGCATGAGCTTCCTGCTGCGCACCCTGGCTTGGGTGGGTCTTCTGCAGGACACCGGCATCATCAACAATTTCCTGGACATGCTGGGGCTTCCCAGACTCTCGCTGATCCGCACCCCCGGCGCGGTGATCCTGGGTATGGTATACAACTACCTCCCCTACATGATCCTGCCGCTGTACTCCATCATTGTGAAGATCGATCACAGACTGATTGAGGCTGCAGAGGATCTTGGCTGCAACGGTGTGCAGGTGTTTGCCCGTGTGGTACTGCCGCTGTCCATGCCCGGTATTCTCTCCGGCATCACCATGGTGTTCGTGCCTGCGGTTTCCACCTTCTACATTTCCAACAAGCTGGGCAGCACCGACATTGTGCTGATCGGTGATATCATTGAGCGTCAGTTCAAGCAGGGCGACAATGCCAACATGGGCGCTGCCCTGAGCCTGCTGCTGATGATCCTGGTATTTGTCTGCACCGGCATTATGAACCGCTTCGGCGGCGATGAGGAAGGCGGTGTCCCGGTATGAGAAAAGCAAACCGCATCATCACCATCCTGATCTTCATTTTCCTCTACGCACCTATGGCGGTGCTGATCCTGGCCTCCTTCAATACCGGCAAGGACATCACCCAATTTGAAGGCTTTACTTTCATGCGCTATGTGGAGGTCTTCCAGGACAGAAGCCTGTTGACACTTTTGGGCAACTCCCTGATCATCTCCATTCTCTCCAGTGCCATCGCCACTGTCTTCGGCACCTTCTCTGCCGTGGGTATTCAGCGCCTTGGCCCGAAAATGCGTAAGACCGTTATGGGACTGACCAACATCCCCATGACAAACCCCGATATCGTCACCGGTATCTCCCTTTCCCTGCTGTTTGTTTTCGTCGGCTCCAAAATGCTGGGACAGCGAAACAGCCTCACCTTCTGGACACTGCTCATTGCCCACATCACCTTCAATCTTCCCTATGTGATCCTGAACGTGATGCCCAAGCTGCAGCAGATGGATAACTCCCTGGTGGAGGCCGCCATGGATCTTGGTTGCACCCCCACCCAGTCCTTCTTCAAGGTGACCCTCCCGGAGATCATGCCCGGCATCATTTCCGGTGCGATCATGTCCTTTACCATGAGTCTTGACGATTTCGTCATCAGCTATTTCGTCACGGGTCTTGATTTCATCACACTGCCCGTGGAGATCTACAACTACACAAAGAAACAGCTGCAGCCCAAGATCTACGCCATGTTTACCATGCTGTTCCTGCTGATCTTTGTGCTGATGGTGGTCATGAATCTGCTGCAGCTGCGGCAGGAAAAGGCCGACCGCGCACGCAAAGGAGGTTAATATATGAAAAAATATATTTGCCTTCTGCTGACTGTCCTCCTGCTGGCAGGACTGTGCGGCTGCGACACTGCAGATGACCGTGTGACCATCAATGTCTACAACTGGGGACAGTATATTTCCGAAGGTGATGACGGCTGTATTGATGTGATCGCCCTCTTTGAGGAGCGTTACCCCAACATCCGTGTGAACTATGTCACCTTTGATTCCAACGAAACCATGTACACCAAAATGGCGGGCGGCGGTATCACCGTGGATGTGATCATCCCCTCTGACTACATGGTGGGCAGACTCATTGAGGAGAATATGCTGCTGGAGCTGGATTACAACAACATCCCCAACGCCCAGTATATTGACAGCCGTTTCCGCAATACGGATTACGATCCCGAAAACAAGTATTCCATCCCCTACACCTGGGGCACTGTGGGTATCATCTACAACTCCAATTACGTAGACGAAGAAGATGTTACCGGCTGGGAGCTTCTGTGGAATGAAAAGTATGCCGACAAGATCCTGATGTTTGATAACTCCCGTGATGCCTTCGGCATTGCCCAGAATCTCCTTGGCTACAGCATCAACTCCACCGACCCCGAGGAGCTGAAGGCCTGCGCGGAAAAGCTGGCAGAGCAGCGCCCGGTGGTACAGCAGTATATCATGGATCAGGTCTTTGACCTGATGGAAAACGAGGAAGCCTGGATCGCCCCCTACTATGCAGGCGACTACCTTACCATGGCTGAGGAAAATGAAGCGCTTTGCTTCTACCTGCCGGAGGATCAGGGCTTTAACCTGTTCATTGATGCCATGTGCATCCCCACCTGCGCTGAGAACAAGGAAGCCGCCGAGACCTTCATCAACTTCCTCTGTGAGCCGGAAATTGCCGGCGGCAACATGGACTGGGTCTGCTACGGCACGCCCCTTACCGCTGCCAAGGAGTTTATGGATCCCGAGGTGGTAAACGATCCCGTGTCCTACCCCAGTGAAGAGACGCTGGACCGTGGCACCGGCTACATTTCCCTGCCCCGTTCCACCACCCGTCTCATGGAAGAGCTTTTCATGCAGGTGCGAAACGGCATTCCTGTCCACTTGCCGTAATCAAAAAATCGCCGGACTGTTGCGTTTTGCAACAGTCCGGTTTTTTTGTATAGAGAAAACCCGAAGCAGAAAAGCTGCTTCGGGTGGTAAATTAGTCTTCCAATCGGACGATGTCAGCGCCCAGGTTGGTGAGTTTCTGGATGATGTTCTCATAGCCACGCTCCACGTAGTGGGCGTTGTGTACCCAGGTAGTGCCACGGGCTGCCAGGCCTGCAATGATCAGGGCTGCGCCTGCACGGAGGTCACGGGCATAGACTTCAGCGCCATGGAGGCTCTCACGTCCCGTAACGATCGCCGTCTTGCCGTTAATGAGAATATCAGCGCCCATGTCCTGCAGCTCCTCACAGTAGCCGAAGAAACGGGTCTCGTACACGCTCTCGGTCAGTCGGCTGACACCGCTTGCCAGCGCCATACAGATACAGATCTGCGCCTGCATATCCGTGGGGAAGCCGGGATAGGGATGGGTCTTGACAGTGGTGCTGTGAAGCCGTCCCTGGCTGACAATACGGATGCAATCATCATAATCCGTGATCTTTGCGCCCATTTCCTGCAGCTTGGTGGTGATGCATTCCATGTGCTTGGGGATCACGTTTTTCACCAGCACGTTGCCACCGGCCGCTGCAACAGCAGCCAGGTAAGTACCTGCCTCAATCTGGTCGGGAATAATACCGTAAGTACCGCCGTGAAGCGCTTCCACACCACGAATCTTGATGGTATTGGTACCGGCGCCGGAGATACGGGCGCCCATGGTGTTCAGGAAGTTGGCAAGGTCAACGATATGAGGCTCTCTTGCAGCATTCTCAATCACCGTCTGACCGGGAATGAGAACAGCTGCCAGCATGATATTCACCGTCGCACCCACGCTGACCACGTCCAGGCTGATGCGGTTACCGTGAAGTCCGTCTTCCGAGGGCTTCAGGTTCACATACTCCTCAGTCTCCTCCACCTCTGCACCCAGGCCACGGAAGCCCTTCAGGTGCTG
Source organism: Oscillospiraceae bacterium (assembly GCA_017548065.1). Lineage (GTDB taxonomy): Bacteria > Bacillota > Clostridia > Oscillospirales > Oscillospiraceae > Faecousia. The sequence goes on from JAFYNQ010000068.1 coordinate 8,010, forward strand.
GTCAATGGGACGGGAAGCAAAGTTACAGCCACCGGGCAGCGCCACATTTGCCTCGCCGAAGCGACCCAGCAGTGCGCCCATAAGGTAGTAGCTGGCACGCATTTTCCGCACAAGCTCCGGGTTGGGGTTGGTGCATTTAATATTGGTGCAATCAATAAGCACAGTACCGGGTTCTTCTTTGGTGATCACTGCGCCCATATCTTCCAGTATATTCAAAAGGATCCGCACATCGGAAATGTCCGGAACGTTTTCCACACGACAAACACCGGCTACCAGAACTGCTGCAGGCAGGATCGCCACAGCCGCATTCTTTGCACCGCTGATGAGCACCTCACCATGCAGGGTATTGCCGCCTTTAATTTCATATTTAGCCAAGGAAGATCCACTCCTTGTTATAGTTAATTAGAGGATATTATCCTGATAAATTATACCACAAGTAATTAGTTATGTAAAGTATAAATTTCCTCTTTTTAGCGACGTAAACCCTTCGGATAGTGATTTTTCAGAACGCTTCCGTCACCCTTTCCCCAGCCGATACTATAACCGTCCACCGTGACGAGACACCAGCCTTTTTCCCCGGAAGGGACAGTCTCGCCGTGCATATAACCGGCAACCGCATCTGCAGCAAGATCATGGCTGCAGGAGGCCTCCCGAAGCCAAAGTGCCAGGGCATGGGCAGGCTCAAAACGATCCTTTTTCAATTCACCCAGCTCCAGCCCGGGACGAACCACCTTGATACCACGAAGGTCAGGCATATCTGTGGGCGCCCAGTAAAGGCTTTGCCCGAAGATGACCGCTTTTCCCTCAGGAAGCGTGATGCCCAGTTGCTTTGCAAAGTCCTGCCAGGGGCGGGGCAGCTTCTCCCCAGAGGGTACAGACACGTCCTCCTCTTCCCCACCGGTCTTTCGCAGCACAGCAGCAAAGTGACCCTCGCCCAGCAGCTTGTGGGGCCACATACGGAAAGAGCCGTTCTCACCCTTGACAAACCAGGGTGCTTCCACCGTCTCCGGGGTAAACTCAGGATGGGTCTGCAAAAATTGAGCAATGGCTTCTTCATTTTCCTCCGGGGCAAAGGTGCAGGTGGAGTACACCAGCCGACCGCCGGGACGCACCAGCATAGCGCCGGAGTGCAGAATTTCCGCCTGGCGACGCGCGCACATCTCCACCGTCTCCTGACTCCAGTCCGTTACCGCTGCCTCCTCCTTGCGGAACATACCCTCGCCGGAGCAAGGGGCATCAATCAGCACACGGTCAAAATAGGCCGCATACCGCTCTGCCAGCTTGCCGGGATGCTCATTGGTCACAAGGGCATTGGCAACGCCCAGCCGTTCAATGTTCCGACCCAGGATCTTTGCCCGCTTGGGGTTGATCTCATTGCACAGCAAAAAGCCCTCCCCTGCCATTCTGCCTGCGATCTGCGTGGTCTTGCCGCCGGGAGCAGCGCAGAGGTCACAGATCCGCTCACCGGGCTGGGGGTCAAGCAGCGCCACCGGCGCCATTGCGCTGGCCTCTTGCAAATAGTATACGCCGGCCTCGTGATAAGGGTGCAAGCCGGGACGTGCCTCCGGGTCATAATAATACCCCATAGGCTCCCAGGGTACCGGAGATTGCACAAAGGAAAGAGCTGGTGCTTCTCCCTTCAAAGGATTAAATCGCAGCGCCACCGCCCTGGGGCGCTCCAGGCTCTCCAAAAAAGCCGGATATTCTGCGCCCAGCTGTTTTTCTATTCTATTCAAAAAAGCTTCCGGAAGCATACGAACCGCTCCTTCTTGAAAGTCAAATCCCGATTTGTCGCTCTGTCGAGCGATAAAAACGCAAAGTGGAAAACGCAAAGTGCAAAGTGAAGGTGTCGCCTCCGGCGACTATTTAAATCATTTTCCGAAGGAAAATACATTCGTTTTGCGTTTAGCGTTTATCGTTTTGCGTTTAAAATTGAAAACATAGTGGAATGCATAAATGCATTTCCTACAGCCCGATAAACCGGAGTTTACATATTTATTGTATCACACTCTTTTTAATTTTGCCACACAAAAAGGGGTGCCGTGTTGACAATTTCCATAAAAATAATGTACAATAAAAGAAAAATGCTTTGGAGGTGTCTTTTATGAAACAGTTCCCCCGTATTCTTGCCATCTTCTGTCTGTGCGTGTTCCTCGTGGGCTGCACTACCGGCAAAGAAGTGCCTGCCCCCAAAGAAACGGAACCCACGGAAGAAATCTATTCTCAGGAGGAAATCGCCTCCGGTGAAGGTTACACCCTCTCCCGTATTAACGACCTCTGCTACATTGACCTCCATGACGGAAACAAAAAAAGCAATGGGACAGAAACACCTGCGTGATCCCGGCCACAAGTCTTGAATTTCCCGACATTGCCCAGCTGCACACCGCCCTGACGGAGGGCAGCCTTACCGCGGAGCATTTAGAAGCCATCCGCTACGGCTTTTTCTTAAAGCAGCACGGTTTTTCCGTTGCCGATCCGGATAAGCTTTATGATCTGACCTATCCGGACACCATGGAGTTAGTGTGGGTGTCCCTGCAATCGGATATCTATACCTTCCATCTTCGTTCAAATTCAGATATTTATGACGGTGTCCAGTTGGCAGTCATGAGCGAGGAATCTTTTTACAAAAGCCTAGAGCTGAACAACCCCTTTGAAAGCGGAGCGCAGCCCTATGACAGCGTGACCCAAACCGAAACCGGTGCCACCGTCTATGAATATTCCGACCAAATCGGCACCTTCCGCACATCACTGTATACCATTGAAGATAGCGGCAAAACTCTCTACATTACAGAGAATTACCGGATCGCATCCAATTCAGAGCAACTGTTTTGCTCTGAGGTCGCCCCCTACAGCGTCGTTGTCTTCGGCACGGAAAACGGTGCGCATTATATGTTCGCCATCTCCTACCAAGACGCCTTACCGGTGCATCCGGGAACTGAGCTTATAAGCTCCTTCAGCTTAACACCATACACCCCATAACACAAAATGCGGTGCAGGTTGGTTCCTGCACCGCTTGTTTTCTTACTCTTCGTCCTTACGGGCGTCGTCAATGATCTTCTGCTGGTTGGCCTTGGGCACTTCCTCATAGCGGACAAACTCCAGCGTGAAGGAGCCTCTTGCCTGGGTCATAGCACGCAGGTCAATGGCGTAGCTGCTCATCTCAGCCATGGGAACTTCTGCCTCAATGACGGTGTTGCCGTCTTCGTCGGGATTCATGCCCATGGGACGGCCACGGCGCTTGCTCAGGTCGCCCATCACGTCGCCAACGTAGGCCTCGGGAACGGAAACTGCCAGTGCGCCGATGGGCTCCAGCAGAGTGGGCATTGCGTTGGGCATTGCTTCCTTGAAGGCCAGGATCGCAGCCAGCTTAAATGCCATTTCGTTGGAGTCAACGGGGTGGTAAGAGCCATCGTACAGAACAGCCTTCAGACCGACCATGGGATAGCCAGCCAGGGGTCCCTTCAGGACAGCTTCCTGGATACCCTTTTCAACTGCGGGATAGAAGTTCTTGGGAACGGAGCCGCCGAAGACTTCCTCTGCAAAGATCATCTCGTCCTGCTCTTCCTGGGGCTCAAAACGGATCCAAACGTCACCGAACTGGCCGGAACCGCCGGTCTGCTTCTTATGACGGCCGTGTGCCTGGACGGTCTTCTTGATCTTCTCACGGTAAGCAACCTTTGCCGGAGACAGAACTGCATCCACACCGAAGCGGCTCTTCAGCTTTGCAACCAGCACATCCAGCTGCTGATCACCGGTGCCGGAGACAACGATCTGCTTTGTCTCTGCGTTATTAACAACAGTGAAGGAGGGATCTTCTTCGTTCAGACGGTTCAGGCCTGCGCCGACCTTGTCTTCCTGACCCTTCACCTTGGGAGAAATAGCCATGGAGTAAACAGCAGGTGCGTAAGGAATGCCCTTCAGGCTGACCACCTTACGGGGATCACACAGAGTGTCGCCGGTCTTGACCTTGTCCATCTTGCCGATGGCGCCGATGTCACCGCAGGACAGCTCCTTGACCTCGGTAGCCTTCTTGCCACACATGGTGTACAGACGGCCCAGCTTCTCGGTCTCGCCGGTACGGGCATTGACCAGAGTGGTGTCGGAGGTGATGGTGCCGGAGAGGACCTTCACGTAGGAATACTTGCCGTACTGGTCGGAAACGGTCTTCCACACGAAAGCAGCAGGCACGCCACCGGGAGAAACCACGAATTCTTCGGTCTCACCGTCAGCACGGGTAGCCTTGTGGTAGTTGCCCTCAATGGGGTTGGGCAGCAGGTCAATGATATGGTCCATCAGCATCAGACTGCCCAGGCAGTTGACGCCGGAACCGCACAGCACCGGGAACAGGCTCAGGTCAGTAACGCCCTTGTGCATGCCCTTGATCATCTCAGCATAGGTGAAATCGTCGCCCTCGAAGAAACGATCCATCAGAGCCTCGTCGGTCTCTGCAACGGATTCCTTCAATGCGTCGTTGAACTCTTCGATTACGGACAGCTTATCATCGGGCACCTGGATCTCCACGCGCTTGAGATTCTTCATCTCGTATGCACGCTTGTTCAGCACATCGATGATGCCGGTGACCTTCTTGGAGCTATCCCAGATGGGGACGACCACGGGAGCGATCCGGTTGCCGTACTTTTCGCGCAGAGCTTCAAAGGTGGCATTGTAGTCGGAGTTATCCTCGTCCACCTTGGAGATGTAAATGAAGCGGGGCATATTGCGGTCTTCGCAGTACTTCCATGCCTTCTCGAAGCCAACCGTAATGCCGTCCTTGGC
>JAFYNQ010000008.1 GCA_017548065.1 Oscillospiraceae bacterium
ATTGCAGGCTGTAAAGCCTGTAAGCGGATATTAATAACTAGAAACCCCGGCAAAAAGGCTGGGTTTTCTTATTGGCATGGTATTCAGTGAGAGGGATTTGAAAGGCCGTCAAGAAAACAGTCCGGTGGACTGTTTTTAGGCCGTGGGAAAATCCATTAAAATCCGATTGCGGGCAGCAAGGCCCGTAAGCGGATTTTAATAATCCCACCCAGTCAGCACCTGGGGGCGTTATTTATATATCAGGCTTCGCTGCCCTGTTTGTTGCCGAAACCGCCAAAGTTACCAAAACCACCGAAACCACCGCCGGATATCTAGTTAAGCATGGGCAGCTGCACATAGAATGTATTATATCCATCCTTGCTCTCTACCCATATCTTGCCTTTGTGGGCTTCTGCGATAGCCTCGGCAATGGAAAGACCGAGACCGTAGCTGCCGTTCATGGCACGTGCCTTGTCAGCACGGTAAAAGCGCTTGAATATGTTCTTCTGCTCCTCCTTGGTAAAGGGATCGCCGGCACTTGCCACAGACAGAAGGCAGCTTCTGCCGGATCCCGTCAGCACCACACGCACAGCCTCTTTTGGTGTGCCGTATTTCAGGGCATTGTCCAGCAGTACATCCATCAGCTGATAAATATGCTGCTCACTGCCGTGGACGGAGATGCCCTCCCGGATATGGCATTCCAGGGGCGTTTCCTTTTCTTCGTACAGTAGTTGGAAGGAAAGGGTAGCATCCTCAATGACCTGGCTCATGTCCAGCCGGTCAAAATGCATCTTAACGGTGCCGTTGTCCACCCGTGCCATTTCCAGCATGTTCTCCACCAAAGAGCGCATCTGATAGGTCATGGACAAAATGTTTTGGGAGAATTTTTTGCTTTCCGTTTCGTCAGTGTTCTCGTTTTGCATCAACTCTGCGTTGGTCATAATGACTGCAAGGGGCGTCTTCAGCTCATGGGAGGCATCCGCCACAAATTGCCGCTGCTGATCCCAGGCATGCGCAACCGGCTTGATTGCCCAACGGGAGAGCAGGACGCTGATGCCAAAGAATACGAGCATCGCCGCAAGAAAAATGATCACACAGCTGTAAATAAGGCTTTGTATGGTGGCGTCTTCCGTGGCGGTGTCTGCAAATACGATGGACATACCCCTGGGGGACATGGCCTTCAGGTATCGCAGATCATATTCTGCAAGCACACCGGAATCCCCCTGGGCTTCCATGGTAAGATTCACCAGCTGCTGCAGATACTCCCGATCGGACAGATCAAAATAACCGCCGCCTGCGGTGACAAGCTCACCACGGTTACTCACCTGCACCGTGAAGAAGGGCAGTCTGACCTCGTCTCCCTCCGGGGGCATAAGCGCACCCTTCTGGAAGGGAGCGGAAGCGATGGCACGCATCATGCTGACGCTTTGCATCTCCATATTGGCAGAGGTAAAGTACACCACAACACCCAAAATGAAGCCAACCATAACCATGGCAATGGCCATCATGATACATATAAATTTAATGCGTAGCTTTTTGATCAACTATCCTTCACCTCCAGGTGGTAGCCGAGACCACGGATGGAAACGATCTTTACATTGGAACCGATGCTGCTTAATTTCTTCCGCAGGATGGCAACATAGACCTCCACGTGGTTTTCCACCGCATTGGACTCCAGTCCCCAAATGTGGGACAAAATAGCGGACTTGGAAAGATTCCGTTTGCCTGCCTGGAGCAAAAGTCGCATTACATCAAATTCCTTGGCAGACAGACGAATGGTCTTGCTGTCACAAAGCAGCGTGCCGGTACCCAGATCCAAAGCGGTGTTACCGAATACCATTTCGTTTACTTGTCCTGCCTGACGGCGCAGCAGCGCATTGATGCTGGCAAGCAGCTCCCCGGAATCAAAGGGCTTTGTTAAGTAGTAGTCAGCGCCGGCATTGAGTCCGGCAATGCGGTCCTGCACATCGGAACGGGCAGTGAGCATAAGAATGGGGGTGTTGCAGCGGTGCATACGCACCTGCCGTGCCACCTCGTAGCCATCCATTTTGGGCATCATTACATCCAAAATCAGCAGATCGTAAATTCCCAGCTCTGCGTATTCCTTGCCGGTCTCGCCGTCGTAAACTGCCTCCACCTGGAAACCCTTCCGTTCCAGCATCTCCTGAATGGAATCCGCCAGCAGCTTTTCGTCTTCAATAACCAAAATCTTCATGATGCAACCTCCTGCTGTTTTTCTTTATCATAGGCTGCGAACCTTAAAGAAAGCTGAAAATGGGTCTGCAGCAGAAGCGGCAGACCCACGCTCTTTTATTCCAGGGGCAGACTGCTGATGATAGCAGCCCACTGGGGATAGCTCCGGGAGCCAATATAGGCATTTCCGATAATATCGCCGTTGCCGTCCACAAAGATCGTAACGGGAATGGAGGTGACGCCGCTTAAGCAGCATTTTGCCAGGGAGGGAGAGGGGAGAAGATGGGTGTAGTCAGCGCCGGTGGACTTGACAATGGAGACGGCCTCGTCATAGGTTTTGGCGATGACTTTACCGTCGCTGCCCACAGCGTCAATGACGATGCCCACCACCTGCAAGCCGTCAAAGTCCTTGTTCAGCTGTGCAAGATCCGGCATTTCGTTGATGCAGGGGTTGCAGAAAGTGCCCCAGATGTTTACCATGGTCACCTTGTGACCGGCAAAGATGCTCTCTGTTACCTTGTTGCCCAAAAGGTCTTCTGCTTCAAATGCGCCAAAGCTGCCAACCTGCGCCGGCGCTGTTGTGGACACCGTAGCCTCCGTAGGCGCCGTCTCCGTCTTGCCACAACCGGCAATGAGTAGAGACAAAACCAAAATTAAAACCAGAAATAGCTTTGTTTTCATAGATACACTCCTTAAAATACTTCTCTATTAAAGATACCAGTAACCGCTCCGTATGTCAACAGAAACTAGCGGTTGCATAAAAGCCGCTTATGTTGTAGTATATCAAAAGAGGTGTTTACTATGAAATTGACCTTTGCACAAGTGAAAGAGATCACCCTGGGCGCTGTTTCTGTGGAGCAGGCGCAGGATGGGATTCGGTTTTACCGTTTCACGGATGAACAATTTGCTGCCTATGAAAAACGGTCGGAGACATTTTATAAAAAAAGCAGGTCTACCTCCGGCATCAAGCTTTGTTTTAAGACCGACAGCCCCGTGCTCTCCATGTCCTTCTTGGTAGATGACCACATCGGCGCCAGCTTCATGGCTTTTGATGTGTTTGTGGACGGAAAACGGATCGGCTCACTGAATAATTTTGAGGGGCAGGAGATTCCCCAGCGGTACATGAAGCTGCCCTTTCCTATAGGTGAATTTTCCGGCAGCTTTGAATTGGGAGAAGGGGAGAAGACAGTCATGATCCATTTGCCCTGGAACGGATTCCCTGCATTGCAGCAGCTGTCTTTGACAGATGGTGCGACCGTTGTCCCTGTAAAGCCTAAAAAGAAATTGCTGGCACTGGGTGACTCCATTACCTACGGCAACGCGGCCATGCACCCCTCCAGCCGGTATGTGGCGCAGCTTTGCGATGCCTTGGCGGCGGAGGAGTTTAACAAGGGTATCGGCGGTGAGTTCTTTTGGCCGGAGCTGCCTCTTATGAAAGACAGCTTCACCCCGGACTATATTTTGGTTGCCTATGGTACCAACGATTGGAGAAAGCTCCCCCGTGCGCAATTCTTCCGGGACGTAAAAGGCTTCTTTGAAAATTTAAACAAAGCCTACCCCGGCATTAAGACCTTTGTGATCACCCCTATATGGCGAAGTAACCTCCATGCGGAAACGGACTTCACATCCATTCAGGAAGTGATTGATGCCATCCGGGAGGCGGCATCGGGTCGCCCTGATACAACCATTGTTGACGGCATGCCCCTTGTGCCGCACGATATTTCTTATTTTGCCGATTACGGCTGCCATCCCAATGACGAGGGTTTTCGTCATTACTTTGAAAATTTGTGGAAACAGCTTTAAAAAATGCGCCCTTCTGCACGTTTGCAGGAGGGTGCATATTTCTTTTATACAATATATTGTGGTTATAGTTGACTTTATTCCACAAAATGGGTATAATACACTGGATAAATTATGTATAAGTATGGCAGGTAGATATTATGGCAAAAGCAAAACAGCAACAATATGATAATTCCAGTATTTCTGCCCTGAAAGACGAGGAGCGTGTCAGAAACCTTCCCAGCGTTATTTTCGGTTCCGACGACCTGGAAGGCTGCAAGCATGCGGTTTTTGAGATTCTCTCCAACGCACTTGATGAGGCAAGAGAGGGCTACGGTGACCTGGTCATCGTCACCCGTTACGAGGATCAGTCTGTGGAAGTGGAAGACTTCGGCAGAGGCTGTCCCGTGGACTACAATGAAAAGGAAAAGCGCTATAACTGGGAGCTTGTTTTTTGCGAAATGTACGCAGGCGGTAAGTACAAGAAGGGCGGCTCCAGCTATGAGTTCTCCCTGGGTCTTAACGGCCTGGGCGCTTGTGCTACCCAGTATGCTTCCGAATACTTTGATGCGGTCATTCGCCGTGACGGTTTCCGTTACGATCTGCACTTTGAAAAGGGCAAGAACAAGGGCGGCCTGAAGAAAGAGCCTGCCGACCGCAAGAAGACCGGCTCCTGCTTCCGCTGGAAGCCCGACCTGGAGGTCTTTACGGATATCAATATCCCCGTGGAATACTACCGGGATGTTCTGCGTCGCCAGGCTGTGGTCAATAAGGGTATTACCATCCGCTTCCGCAACCAGGTAGGCGGCAAGTTTGAGACCGAGGACTACTGCTATGAAAACGGTATCGTCCAGTATATTGAAGAGCTGGTAGGCGAGAGTGCCTTTACTGTGCCTGCCTTCTGGGAGGCAGAGCGCCACGGTAAGGACGCAGAGAACCGTGCGGAAATGAAGCTGAAGATCACATCCTGCTTCTGCTTCAGCAAGCGCATGAACATGATGGAGTTCTATCATAACTCCTCCTGGCTCACAGAGGGCGGCAGCCCTGACCGTGCTGTGCGCAGCGCCTTTGTCACAGCCTTTGACAAGTACCTCCGTGAGAACAATAAGTATAATAAAAACGAAGCCAAGGTCACCTTCCAGGATATCCAGGACTCTTTGGTGCTGGTAACCAACTGCTTCTCTACCATCGGCTGCTTCTCCAATCAGACCAAGAAGGCAGTCAACTCCAAGTTCACCCAGGATGCCATGACGGCATTCCTGAAGGATCAGCTGCAGATCTGGTTCATGGAGCATAAGCAGGAGGCAGACAAGGCTGTTGAGCAGATCCTCATCAACAAGCGTGCCCGTGAGCGTGCTGAAAAGACAAAGCTGGATATCAAGAAAAATCTTGTGTCCAAGGTGGATATTGCCAACCGTGTGCAGAAATTCGTGGATTGCCGCAGTAAGGATAC
>JAFYNQ010000069.1 GCA_017548065.1 Oscillospiraceae bacterium
CACCATTTCCATTTGCGGTAACAGAGATCCGATTTTCATTTCTCAGATTGACGATATCCTGCAGAACCTGCGGACGGCAGCGGCGGCAAACCTGTCTGCTGACTTTGAATACAACCTTGATTTCATTGTTTACGGTAAAAACGGTGTTATGGGTCAACTGGAGCCTAATACGGAGATCACTTCCCATGAGATCGGTATTGTTATTGACGTGGTGGCAGATACCCAGGAGCATTCTGCAGCAGCCTGCTCTGTGGCACGTTCCACCTTGCTCCATTATGGTTATCCCGGACGTATTGCCACAGCAGGCAACCTGGCATTCCCGTTTTCTCCCTCGGATATTAAGGTTGGAGAGACCTATGTGTTTAATATTTACGCACTGCTTCGCAGCGAGAATCCGCTGAATCTGTTTAAGCGTACCTACGAAGACATTGGGGAGGGTGAAGCATGAAATACCAACTGAAAGATATTGCCAATGTGATCCGCTCCAAGAATGCAGGTCCTTTTGAATTGACACTGGATGTGCTTTTGAAGGATGAGGAAATGTTCCAAAAACTGCGTGAAGCGGATGTGATCAATAAAGAAGTGATCGCAAAGCTGTATCAGATCCCGGAAGAGGATGTGCTGAGCATTGTGTATTTCCCCAATGCCAAAGCCATCAAAGCTACCATCGTCCGCCCTCTGGCCTCCGGCGCCCTGGGCGAACGTGATGTTTACGGCGCCCAGCAGCATGCTCCGCTGGTAAACTTTACATTTGAAATTTGAGGAGCTTCGGTGTTGTGACCGAAGAATCTGTGCGAGGTTAAAACTATGAAAGTTTGTATTACCGGCGACTCTATTCTGATGGAGCCACTGCCGGAAAGCTATACGGACTTAAATGCCATCCGTGATTACATCGGGCAGGCAGATGTTCGTATCAATAATATGGAAATGGTGCTGTCCCGTTATGACCAGTTTGCATCTACTTACTGCGGCGGATTGTGGGTGACAGCAGAGCCGGAGCGGCTGGACGATGTGCTTCGTTTTGGCTTCAATTGTTTTGGTTTTGCCAATAACCATACAATGGACTATTCTTATGGCGGCGTCAAAAGCACAATGGATGCCATTAAAAGCAGAAATGTACCGGTTTGCGGCGCAGGCATGAGCCTTGCAGAGGCAACTGCGCCTGCAATGGTGGACACAAAAGAGGGCAAGGTGGCGGTTTTGTGCATCACCTCTACCTGCGACGACGCAGCCCGTGCCGGTGATGCAGGTCACGTGATTCCTGCCCGACCCGGTTTGAATATGCTTCGCCACAGCGAGACATTCCTTGTGAATGCGGAGCATATGAAGGCTTTGGAGGAGATTGCGGCTGTCACGCATATTAACGGTCGCATCAATAATTCCAAGGCAGGCGGCTATACCGTAAGCAAACCCGGCATTTTCAATTTGGGTACTGTTGATTTTAAGCTGAGCGATGTGGAAGGAAAGCATTCCGCACCCCATCCTCAGGATATGGAGCGGATGCGTCTTGCCATTGAGCAGGCGAAGAAGGAAGCGGAATATGTGATCGTGTGCTTCCATTCCCATGAAATCAAAGGCGATGACGATGAAGAGCCGGATTATTTCATTGAGGAGTTTGCTCGCAGTTGTATTGATTGGGGCGCAGCAGCTGTTGTGGGTAGTGGCACACACCAGATCAAAGCAATTGAGATTTATAAAGAAAAGCCTATTTTCTACTCTATTGCCAATTTTATTTTTCAAAGTGAAAAGCCCAAGCAATTCCCTCCGGATTATCATGACCGCTACGGCATTGACCGCAGCCTCAGCGCCCAGGAAGCAATTTATATTCGCTCCAACGGCGGCACCCGTGGCTTGGAAACGCAATTTAAAAACTATACCGGTCTCATGCAGATCGTAGAATTTGATGGCGAAAAGGTGACAAAGATCACCCTGAAGCCGGTGGAGCTTGGTTTCTATCACGAGGATAAAACTGTCAAAGGACTACCGCATAATGCAAATGCAGAGGTTACGCAGCTGGTCTTTGAAACGCTGCAAAGACTAAGCCTGCCCTATGGCACAAAACTTACCTGCGAGAATGGCCTGATCCAGGTCTTATTATAAACGAAGGGGGTTGCAAAAAATGAAAAAAGACATGAAGCCAAAAAGTAAGTTATGGCTTTGGTTGTTGATTGGCGCACTTGTGCTTGCTGCCGTCGGTGCAACTTTGTTTTTCGTGTTTTCCGGTACTTCCAATGGAAAACAGAATGCAGAGGAAGTGATCAGAGCAGATCTTTACTGGAATGTGGACAGACTGTTCTACACGGAAAACTCTGAGTCCGGCTTGTCCAATCGTGAGCCTGCGGAGGACGGTGTTTACTATATCCGCTTTGCTTATAACGGTGCGCATGTAGAGCTTCCTATTGTAGACAAGCAGCTTGTTAATTATATTGACTCGCTGTCACTTATGGGCTTGGTATTTGATGACGGCGTAGTTGTTGATGCTGTGGATCCCAGAGAAGTGGCAACAGAAATTGCCTTTGAACATTATTTCCAAAAGGCACAGGGAAATGATCTTGTATTTAACAGCTCCCTGACAATGAACGGCATGCAGATACAAATCGCAGTCTGTGAACTTACAGAGATCTACGATGTTTCCGGCGTAGTGGAGCCCGTTGGTAAAATCCTGAGCGCATCCGAGCTGAAGCCTATGGATCGTGTAACAGCCTACACCAACAGTGCCGGTCAGCTGACCCATGTGTTTTTGGATCAGCATCCTGTGGAGTCCGCTATTTACTGGCGCACAGTGTGCAAGTATAACTCCACCGAGAAGAGTACGACCCGTGAGGCGGATG
>JAFYNQ010000070.1 GCA_017548065.1 Oscillospiraceae bacterium
AATAACGGTGATATGATACCAAACGAAAAGGGGCTTTGCCTCTGAGTATGATCAAAAAGGGGAGACCGTTTTGAAAGAAAAAATGACTTCTGTTACCGTGACCTTGTGGGCGAACCGTTTGGTGGCGCTTTTGTTGGCACTGTTGTTATTTACTCTGCCTATGCTGCTGGACTGGTATTGTCAATATCGTGTGCTGACCGACTTGGAACGCACGGCTTTGACGGCTGCTTTTTATGGCTGCTCCGTCTTTGTAGGTCTTGCGTTGTGGAATATGGACTGTTTGCTGCGTGCCATTGCCGATGCCCAGGTGTTCGTACGGGAAAATGTGCGTCGGATCGGCGTTGTTCGCTGGTGCTGTGTGGCAACCTGCCTTATTTGTATTCCGGCGGCATTTTGTTACTATCCCTTGGTATTTCTCGTGATCATCATGGGCTTTCTGTCACTGGTGGTCAGTGTGGTGTGCCGTGTTATGGATGCAGCGGTGACCATTCGGGAAGAAAATGACCTTACGGTTTGAGGGAGGTAGCTATGTCCATTGTGATCAATTTGGATGTGATGCTGGCAAAGCGGAAGATGACTTCCCTGGAGCTGGCGCAGCAGATCGGCATTACCCAGGCAAATCTGTCTATTTTGAAAACCGGTAAGGCAAAGGCAATTCGCCTGAGTACCATGAATGAGATCTGCAGGATATTGCAATGTCAACCCGGCGATCTGTTTGAATACGTGGAGGATTGATTATGGAACCGAAAGAACCATGGGAGGATTATTACACTTGCCCGGATAAAAGGGAGGCTGAGCTTGCATTTCCCACCGGGAAACGGGAATTCCTTTTCGGTGTGCTGCTCTTTCTGTCGGCACTGTGCCTTTGTAATTTTACTGTCTACGGTGGCTTTCATCTGGGGTTTGCGCTGGGCGTTATCGCCAGTGTCCTTTGCAGCTTCTGTTACTTACTGGCGTCCGGACGGAAAATCGGCGGCTACAGCGGTAGCTTGCTTTTTCTGAGCGTGGTCATTGCCGCAGGCTTTGCCCGTTCGGATGACGGCTTTGTAAAATTCGTAATGGTTTGCTTCCTGCTTATTAGTGTGAACCTGGGTCTCTGCCTGCAGGCAGGGCAGAATCTGCGTTCCACCGGCTCTGTGGGGTCACTGCTGGATGCGCCCCGTGGACTGTTTATCTTTGGACTTGGAAATCTCTTTCCTGCCTTTCGTGGCATTGGGGAGCGCTTTCGCAATGGCGGCGCTGCGGTGAAGAAAAGCGGCGGTTTATTGCTGGGACTGTGCTTGTGTATACCGGTGCTGGCAGTTATGATCCCTTTGTTGATCAGTGCCGATGCGGCGTTTGACGGACTTGTGGGTCTGCTTCCGGAGTTTGAAGGGGAAGAACTGTTTGCCACATTGCTTTTTGGCAGTATTCTTTGGAGCATTCTCTATAGCCGTGGCACAGCTTTGCGCCACAGAGAAAAAAGTGAACATACACCACGCACCCCAAAGGGCATTCCTGCCATTACCGTAAATACGGTGCTGTGGGCTGTGTGCCTTCTGTACGGCGTGTACCTGCTCAGCCAGCTGGCCTATCTTTCCGGCGGCTTCGCCGGGATTTTGCCCAAGGGATATTCCCTTGCCCAGTATGCCCGTCGTGGTTTCTTTGAAATGGTCTGCCTTTGTGGTGTGAACCTGACGGTAACGGTGCTGTCCCTGGGACTGGTAAAAAAAGAGGGAAATGCGCCCCTTATGAGTAGGCTGTTGTGCTTGTTCATATACCTTGTCAACCTGTTTTTGGTGGCAGCGGCAGGTGCAAAGATGGTATTCTACATCAGCGCCTACGGCCTGACCCGTCTGCGTGTGCTGACAGAGATCATAATGCTGTTTATGGCGGTGACCACGGTGGTTTTGGGTGTGTGGCTCTTCGTACCGAAGCTGCCCTATATGCGTGCAGTGTTGCTGGCGGCGCTGATCATAGGTGCCGCTACACTTTGGGCAGATGTGGATACCTGCGTAGCCCGTTATAATGTCAATGCCTATCTTTCCGGCACTTTGGAGACTGTGGACATTGAACACCTGAAGAGCCTGGGTGACGGCGCACTGCCGTATATAAGACGTTTGGCAGAGGAAGCCCCGGATGTGGTTGTCAGCGGAAGGGCAAAAAGCTACCTGACAAAGGTAACAGAGTACGGCCCGAAGGATTTCAGAGATTGGAATTATGTAAACCATAAAGCGCCGGCATACAGGTGGGTTTTGAATGAAAAATAAGTCGCAGAGAATTTGCAAGAAAATATTTGCAGTGATGATCATTGTTACGCTGCTGTCAATGCTGATTCTCCCCGGCATGGTATTTGCATGGGAGAAAAGCGACGGCGATGCGTTCCTTGACGGCATGTTTGCGGCGTGGACGTTTATTTTGCTTCTTGTTATGCTTGCCCACGAAATTGTATATTATAATGCGCTGAATTACTTTCTTGGGGATGCGACAACAAAAACAAAAAGAAAGTCTGTCCTTTTTGCGTTGCTCTTCCTGGTAAATACGGTTTTTGTTGTTCTGGAGACGCTCTGTATATTAAATTTATTTTTCAGTATCTATTAACAGAAAGAGCCGCTGCGAGAACATTCTCACAGCGGCTTTTCTTATGTCTTCTTTATAAATTTTTCCTTGCACTTGGGGCAGGTGATGGCGATCTTGCCTTTGCCACGGGGGACACGAACGGGCTGACGGCAACGGGGGCAATCAAAATAACGATGCTCCTTGTCCTTCAGCCGCTCCAGCATCCGCAGATACTTTCTGTTTTCTTCGTAGCGCTTGTAAATATTCCGGGAGAGGAAGCGGAATATCGCCCAACCCAAAATTCCGTAATAGACCACCAGCAGCAGAAGCTTTATCCCGGCAACCGGGATCAGCAGACTGATGATATAGGCAGCAAGGGAGACCCACACCAGTGTAATATTCAGTTTATCACCGCCGTATCGGCCATCCATAAAGCGCAGGAAACCTGTTTTTATACGCTGACCCATCTGACGCAGCCAATTGCCAAAGCTACCCATAAAATACTCCTTTGTTGTATTGGTTGTATTATATGCCAAAGCCGGAAGGCTTGCAAGAGGAAAATGGAAAATTCACAGAACTTTTACAGTGTCTTGTGTCATTGTGCAAAAAAATCCACAATATACTGTGTTGTACCAAAAAACGGGCAATTTTTTCTCCAAAAACTTTTGTTACTCTTTGTTGTGCAGGAGGAAAAGGTGTGCTATAATGACAAAAAGTATGCGTATATAAGGAGAAGCTATGATTACCGCAGATGTAAACATTGAAAAAGCTGATGTGCAAAAGCTGCTGGCAACTGCCAGCGGTGATGCGGCAATGCTGTATATATACTTAAAAAGCGGAAACGACCCGGAGAAGGCAGAGGAAGCCCTTCGCATGAACCACACCCGAATGACCTGCGCAGCTGCTACGCTGCGGCAACTGGGTTTGTGGCAGGAGGAGAAGAAGACCTATGTTCCCGGTGAGCGGCCTGCCTATACCGAGGCAGATGTGATCCAGGCTATGGAAACAGACCGGGATTTCCGCAATCTCTTTGGAGAGGTGCAGCGGCAGCTTGGCCGCCCCCTGAACACAGAGGAAATGAAGATCGTCCTGGGCTTTGTCAACTATTTGGGCCTTCCCGGGGACGTGATCTGTGTTCTGATCCATTACTGCATTGACAGAGCAAGAAAAAAGGGAAATCTGTACAGACCGTCCCTTCGCACCATTGAGCGTGAGGCCTATGCCTGGGCAGACCGTGGCATTGATACCATGGAGGAGGCAGGCGCCTTTATCCAGGCGCAGAATTTCCGCAACTCCCAGCTGGGAGAATTGATGCGCAGATTGCAGATCCACGGCAGAAAGCTTACCCCCGGCGAGGAGAAATATGCCGTTAAGTGGCTGGAGGCAGGCTTTGACATGGATGTGATCGCCATGGCCTATGAGCGTACCTGCCTGAACACCGGCGGTCTCAACTGGGCTTACATGAATAAGATCCTGACACGCTGGAAGGAAGCCGGTCTTCTCACAGTGGAGCAGGTGAAAAACGGAGATAAAAAGCAGACTACACCCGTGGGCGCCACCGGCGGATTGGGTGAAGCGGAGCTTGCCAATATCAAGCGTCTTCTTGGGGAGGGAAAGTAAATGCCTTACAGTGCCAGTGTTATAAAGCGCGCTCGTTTGCGCTTTGATGAGAGAAAAACAGAAAAAGCGGCACGTTACCGCAAAAATCTGCAGGAGGCCTATGCTCAGGTACCCCGTCTGCGTGAGATTGACAGGATTTTAAGCGGCAGCATGGCAAGAGTGGCCCAGGCGGCATTTGCCGGCGGCGCAGATGCAGCCCGTATGATGGAGGAGCTGAAGCAGGAGAACCTTGCGCTGCAGTGTGAGTACGGCGCCCTGGTGCAGGCGAATTTCGGAGAGGGCTTCTTGGATAATTCTCCCGTCTGCAGCCTTTGCGATGATAACGGCTATATCGGCAGCACCATGTGTCGCTGTATGGCACGGCTTTGCCTGGAGGAGCAGCGCAAGGAAATTGCTGACCTGACCACCGGCGCAGAGCGTTTTGAGGCCTTCCGCCTGGAGTATTATACCGATCGTATTGACCGTGACCTGGGAACCAGTCCTCGGTATATCATGGAGAAAAACCTGGAATACTGCCGCCATTATGCTGCTACCTTTGGACAGAAGAGCGGCAACCTGCTGTTTGTGGGCGGTACCGGTCTGGGCAAGACCTTCCTCTCTGCCTGCATCGCCAATGAGGTGACAGAGAAGGGGTGGTCTGTGGCATACGAAAGCGCACCCCGGCTGTTTTCCAAGCTGGAAAAGGAGCGGTTCAATTCCGATGAGGAGAGCCACCGCCAGGCAGAGGATCTGCTGCAGGCAGACCTGCTGATCATTGATGACCTGGGCACAGAAATGCCCGGCAACTTTGTGACAACGGCGCTGTACAGCCTGGTAAACGAGCGACTGCTGACAGGCAAGCGTATGATTATTTCCACAAACCTCACCGTTGGCGAGATCGCCAAGCGGTATTCGCCCCAGATCGCATCCCGTCTCCAGGGCAGCTTCCGTGGTTTGACCTTTGTGGGCGAGGATATCCGTGTGATGATGAGCAGAGGAGCGAGATTTTGAAAAAGGGAATTATCTTTGATTTGGACGGCACTCTGCTGGATAGCCTGGAGGATCTCCATCGCTGCACCAATCATATTCTGCGGCAGTTCGGTTGCCCGGAGAGAAGCCTGCAGGAGATCCGTCAGTTTGTGGGCAACGGCGCCAAGCAGCTGATTCGGCTGTCTTTGCCCGGAAAAGCGGATGACCCGGAGCTGGACACCGTTTTTGAAGCCTATCAGACCTATTATAATGCCACCTGCAATGAGGGCAGCACCCATGCTTACCCCGGTGTTTTGGAGGCGCTGGCAGCAATTCGGGAGAAATACCCCGTGGCTGTGGTGTCCAACAAGCCGGATGAGGCGGTGCGTGCCTTGTGCCGGGACTTTTTCGGCGATATCTATGCACTGGGTGTTACCCCGGACTGCCCCCGAAAACCTCACCGTGCCATGGTAGACCGTGCCATGGAGGCCATCGGCGTAGATACCTGCGTGTATGTAGGCGACAGCGAGGTGGATGTGGAAACCGCAAAAAATGCCGACGTTCCTTGCCTTTCTGTGCTTTGGGGCTTCCGTGATAAGGAAATTTTGGAGCAGGTAGGGGCAAAGCATTTCTGCCACCGGGCAGAAGACCTGCTGCCCATGCTGGAAAAACTGATGGAGGCGGACTGAGATGGGAAGACGGCTGAATGCTGACAGAGCCTTCTACCGCAAGGTCTTTGCCACAGCATTGCCTATGATGGCGCAAAATGCCATTACCATGTTTGTGTCGTTGCTGGATAACCTGATGGTGGGCCAGCTTTCCACGGCGCAGATCGGCGGCGTCACCATTATCAACAACAACCTGATTTTTATTTTTAATATCTGCCTTTTTGGCGGTGTGGCAGGCGCCGGTATTTACACCACCCAGTTTTACGGCTCCGGCGACAATGACAGCATACGCTATGCATTCCGCTTCAAGCTGTACATCAGCCTGCTGCTGACGGCCATTGGCACGGCCATATTCCTGCTGTTTGGTGACAGCTTAATTGGTCTCTACCTGCAAGGTCAGGGTGATCCCCAGCTGGCAGCAGATACCCTGCGCTATGCAAAGGAATATTTGGGCATCATGCTTTTTGGTCTGCTGCCCTTTGCGCTTACCACAGCCTATACCGGCACACTGAAGGTCTGCGGTCATCCCACTGTTTCCATGGTGGCAAGTGCTTGCGCCACAGTGACCAATCTAGTGGGCAACTGGATTCTGATCTTCGGCAACCTGGGTGCGCCTGCCCTGGGCATTACCGGTGCAGCCATTGCCACTGTGTTCTCCCGTTATGTGGAGTTCGGTATATTGGCGATCTGGGCGCATACCCACACAAAGGCTGCACCTTATGTGAAAGGACTTTTCAAGTCTCTTTACATCCCGGCAAGAATTTTGCGTGCCATTATGTCCAAAAGCGTGATGCTTTTGCTCAATGAGGCCATGTGGTCCTTCGGTATGGCATTTCTGAACCAGTGCTACAGCGTATGGGGGCAGGATGTAAATGCTGCTTTGGGCATTTCGTCTACCATGTACAATATGGCATCGGTGTCCTTCAAGTCCCTGGGCGCAACTGTGGGAATCATAACGGGACAGATGCTGGGCGCAGACACAGAGGTGGGCGAGCTGCGAAAGGCCAATAGACGGATGACTGTGCTTTCCGTAATGGGCGGCGCACTGTTTGGCGGTGCGATCGCTGCCTTGTCCGGGGTCTTCCCCAAGCTGTTTGACACCACAGATTCTGTACGGGCGTTGGCAACGGGACTGATCCTCATCGCCTCCTGCGATGTGCTGCTGCAGTCCTATATCTACCCCGTGTATTTCACCCTTCGCTCCGGCGGACAGACCACCGCAACCTTTCTGTTTGATTGCGGCTCGATCTGGGTGTTGAGTTTGCCACTGGCATTTGTGTTAAGCCGCTACAGCAGCCTTCACGTATTTGCTATCTACGGCATTGTTACCGGCGTGGATGTGATCAAGTGTATCGTGGGCAAATT
The DNA here is from genome assembly GCA_017548065.1 of Oscillospiraceae bacterium. Classification (GTDB taxonomy): domain Bacteria; phylum Bacillota; class Clostridia; order Oscillospirales; family Oscillospiraceae; genus Faecousia. The sequence continues at coordinate 7,140 of JAFYNQ010000070.1, forward strand.
TATGCTGGCAAAAGGCACCTGGATCCACAAATTAACTGTAAAATAATAGACGGCACCATAAGGTGCCGTCTTATTTTTTATGTACGCCAGGTTAGTCCCTTGGGGTAGAAGAAGCGGATTTTTTCTTCTGCCAGGCGCATTTCCACCACCTGGGCTGTACGCAGCTCACCATCCAGGTTGATGGGGGTGGGGGCATCGCAGCGGATGGTAATGCGGTCTGTGCGGAAGTGCCGCACCACATGGGGGATGGTCTTGTAAAGACCGTTTTTATACTTGCCGATAAGACCGGGAACCTGAAGCAGGGAGACCTTCTTTACCAGCAAAACGTCCAGAAGTCCGTCTGTGGGGTCTGCCTCGGGAACGGGGTTAAAGCCGCCGCCGTAAAATCTGCCGTTGCAGACGCAGATAAAGGTCTGTTCCGCATCCATCGTCTCGCCGTTGATCTCCACAACATAATGCTCTGCGATCCGTCGGAACAAATTCACAACGGTGGAAACCGCGTAGGCACGGAAACCGCTTAAAAGAGGAATGCGCTTATAATTGGAAACATCGGTGCCGATACGGGCATCCAGTCCCACAGAGCAGATGTTCAGGGCAAGATCGTCATTGCAACGGATCATGTCAAAAACCGCTTCCTCCGGGTCAAGCAGCCGTTCTAATTGAAAAAAGGCCTTCGGGTCATCAAACAGCTTCACAAAATCGTTGCCGCTGCCGCCGGAGTACACGGTCACGGCTGCATTGGGAAAGCCTGCCGCACCGGCGGCCACCTCGTTGAGCGTTCCGTCACCGCCGCAGGCATAGAGCCGAACCTCTTCACCGGTCATGGCAGCTTCCCGGGCAATGCGTGTGCAGTCACCCGGCGCTGCGGATACGGCAATGCGATAGGAAAGACCCTTTGCAGTGCAGACCGATTCAATGGTCTTTGCGTATTCTTTTGTTCTGTCACGACTGCCGGCGGCAGGATTGATGATGAAAATATGGGTCATAGATTACTTCTTTCTGCGTGTGTTGTCTGTAAACATATAGTAATCACACTTGATCTTGCCGTTGTAGAACTTACGCTTCTTGTCTGCACGCTTGCCGAAATAATGCTCAAACTCCGGCTCGGAGGTGATGACAAATTTCTTCCAGTCGTTGGCAAACTTAAGGTGACGGCCAAGGGCGCTGTACAGACGCTGGGCGCTTTGCTGCTCCATCATACGCTCACCGTAGGGAGGATTGCAGATCAAAATACCGCTGTCTGCCGGCAGACTCATTTTGGTGGCATCGCCGTCTGCAAAGGTAACGCAGTCGGACACACCGGCTTTTCGGGCATTGGCAAAGCTGAGGGACACACACTGGGGGTCGCTGTCGGAGCCAAGGATGCGGTACTTGCCGTTAAATTCCTTGTCACGTGCTTCCTCCTTGGCTTGTGTCCATACCTCCTTGGGGATCCAGGGGTATTCCTCTGCGCAGAAGCTGCGGGACAGACCGGGGGCTCGGTTCTTGGCAATCAGGGCAGCCTCAATGGGAATGGTGCCGGAGCCGCAGAAGGGATCCCAGAGAAACTCTCTGCCACGGTAACGGGTCAGCTGGATCATACCGGCAGCCAGTGTCTCGTGGAGGGGCGCATCATTGCCCACTGCACGGTAGCCACGCTTATGCAGACCCTGGCCGGAGGTGTCCAGTGAGAGGGTCACGTTGTCGTTCAAAATGGTGAAATGCAGCTGATACTTGATGCCGGTTTCGGGCAGCCAGCTAAGGCCGTACTTTTCACCCAGCCGACGGGAAGCGGCCTTTTTGATAATGGCCTGGCAGTCGGAAACGCTCATAAGCTGACTGTTAAGGCAGTGACCCTTTACGGGGAACTGGTCATCCTTGCCGATGAAATCCTCCAGGTTGGTGTGCAGGACACCCTGGAACAGTTCTTCAAAGGTGGTGGCCTTGAATTGTGCCAGCACTACCATAACACGTTCTGCGGTGCGCAGACCGATGTTGGCCTTGGCGCAGGTCAGGGCGTCACCGGTAAAGAATACACGGCGGTCTTCCACACGGACATCCTCCATGCCCATTCTGCGCAGTTCATCTCCTGCGAGACCTTCCAGTCCGAAAAGGCAAGGGGCAATGTATTGCAGTTTCATAATTTCTCCTTATTTGTTACAGTATGATCTTGTTTTTCTTCAAATAGCGCTCTTCCTCGGAAAAGACACAGCCGCAGTATTTCTGCATATAGAAGCCCAGCTCCCGGGCGACCTCCTGACCGGCCTTGAAATAGGGGCGGAAGTCACGGTAGAGGAAGGTAACACCATACTCGGCGGCAGCACGCTCTGCGGTTTCACGCATCAGCTCGTGATTTTGATAAGGGCTGATAAAGAGGCTGGAGGTGAAGCTGTCAAAGCCACCCTCTGCCGCCTGCCGTGCTGTTTCAAACAGCCGCATTTCGTAGCACTTTCCGCAACGGTTGGAAATATCCTCTGCCACCGCACGCACAAAGGGGCGCAGTGCATAATCGTTTTGCTCAATCAGGGGCAGGTCAATGGTAGGGGCATAGTCACGCAGACAGTTTCTTCTTGCCCGGTATTCCGTAAAGGGATGAATGTTGGGATTGTACCAAAATCCCGTAACGTCAAAATGATCTGTGCGCAGTACCTCAATGCACTGGTTGGCACAAGGTGCGCAGCAGATGTGCAGTAATGTTTTCATAAGCACTCCCCAAAAAGGTTTTGTATATTATAGCATTTATTATTTTCAATTGCAAGCACACCATAATTCCCGAACATTTTTAAAAACCCTCTGCTATACTACAAGCACAAATTCCACTTCACAGGATGCGGTAAAATGGAATTTGACAATCTTTGCATTGCTGGTATAATAGTTGCAAAGAGGTGATGGGATGACGGACTTGGAATTTATGGATGCGGCTCTGGCGCTGGCACGGGAAGCTGCGGCGGAAGGTGAAGTGCCTGTTGGCTGCGTGATCGTGTGCGACGGAAAAATCGTAGGCCGTGGACGCAACCGTCGGGAGACGGGAAAAACGGCGCTGGGACATGCAGAGGTGGAGGCCATCCGGGAGGCTTGCGAGACCCTGGGCGGCTGGCGGCTGTGGCAATGCACGCTGTATGTAACCCTGGAGCCTTGCCCCATGTGCGCCGGCGCCATTATCAATGCCCGAATCCCCAGGGTGGTCTTCGGCGCATCGGATAAAAAATGCGGTGCTTGCGGCTCTGTGTGCGACTTGTTCACCATGGATTTTAATCACCACCCCCAAGTGGAAAAGGGCGTCCGTGAGGAAGAATGCGGCGCTCTTTTGACAGAATTTTTTAAGACTCTGCGACTGGAACTGCGGACACGCCCCAAATGGCGGAAAAAACCTGAATAGAGAAAAAACGGTGCTGCCTTGAAGAAAAAGGCAGCGCCGTTTTTTATGGATGATATGTTTCGGAAACGGACATTTACGGGAGGATAGCTATGGACTGGGAAGGAAAAAGTATAAAAGTTGGTGCGGTTGTGCTCTGCATGGCGCTGCTGCTGCGCTTGTTGGCAGGTGGGCTGTGGGACAAAATGCTTCTTGCGCTGACATCACCGCAGGCGGTGTCGGCAATGCTGTTTCTGGAGACGGGACGTGTGGTTCGCCCCGGTGGGGAGTCGCAGCCGGTGGAAACGGTTCCCACACCCACAGAGACGGTTGCCACCACATTCCCCACGGTGGCGGAGCCCACTGTGCCAATCGTAGCGGAAAAAGATGTGCAGGCAGTATTCAGTGCGGCAGATGCGGCTCTGGTGGAGGTAAGAAGCGTGTGCGGCTATACTGCGGATGTGGAAGGGGGCTTGACAAAACAGCTCACCTGGGACTTGACGGGAGAAGGGCCTACGGTACTCATCGTTCATTCCCACGGCACGGAAAGCTATGAGAATACAGAGAACTATCAGGAATCCTCCGGCTATCGCACAAAAGATCCTGCCTACAATATGGTGTCCGTGGGAGACCGCCTGGTGCAGATTTTGGAGCAGGGCGGCATCAAGGCAGTCCATGACCGCCAGGCGCACGACGACCCTTCCTACAGCGATTCCTATAATAATTCCCGAAAAAGCATAGCCTATTACCTGGAAACTTACCCCACCATCCGCCTGGTGCTGGATATCCACCGGGATGCGGTGGAGGACGAGGCTGGCAGGCAGATGGGATTTTCTGTGGAAGTCGGGGATAAGTCTGCGGCAAAGCTGATGCTGGTGGTGGGCAGTGATGCCGGTGGCTTGCAGCATCCCCACTGGGGGGAAAATATGTCCCTGGCAGTAAAGCTGCATGCCCAACTGGAAAAGAACACACCGGGCATTTGCCGCCCCATCAGCTTCCGCTCCCAGCGGTTCAATCAGGATCTCTCTGCCGGCGCTCTGATCGTGGAGGTCGGCTCGGCAGGAAATACCCGTCAGGAGGCGCTGACGGCGGTGGAATTGCTGGGACAAGCCATCATTGATCTGTCCCATGGCACGGTCTCTTGTGAATGAAGTTGACAAATCAACAACCTTTGCGTATAATAGAGGCATGACAGAGAAAGGGGTACGGCAATGGTAGACCGTTTTTCACGTTTTTCTTATGCGATCTTTGAAATATCACGGTGCTGGCACAAGCTGGCGGCGGAGGAGATGGAAAAGTGCGGCCTGAAAGGCCCGTTCTCCGTGTACCTGCTGGCGTTGCAGCGGAACGAAGGTGTTACCGCAGCAAAGTTGTGCGAGCTGTGCGGAAGAGATAAGGCGGACGTATCCCGTTCTGTATCATTGATGCTGGAGAAGGGGATCGTGCGACGGGAAGGAAGCAACTACCGTGCAGGTCTTTATCTCACAGAAGCCGGTCGGCAGGCGGCAGAACATGTCTGCCACCGTGCAGCTTTGGCGGTGGAACTGGCCGGTCAGGGTTTTTCCCCGGAGGATCGGGCGGTATTTTATCGTGTACTGGAAACAATAACAACGAATTTGCAGGACCTCTGTAAAGAGGGAATGCCGGAATAGAGGAGAAAGATATGAGCGTTCGTATTATTGTGGATTCCACGGCGGATCTGCAGGAAAAAGAAAAGATGCAGGTAACTGCAGTGCCGCTGACGGTGTGCTTCGGCACGCAGGAATATGTGGACGGTGTTACCATTAACCATACCGAATTTTATGAGAAGCTGGTGGAAAGCGATGTGATGCCCTCCACCTCCCAGGCTACGCCGGATGCCTTTGAGAAGGTGTTCCGTGAGGTGGCGGAAGCAGGCGACAGCGCTGTGGTGCTGACCCTGGCATCTAAGCTTTCCGGCACCTATCAAAGCGCAATGATCGCTGCCGGGGAATTTGAGAATATCCACGTGGTGGATACGGCTTCTGTTGCCATTGGCAGCGGCATTCTTACCAAGCTGGCGCTGGCGCTGCGGGAGCAGGGGCTGACCGCAGCGGAGCTGGCGCAAGCACTGGAGCAGCATAAGAAGGATCTTTGCATCGTGACGCTGGTGGACACTTTGGAGTACCTGAAAAAAGGCGGACGTCTGTCCGGCGCAGCGGCCTTTGCAGGCAAGCTTTTGAACATCAAGCCGGTGCTTGCCATTGTGGACGGAGAGATCCTTGTGATGGGTAAGGCAAGAGGCGCAAAGCAGGGCGCTGCCATGCTGGCAAGCCAGATTGAAAAACTGGGCGGCGTGGACTTTACAAGACCGGTGATGCTGGGCTACACCGGCACTTCCGAAGCCGCCATTGAAGCGTACCGTCGGGACGGTGCAGGCTTGTGGGCGGAGAACCCGGAGGCGCTGCCTTATACAGTGGTTGGCAGCGTCATCGGCACCCATATAGGTCCCGGTGTTGTGGCGGTTGCATTCTTCAAAAAGCCGTAAAAGAGAGGAGGGCGACTATGCCCACTGCAAAAAATGTAAGAAGCCGACTGACAGTGATCCGTTCGCTTTTGGGCAGTTGCTCGCTTTCTACTTTGCGAAAGGGTCAGGAAATGATCGGCAGCATGGTGGAGGCAAAGCACCGCAGCCGTGTACTGGTTCGGGATCATCCCTTTGAACGGTTTTCCGGCGCTTGGGTTATTCCCAAGGATCTGCGCCGGGAGGGTGTTATGCTGTACCTGCACGGCGGTGGCTATGCCTGCGGTGAAATGGACTATGCCACCGGCTTTGGCGCTATGCTTTCGGACATTACGGGAATGCGAGTTTTTTGCGCAGCTTACCGGCTTGCCCCGGAGCATCCGTACCCTGCAGCAACGGAAGATGCGCTGGAGAGCTATGAATATCTGTTGGCAAAGGGTTACGATCCCAAACATATCGTCCTTTGCGGTGAAAGCGCAGGCGGCGGTCTGTGCTATGCCCTTTGCTTGCTGCTGAAGCAGAAGCAGCTGCCTCTGCCGGGCTGCATTGTGGCGATATCCCCCTGGACTGACCTGACAGCTTCCGGCCCTTCCTATGAGGAGAACAAGGAAAGAGACCCCAGCATGCGAATGGAAGCGCTGGAGTTTTACGCAAATTGCTATACAAAAGACAGAAAAGACCCCTTGGTGTCACCGCTGTTCGGTGACCTGACGGGGATGCCGCCGTCCTTGATCTTTGTGGGCGGCGATGAGATCCTGCTTTCCGATTCGGAGCTGCTGCATCAGAAGCTGGTGCAAAGCGAGACGGTGGCGCAGCTGGTGGTAAAGCCGGAGCGCTGGCACGGATATCTGCTATACGGTCTGCCCGAGGATAAGGGAGATCTGCAGCTGATGAACCGTTTCCTCAATGAGTACAGCTGCCGTGAGGATAAGATCCGCTGGATGCGGCTGGACAATGCGGCAAAGATTTATCCTGCTGCCCGTCGGAATAACTGGAGCAACATTTTCCGTATTTCCATGACTCTGACAGAGCGCATTGACAAGACGGTCATGCAGCAGGCGCTGGATGTGACGGTGCGACGTTTTCCCTCCATTGCCGCAAGATTGCGGCGTGGTGTGTTTTGGTACTATCTGCAGCCGGTGGAGCGTGCGCCACAGCTTCGGGAGGAGGGGGGACACCCCCTGGCACGTATGTCCAGGCAGGAGATGCGGCAATGCGCTTTCCGTGTGATCGTGTATGAAAAACGTGTGGCGGTGGAAATGTTCCACTCCCTCACAGACGGAACCGGCGCCCTGGTGTTTTTGAAGAGTCTGGTGGCGGAGTACCTGCTGCAAAAGCACGGCATTCGTGTCTCTGCCACCCAGGGTGTGGTGGGACGGCTGGAAGAGCCCTCGGATGCGGAGCTGGAGGACAGCTTCCAAAAATACGGCGGCACAGTGATGGCGAGCCGAAAGTCCAACGATGCCTGGCGATTCCAGGGAACACCGGAAACAGACGGCTTCCTGAATCTTACCTGCTTCCGCCTCTCTGCCGATGAGGTCTACAAAAAGGCAAAGGCTCAGGGGGTCAGTGTGACCACCTTTTTGTGCGCCTGCCTGATGATGGCGCTGCAGAAGCTGCAGCAGGAGTGGGTACCCAACCAAATGCGCAGAAAGAGCATTAAAGTGCTGATGCCGGTGAACCTGCGAAACCTGTTCCCCAGCAGTACCCTGCGTAATTTTGCCATGTACACCACCCCGGAGATCCTGCCCCGGCTGGGGGAATATAGTTTTCAGGAGATCTGCCAGCTGGTGAAGCACCGCATGGGCCTGGATATTACTCCCAAGCATATGAGCACCATGATCGCCACCAACATCCGTGCAGAGACCATCCTGGCAGTGCGTGTGGTGCCGCTGTTTCTGAAAAATATCATTATGAAGGCGATCTTTGATTCTGTGGGCGAGCGAAAGTCCAGTATGAGCATGTCCAATTTGGGACGTGCCCAGGTGCCTGCGGAGATGGTACCCTTCGTGGAGCGCTTTGATGTGATCCTGGGTGTCCAGGCCACTGCACCGTATAACTGCGGTGTGGTGTCCTACGGAGACACGCTTTGCATCAACTTTATCCGAAATATTAAAGAAGCTGCCCTGGAGCAGCAATTCTACCGTGTGCTGCGTGAGCTGGAGATCCAGGCAGAAGTACAAAGCAACGGCGCAGAAAGGAGCTAGAATATGTATTGTGCAAAATGCGGTGTGAAGCTGGCAGATACAGAGCATAGCTGTCCGCTTTGCGGAACCCGTGCCCACCCGGATCTGTGGTGCCAGACGGAGACTCCCATGTACCCCCGTCAGCAGCCGCCGGCTCAGGTCAGCTCCCGGGCGATCATGATCATTCTGACCACGCTTTTTCTACTGCCTGCGCTGATTTGTTTTCAGTGTGACCTGCTTTTGGGCGGCACGATCGTATGGTCGGGCTACGTTATCAGCGCATTGTTTACCGTTTATATATGCGTTGTGCTGCCTATGTGGTTCCGAAAGCCGAACCCGGTGATCTTCGTGCCCTGCGGCTTTGCGGCGGTGGCGCTGATGCTGCTGTATATCAGCATTGCCACAGAGGGTGGCTGGTTCCTGAGCTTTGCCTTCCCGGTCACGGGCTATGTGTGCCTGGTGGTGACGGCGGTGGTGACACTGATGCGGTACGTAAGACGAGGCAGCCTTTATGTGTTTGGCGGCGCTCTCTGCGCCCTGGGTATCTTCATGCCGGTCATGGGCTACCTGCTGAACCTGACCTTCTATGAGCCTCACTTCGCACTGTGGTCACTGTACCCCATGACTCCCTTGCTGCTTTTGGGCGGAATGCTGATCTTCCTGGCCATCTGCCGTCCTGCAAGAGAGACCATGCAGCGGAAATTCTTTATTTAATAAAAATTGCCGTCTCACAGCTTGTGAGACGGCAATTTTTTTAGCCTTGAATGCCTTTGTATTCTGTTTGTGCTTTTTCGTAGGTCTCCAGGTTGCCGATGTCGTAACGCTCACCGGGCATTTCCATGGCATACACCGGGGTCTGGGTGCAGAGCCAGGACAGATAGCTGCCGGGGGCATCGGTGCCGCAGCCGGAGGCAATGCCCTTGGCCACCAGCATGGCATCTTCACGGGTGTAGTAGTAGAAGGCAGGACAAGCCCAGTGGGTCTCCGGGGTGGGAGACTTTTCGGTCATCCGCAGGATCTTGTCGGTCTCATCCACAGTAACAACGCCGGTCTTCAGGAGGCGATCCCAGTTGTGTTCATAATAACGCATGGTGCAGCTTGCCTTCTTCTCCTGGGCATAGGCAATGAACTTTGTCAGGGAGAAGGTGAGCAGGTTGTCACCGGCGATCACCAGCATATCATCCTGCAGACCCAGCTTTTCAATGGCAAACTGGATGTCCTTCACAGCGCCAAGCCGGGTTTCGTTGGATTCGGTGCCGTCATCCAGCACCGTGATCTTGCTGCTTTTTTTTGCCCAGGCGTCAAAGTGGTGGGCAAATTTGTGGTTGGAGATAACGATATACTCGTCAATGGCGCCGGAGGCTTCCATATCGTCAATAAGCCAATCCAGAATGGACTTACCCTGCACCTCCAGAAGGGGCTTGGGAAAGTTCTCGGTCAGAGGATACAGACGTGTGGCGTAGCCTGCTGCCAAAATAAGACATTTCATAATAGTTCTCCTTTACAGATGCAGTATGCCGTTGGCACTGCTGCAGATATGTACAGAGTATTTACCTTCCAGCAGAGGGAATTCCTTCAGGTACTGCTCCGTTACCTGACGGGTGATAGACTCCTCCCAGGCAGGATCGATCAGCGCCATACAGCAACCCTTGAAGCCGGCGCCGGAGAAGCGGCCGCCGTAGATGCCGTCGGTGCGGGTCATGATCTCGTAAAGCGCTTTCAACTCGGGAGAGCCGGTCTCGTAGTTGTAGATGGAAGAGTGACCGCTTTCAAAGGAAAGCTTGCCGTAGGCTTCAAGATCGCCTTTTCGCCAGGCCTCAGCACCCTGCTGTACACGGAAGTACTCGCTGAACCAATGCTCCGCACGCTTGGCAAAATTCTCGGGCAGGCGATCTTTGTACTGCAGATAGACCTCGTAAGGCACGTCACGCAGATAAGCGTCATTGTACTTGCCGTATTCCATACCGGCATGGGCCATCAGGGAATAGGCAGCGCTCTTGCACTCGTCCACACGCATGTTGAACTTGGAGCCTGCCAAAGAGCGCTCAATGCCGGAGAAGAAAATGGCGATCTTGTAGGGCTTCATGTTTTCGTTGGTGGGGATCAGCTCATAGCTGTCATCCTTGGTGTCCAGATACAGCAGGTGATCCTTTTGGGAATATACCTCGCAGGACTGATCCAGCTTGCCGCAGGAGACACCCACATATTTGTTTTCTGCAGCCAGGGCAGTCATGATCAGCTCATGACCGGTCAGCTCCAGGTTGTTTACTTTGCAAAGGGCGGAGAGGAAGGCCAGGATCACAGCCGCAGAGGAGGACAGACCGCCAATAGGCAGTGTGCCTTCAATGACACCTGAAAGACCGACCTTCAAGGGATGCTTCTGCGCCAACATCAGGGTAGCGCCACGCAGATAGTCCGCCCAGTCATTTTCTTTGACCTCAGGGACAGCACTTACGTGCCATTGGGCACGCTTGGGAAATTGCAGAGAAACCAGCTCTACCACACCGTTCTGCTTGGGGTGGTAAGCAATGTGGATGCCCTTGTCAATGGCAAGACCGGTGATCTTGCCCAGCTGGTGGTCAGAATGTGCGCCCAGGGGGCAGACACGGTAGGGACAAAAGGCGATGCCTGCCGGCTCACGGTTATAGATGGACTCAAATTTTTCTACACACTTCATGATAAGTCTCCTTATTGCAGCTGCAGATAATTTAGTAATACGGATGCTGTCTCTTTCTGTTCCGGCGTTACACCGGCATTGGTTTGCAGCTCTTCCATGCTTCGGGTAGCACCGCCGCAAAACAGCAGCTTACACCACCGCACCACCTGATAAAGGGGGAAGAGCAACTTGTGTTTTTGGAGAATGGGGTAGTGATATTGCAAAATGCCGTAGGGCAGGAAGATGCGGGACAGTGCATAGCGCAGCTTTCCGCCCCGACGGGACTGGTTGATGGAAACACGGTTTTGCAACGTTCCAAAGTTACCGCCGGAGAGAATGAACTGCCCCAAAAGCGTTGTCATGTCATCGGCCTGCGCACTGTCAAACCAGTGACGGCTCAAGGCTTCTGCTGCCTGGGCAAAGGGAAGCATGCCGCCCCGGGCAAGCAAGGCTTCCCGTTGGGTGCGGTCATGGGGGACACAGTTTTCCAAGACCCAGATATCCATGAATACACGGATGCCGCAGCCGCCGCCCAAGAAATGCTTTGCAGCGTGGGCAATGTGATAGTAATAAAACAGCGCATCGGGAAGCTGCAGCTGATAGGTATGGCCGGTAGCCGGGGTCGCCTGCTCCCAAACAGCGCCCATGACCTGGGCAGCCGCCGGGGAGATGAAATCCTCAATGGTGGAATAGTGCAGCTCCAGATATACTTGCTGGGGAGAACGGAAGGCAACATCGTGGGAGGAGGTTTTGCAATAGGTGTAACCAAGGTTTTCTGTTAAAATCCGGGTAGCACGCTCCAGATTCTCCTGATGGACCAAAATGTCCAGGTCGCTGCTGGTGCGCAGCCAGGGCTGGGGGTAATAGGCACGGAGGATAAGTCCCTTCAAGGGGATGAAGGGAATGGCAGCCTCCTCAAAAGCGGCGGAAAGCTGGGTAAATACCTGCTCCTGCTGTACCTGTCGCAAAAAGGCGGACATGGCAGTTTTTTTGCAGGTCTCCAGGATCTCACTGGCCGGCAGCGCCATGCCGGCCACAGCCTGCCCCACCAGGTGGGCAAGGTCATGGGGCTTGGCAAGGGCATAGGCAGCATCCAAAGCTTCTTCCGTGCAGGCGACGGCAAGACCCTCAGAGGACTTGCCGCAGATAACTGCTTGCAGCAGCGAAAATAGCAACGCCTCTGAATCCATAACCGCCCTCCTTAATTGCAGATTTTAAATGTAGAACAGGGGATCAGCCGGCAGACTCTTCTGCTGCCAGACGACGCAGGAACTCTTCCTCGCCGCACCAGATATCCTTTTCCTTCTCAGGATCGGACATGGGAACGGGATTGTTGATGTAATGACCGGTTGCGTTGTACTTGCGCTTGATGATGCAGGGGTTGCCGAAAACAACGCTATGGGAGGGGACGCTGCAGTTGACGTAGGTGTTGGGAGCGATCAGAACATCGTCGCCAATGGTAACATTGCCCACGATTGTGGAGCCCATACCCAGCCACACGTAGTTGCCGATGGTGGGGTAGCCCTTACGCTTGCCACGGTTTTCCTGACCAACGGAAGCACTCTTGTGGATGTTGCAGTTCTCACCGATGGTGGCACGGGGATTGACACCGATACAGAAGGGGTGACCAACATACAGACCCTTGCCGATCTTGGTAGGCGCCCACATCTCAATGTGCAGCATGTAACGAAGTGCAGTGAAGAAGAAATGATACCATCTGCGGCTGAATGCATTCTTAGCAGTCTGCTCTCTGCGGAACAGACGGAGGAACAGACGCAGAATAAAGTCGGATTTTCCGCCGTAACGTGCAATGTCGGCTTCGTAAAGTTCTTTAAATTCTTTGTTCATAGCAATTACACCTCATAAAAATCTTTATACCAACGGGCAAAGCGTCGCAGGCCTTCCCGCAAGGTCGTACTGGGTTTGAAGCCGAAGTCGCGCTCCAGGGCGCTGGTGTCGGCAAAGGTAACGGGGACGTCACCGGGCTGCATGGGCACAAGCTCTTTGTGGGCTTCAAAATCATAGTCTTCCGGCAGCACACCGGCAGCGATCAGCTCCTGCTGCAGGATATCCACAAAGTCCAGCAGGTTTTCGGGACTGGAGTTGCCGATGTTATACACCGCATAGGGCGGCTCGGGAAGACCGTCCTCGCCGGTCTTCTTCTCCGGCGCACCCTGCATCACACGCTTGACACCTTCCACAATATCGTCCACGTAGGTGAAATCACGCTTGCAGTTGCCAAAGTTGAAGATCTGGATCACCTTGCCCTGGCGCAGCTTGTCCGTAAAGCCAAAGTAGGCCATGTCAGGTCTGCCGGCAGGACCGTAGACGGTGAAGAAACGAAGTCCCGTGGAGGGGATGTTATACAGCTTGGAATAGGAATGCGCCAAAAGCTCGTTGCTCTTTTTTGTGGCGGCATAGAGAGATACGGGGTTGTCCACCTTGTCGTCGGTGGAGTAGGGGATCTTCTTGTTGCTGCCGTAGACGGAGCTGGAGCTGGCATATACCAGATGCTCCACCGGGTGGTTGCGGCAGGCTTCCAAAATGTTATAGAAGCCGATAATGTTGCTCTCAATATACACATCGGGGTTGGTGATGGAGTAGCGCACACCGGCCTGAGCAGCCAGGTTTACCACCACCGCAAAGCCGTATTTTTCAAAAAGGCTTTCCACCAGCGACTTGTCTGCAATGTTGCCACGGATAAATTCCCAACGGGATTCCGGGTGGCTGTCTGCAACCTTTTGGATTTCGTTCAGGCGGAATTCCTTAATGGAAACATCGTAGTAATCGTTGACATTGTCAAGACCGATCACCGTAATGGGAGAGACTGTCTTCATTAGCTCCATTACCAGATTGGCGCCAATAAAGCCCGCCGCACCGGTCACAAGAACCGTTTTGTTTTTTAAATCAATTTTCTGCATCTGTAAACCTCCGTTACGTTCGGTGTTGCACGCATTTTCGGAAAAGGGCGGCAAACCGGGACCGCTTATGCCAGGTACTGCTCGGCGGGGTATTTGGGGGAGATCATGTCATTGCCTTCGGTGTCCAGGATTCGGATGATCTCATGGGCACGGTTCACGGTGCTGACAAACTGCTCACGGGTGTCGCAGGAGAGAATGAAGCGGATGGCAACGTTAATGGCAGTGCCGTAAGAATCGATCACATCGCCAACATGGTGCAGCTGATGATAGCCGTAAACACCGGGCAGCTTCAGAATCTCTTCCACACCCTCAAAGGTGCCCACAGTACCCAGCTTCAGATCATAGTACAGAAGCGCAGAGAACTTGTTGGCAAAGGCCTTGTCAATCTTTTTAATATCCTCGGAGGTACCCATGCTGCCGGTGATGGCAAACTTAGTCAGCATGTTGGCGATGTTCACACCGCTGGCAGCCTCGGCCACACGCCAGTCCTGGGCGCCGCCCATACGCAGGGAGGGATCAAAGAAACGAAAAGCGCCGTTATCATAGAAGCCGGTGAGAGACATGGCACCGTTGCGGATGCCGATATCCTTCAGCATGGCGATAACTCTGTCGTTGGTGGTCTCCACAAATTCCTTGTAGAAACGGGAGGGATAGGTGGAGGTGCCCATGTACACACGGGTGCCATCAGGCAGCACGCTGTCCCATACATCGCTCATGGAGGTGAAGGCAAATTCACCGTCGCAGGCTACGTATTTTACGCAAAACTCGGGGCAGCGGAGGAATTTTTCAATGACCACTTCCTTGCGCTTGGAGAAGCTCAAAGCATATTCCACTGCCTTGGGCATTTCCTCGGCGCTGTAGGCAACGGCAATACCCTTGGAGGCACGACCGTCTGCAGGCTTGACCATAACGGGGTATTCCAGGCCGGCGTAGTCAGCCTCGGTCAATTCTCTGTCCATGTTGTACTTGGGGATAATGTCAAGACCGTGTTCCACACAGCACTTGGCGAACTTATCCTTGTTGGTCATAATATCGTACTGCTCATAGCCGGCCACACAAGGGAAGCCCAGCTTTTCGCAGATCTGCTGATAATATTTCTGCGCCGGGTCAATGCAGTAGTTCATAACACCGTCCACACCGCGCTCACGGCACTTTGCTACAATGGCATCCACCTCGTCAATGGACAGCAGCCAGCTTTCGTCGGCATACTTCTTGGCAGGGGAGTCCGGCAGCCAGTCTGTGACTACCACATAGTAGCCCATGGCTTTGGCATCAATGACGATCTCGTTCATGGCAGAAATCGCACCGATCATCAAAATCGCCTTTTTTCCGTTGATCATAATGACACTTCCTTATTTCTTGCGTTTCTTTTTGAGCATACCCAGCAGAGTCTCACGAATGGCCTTGTAGCCGGGGAGAATGCCGGAGAAGATGAAGGCGCCGTAAAGGGCAGCGCAGAGGAACAGCTGGATACCCAGCAGCACATACATGTTTATGGGCAGAAGAGAGACTGCACTGACGACCAGGAACAGCACACCGGCGCAAAGGGCGTAGGGAACAATGTCCAGCATGTATTCATGGGGACGGTAGCCAAACAGCTTGTTGTTGTAATAAGTATTTACCAGCAGGGAGAGAACACCGCCCACAGCAATGCTAAACAGCATGAGGTAGTAGTTGATGTTCACAAAGATCAGCACCAGTAAAATGGTAAGACCACGCTTGATCATTTCCAGCTTCAAAAACAGATCGGAACGGCCGGAAGCATTGATGGGCTGCATGTTGGCGTTGCTGATAACGTTCAGCGCCAGGGGAACACACATGATCTGGATCACGGGAACAGCGCCCAGCCACTTTGCGGTCAGCACGGTTTCCACCAAAGAACCGGCGCAGGCGGCAAGACCTGCCATAATGGGCAGGATCATGGCGCAGGTGACGGAGATCAGGTTTCGGGTCTGCGCTTTCATTTTTGCCTTGTCGTCCTGATATTTGGACATGGAGGAAAACATGACAGCAGAGGTCACCTGGGTGGCAACACGGTTAACGATGGCGGGAATGGAGTGGCCCTTGTTATAGTAGCCCAGGGTGGTGGAGTCATAGGCTTTGCCGATGATCCAGGCGAAGGCATCCTGATACAAAGTGCCGATCATCCAGCCGGCAAACAGCTTCCAGCTGTAGCTGAAAAGATTTTTAAAGCTTTCAAAGGAGAATTGGAGGGAGGGCTTCCACCGTGTGAGAACGGTGAGCATCAGCGCCTTGGTGAAATGCTGCGCCACCTGGGAGATCACAAGACTCCATACACCAAAGCCGGTCAGCGCCAGCCAGACACCGGTAATTGCCTGCACGGCAACGGCGCAGAGGTTTGCCACAAGACTGGGCTTGAAGTCCAGCCGAGTTTTGCCGATGGTGATCTGAATGGAGGCAAAGGGGATCATCACCATGGAAAGGGAGAACACACGCAGATAGGTGGCAATCATGGGGTTCTCATAGAAATCTGCGATCAGGGGCGCTGCCAGGAAAATAGAGCCGTAGCAGAAAATGCCCACAAACAGCTCAATATAGAAAACGGTGCAGATATCCACCTGCTTAAAGGCTTTTCGCTGAACGATGGCAGAGCCGAGCCCGTTATTTACCAGGGTGTTGGCGATGTTGGTGAAGGTTGTGAGGATCGCCACAACGCCAAAGTCCTCCGGGAGCAGAATGCGAGCCAGTACCATTTGCAGCAGGAAGCTTGTTACCTGCATGGTGATGGATTCCACAGAACGGAGCATCAGTCCCTTTTTCGTTTTGGCAGAGACGTTTTCACTCACAGCTTCACGACCTTTCGGGACAGCTTTCTGCCCAGCTTGTGAAGAAGGTTGCGCCAGGTTTTCTGAATGCAGCGGCTGTAGCACAGAAGACGAAGCTTCAGGGGCATTTCTTTTAACAGTGCCTTCATGTCTGCTTTGTCAATCTCCAGATTGCCGCTGAGACCGGAGCGGAGCATTGCGCCCACGCGGTTTGCCTTCAAAGGTGTGAAATCGTGCTTGCCGTCAAAGTAAACGTTCAGGCTGTCCACAATGTTGAAATACATACGGGTGAAGTCCATGGCCTTCTTTTTCTGCTGGGCGCTGAAGCTGGTGGGGGTAGCCGCACCGCTTCTGTGTGCCAGGGTGATGGCAGACTCCATGTAAATATCGCCGTAGTCCAGCAAAAGGGCATGGGTCAGCACGTCGCCCATAGTGGGGGCAGAGAAACGAAGCTTCACGTAACGCTCGTCGGTGTAAGGAATGATGTTGCGATGCACCATAGTGCTGCCGTGGGAGGGCAGACCGTAGCGGAGATAGTCCTTTAGACGATAGCGCTTGTTCAGCTGCCAGCTCATCAGCTGCACTCTGGGATTCTTGCCCTCAACGTTGACGTTTACATAGTTGGCAGCAATGCCCACGTATTCGGGATGGGCTTCCAAAAAGTCAACCTGCCGCTGCAGCTTGTTCTCGTCGATCCAAAAATCATCGCTTTCGCAGGTGGCGATATATTTGCCACGGCAGTGGAGCTTGATGTTGTGGTTATTCCGTGCAGCACCCACATTTTCGTCATTGAGAAGCAATGTGAAAATATCGGGATACTTTTCCTTGTATTCCAGCAGGATCTCACGGGTTCCGTCATTGGAGAAATCCTCGCCGACCACGATCTCGTAGCGGAAATTTACCTTCTGTGCCAGCAGACTGTCCAGGCACTTGCGCACATAGGGACCGTGCTTATAGGAGAGAACGGAAATACTTACTTTGATATCATCCATATATGACACACTTCTTTCTGACGTAATTATCTTCTGCTTTTTAAGTAGGTGATGAGGAGCTCACGGTGGGCTTCGCAGCGCACATAGTTTTCAATGGCCATGCGGTAGAGCTTCACATAGCGCTTGTTGTTGCGGCGCTTGCGAAGCTTGTCGCCCATGAGCTTGTTGAACAGACGGAACAGCTTGCCATCGCTGCCGCCCAGCACGGTGAGGTAATCCTGCCCCATAGTCTTTGCAAAGCGGACATAGTTTTCCTGCAGGAACTTGGGGTCGGTGATCTCCTGGCTGCGTGCTTTGAATTGGGAGAGAATGGTCTCAGCATCCTCGCCCTCTGCCATGCGCACCACATTGTCCTGCTTGCGCAGGGGAATGTAGGAAACTTCAAAATCATCACCCAGCTGCACCAAAAGACCGGTCTGCCAATGCTCACGGGTGCTGTGATCAAAGAGGAAATTGCCCTGACCGTAGACGATCGTGCCATGGAGGAACTTTTCCTCACAGCCGATGCAGTGGCTGTGCTGACACAGAACCAGGTCTGCGCCCTTTTCCACCAGCTTCCGGCAGGTTTTCTGCAGCAGGGGAGAGGGGTAGCGGTAATGCTCTTTGCCACCGTGATACAAAACGATCACATAGTCACACTGCGCCTTTAAGGCGGCAACATGGTCGGGAGCTTCCAGGGCATCAAAGGGATTGGCGCCGGGGGTATCTTCCGTTGCAATGGAGAATTCGTTTTCGGCGCAGGCATAAATGCCTACACGCTTGCCGCAAATTTCGGCAATAAACGGCTTGGCGGCAGCCTCCAGGCAATCGCCACCACCCACATGGGCAATGGAAGCGTTATCCAAAGCAGACAAGGTGGAGGCAAAGCCCTCTGCACCCTGGTCCATAATGTGATTGTTGGAAACCGTCAGGCAGTCCACCTGCAGTGCGGTGTAGCCGGCAATGGCGGCGGTGGGTGCGATCAAAGCAGGGCCGGCTTTCTCAATGGGAGTTGCTTTGTCAGCAAGGGGGACTTCCAGGTTGAAAATGCGGTAATCTGCGTCTGCAAGTGCAGCCTGCAGCTTCTCGCCCACCAAGGCTGCGGCATCCCCTGCGGCAAACAGAGAAGCGTTGGTGTCGGTGGGTACCAGGTCAGCGCCAATCAAAATTTTCATAATTCAATACTCCTTATTCCGGCAGCTTCAGCCAGGAACCGATGGTAGCGTCCCAACGGGCAGGCTGGAAGGGCGCCATGCCGCTGGCAGGGAAGAAGGTGATCTCACCAAAGTAGACCTTGCCTTCAATGACATAGAAATCCGTCCGCACAAAGGGAATGCCCTGGGAGAGGATCCGGGAAAATTCCAGCATCTGCTCCAGCTGTTCCGGACGGGGAATGGGGATGGCAGCGTTGGCAAGCTTGGGGCGCTTGACGGGCATATGCTCCCATTCGGGCGTGAAGAAATCCTCTGTGAGACCGGTTTCGGAAAAACGGTCACGGCAGACCAGCACGAATTTAGCTTCACCGTTGAAATTATGGATTTTGTAATCCTCCAGCTCCTGACCGCCGTTGCTCATGAACTTTTCGCAAATGATCTTTCGGGGGATGTCCTTGTAAACCCACTCACGGGTCTTCTGATAGTAGTCCTCCTTCAGACCTTTTCGCAGCTCACTGCGCACCTTCTCAATGTCCAGCTGGCTCTTATCCTTGCAGATGCACATGCCAAGACCGCTGTTGTGGTTGCACTTGAGAACAAACTGGTCGGGAAGCTGGTCAAAATCAATGTCATCGGGATCGTCCCATGCACCCAGCAGGGGAATGAGGTATTCTTCACCCAGCTTTTCTGTGATGTACTGCCGCACGGCAAACTTGTCAGCCATGACGGTGTACTCCGGGCGACGGTCGTGCAGCTTCAGCCACTGCAGCTTCTCATTAAAAGTCACGGGCTTGTCAAGAGACAGATCTCTGCCCATGCAGGCTTTGTATTTGCGCATGAGAAATTCCCTGTCATCCATGTCTTTGGTAAGACCGAGACTGGAATTTAACAAAAAGCGATAGTCGGAAGAGGTGACGTACTTAATCCCCTTGCGGAGCAGGCTTTTTAGCATTATCGATCATCTCCTTGTGTTTTCTTTTCAGCTGACTGACGTTCAGGAAGTGGACCACCAGATAATACCATTGCAGCTTGGAATAGTAAGTCACCATGCCATAGTGCATGATCAGGGTAAGAAGCAACCATACCATTGCAATGGAGAAGGTCTCGTGGTCTGCTTTGCGGTATTTAATGAGGTTAAAAAGCAGGTAAACATGCATGGAGTAATAAACAGCAAAACCCACGATGCCACCGCCGCAAAGCAATTCTACAAAGTTGTTGTGCAGATATGCGTCAAAATTCAGGTAACGGGCGGAAAGTATGTGGGGGTTGCCCATACCGATGCCACCAATGGGATTCTTTTTGAACCATTCCATGCCGAGTTCCATCATGTCGTTACGCATGATGGTGGAGTGGTCAGCAGTGCCTTCTTCGGACCAGAAATTCAGCATCCTACCCATGCGCTCCAGGGAGCCGGAGAAAATGGGCAGGGAGAGGACAACACGCATTGCCACAAGCAGAAGCACAAGGTAGAAGAGCAAAGACAGAACTTTTTTGAAGAAGCCCTTTTGACCCATGGTCTTCATGACGTACACAAGCACAACACCTGCCAGCAGCAGAATGAAGGCCTTACGGCTTTGGGTAGCGCCAATGAGAATGACGGAGGGAATGATCATGACAGCGGACCAGATGTTCCGCTTGTGGATGACCTCGTTCCACTGAAGCATGCAGGAGATCGCCGCTGCCATGGCGATGTTGTTCACGTTGGAAAATTCATTTTCCAGGCGGATATCCTGGGAACTGGCAAGCATCGTGTCCAGACCGTAGAAAAGAATGGCGTAAACCACGACCACGTAGCCGGACCACATAACAGCAAGACACAGCGGCCGGGTGTTGTTGGTTCTGTCATAGTGCAGATAGAGCATGGATGCGCATAGCAGAACCTGGAGAATGGTCTTGGACTTTGTGATGGGGTCGGAGGGCTGCATTGCCCAAAGAGAGGACAGCGCCACATAGCCGGCAAACAGAAGGGCAAAAATGTGGAAGGGCTGCAACCGCCAGCGGAGAATGCCGTTGTAGTTGATAGCATTGAGCAAAACGATCAGAATAGAAACACCAAAGAAGGCATATCTGCCCCAGGAGTAGGTGTCAAAGATCAGAAAGGATGCAAAAAGGAAAACAGCGAGAAGCCATATCAGCTTTTCAATGATGGAAGATACGGATATTTTCATGATGCAAAGTCCTCGCCTGCAAAGCAAAGAGCCACGAATTCGTCAGCGATGCTTTGGATGTCATACTTGTTTTTGATGAAATCACCGTGGGTGTCACGGCGCTGGGCGCTGACAGCGTTCAGCGCCTCTTCTGCCCAAAGCTTGTCCTCCAGCTCCAGGGGCAGATACTGCACAAGACCGGTAATGTCAGCCTCACGGGTGATGGTGTCGGCAATGATGCAGGGAAGACCGGTAGCCTGGGCTTCGATCACGGTGTTGGGCATGCCCTCATAAAGAGAGGGGAACACAAACACGTCCATGGCAGACAGAACCTTGGGAATGTCGGAACGGATGCCGGCAAAGATCACACGGTCGGCAATGCCCAGGTCTGCGGCCTGCGCCATTGCCTGCTGCTGCAGCTTGCCCTGACCCACCAGCAAGAGCTTGCTGTCCGGCTGCTGCTTTGCAATTTCGGCATAGATGCTGATGAGCTGGCTGTGGTTCTTCTGGGGATCAAAGCGACCCACATGACCCACCAGCACAGTGCTGTCATCAATGCCCAGCTCACTGCGGATGGCGGTGCGACCTTCGGCATCGTAATGGAAGACACCCAGGTCCACGGCGTTGTGCAGGATGCTCACCTTACCACTGTTGTAGGCGGCTTCACCGAAGGTATACTTGGCGGCAAGATCCGAGGGGGCGAATTTTACATCCACATAGCAGTTGTAAAGCAGTCTGCCCAGCCGGTGTGCCAGCCAGGGCTTCCAGCCCTTGCCGTCGCTGCTGTTGCTGGAACGGGCAGCGCAGAGGGTTGCGCCGGCCTTCTTTGCGATCTTAAGATCCATAAAGCCCATGGCATTGGAGGTGATGCGCAGCACGGAGCTGTACTTTTCTTTCTGAATGATGGCAGTTAGCTGACGGGCAAATTCCTTGCGGTTCTCACTTTTGGAGGGGATGCGGAAAATGCGGCCGCCCATGGCAAGGATCTCATCCTCGTAAAAGCATTTTTCCTTTACGTTGATGCAGAAATCCATCTGGTATTTTTCTCTGTCCAGCTGACGGTAAAGCTTCATAAGGAAGGTTTCGGCGCCACCGGCATTCATGCAGCTGATGAGACACAGTATTCTTTTTGTCATATATGTACCTTTCCTTCCTCGCCAAGCAAAATGGCAATTTCTTTATCGGGGGTGTAGTCCCGGGCTTTCTTCAGGCAATTGACCTTCAATCCGTTGATCATGTCGGGGTCTGCGGCTGCTTTTTCCAGCAGCGCTGTCAGCGCTTCGGTGCTGCCGAAGTCATAGCCGTAGCCGGTAACGGTATCGTCGATCACATCGGAAAAGCTCTCCCAACGGGCGGACAGTACCGGCACACCGGCAGCATAGGCATCCACCACTGTGCCGGGAATGCCTTCGGTGAAATAGCGGGTGGGGAAGAGAAGGGCAAAATAATCCTTCAAAACCTCCACGCTCTTATCAAAGGGAACGAGACCGCCGTAGCGGATATAGTCGGGGAAGGTTTTCTGCAGGTCTTCAAACCACTGGGTCTGTCCTGCATCCACCTGGCCGTAAATGTCCAGTGTATAAACCGTGCTACCGGCAGCTTCATTGACAGCCTTGACGGCATTGACAGCGTCCTCAATGCCCTTTTCCTGCATCACACGGGAGAAGGTGCAAAGCTTGAAGGGGGCAGCTTCCGTAGCCACCAGTGCTTCCTCCTGCAGCAACGTCAGCTCCTTGCAGTTGGGCATCACCGTCACGTTTTGGAAGCCACGTGCTTCCAGGGCAGCTTTCATGGTGCGGGTCTCGGCATAGATGGCAGAGAAGCGCTTCAGCTGCCGCTCCAGGCAGGGCTTGCCCTCCAGGTAGGAGGCCAGCCAGCCACCGATCACAGCGTAATGCAGCTTTGCTTTGAAAAACAGCTGCCAGAAGGTGAGCAGCGGCGTGACGATGCGAAGACCTCTGTGGGCAGGAAGGATCACCACATTCTCGCATGTTGCCACAGCACGCAGTGTTTGGAAGGGCAGCTTCAGCAGTGCCTTGATACCGCCGTGGGTGTCAATTTTCATGACCTGCTCTTCGCCCAGCGCCTGATCCAGCGCAGCGGCAAGGATCTTGGTTTTCACTGTCTGTCCGTTGAGCATATTTTTGCCGAAACCGAAGTGACCGATCACGCAAAATCGCTTCTTTGCCATGGTGTCAAACCCTCCCGTGACGCACCCCATAATGCGCCCATTTTCATACATAGTAAATATACCATGCGCACAGAGGAAAAGCAACAAAAAAACACTGGAAAAACTGGTTTTTTTGCGAATTTTTCCGACAAAAAATAACAATCCGCCACAGGCGGAACGGAGTCCGTCTGCGGCGGAGAAATGCTATGCAAAAAGGGCTGTATGCAGCAGGTGCAGAATGCCCAGATGGGCAGGGTAGTAGAGGTAAAAGAACTGCTTCAGCTTCCACTTGCCACGCTGACCGTTATACAGCGCCAGCAGGGGCAGGGCAAGCAGACAGAAATACTGGATCGTACCGGCACTCAGACAGTAGAGAAGCAGCACAAGACTGCCCCAAAGCAGCCGCCGGTGGAGCTTCTGTCCCACAAGAAAAGCCAGAGGCAGAACCACACCGTGGATGCCGTAGTCCACACCGTAATCGGTGCCGGGCAGTAAAAGGGGAAGCAGCTCTGTCAGGAAAAAAGCAACCGCAAGACCGAGAAAGAGAAGACCGACCTGTACCGGCAAGGACTTGGTGCGTCCGTAGGAGAAAAGCCAGAAGATCCCGATGGAGAGGGAGAAGGTAACAAGAATGCACTGGTACAGTGAGCCGGTGGCAAGGAAGCTTACCACCTGGCAGAAGAGGGCGGTGATGACCATGGTGGCAAAGTATTTTGCCATGTTTTTCGTGTGACGGCAGCCTTCTGCGATGAGGAAGGCATAAATGGGCATCGCCAGCCGTCCTACGATACGCAGCCAAAGCACCGAGGGGAAGAGAATATAGCCGATATGATCCACCGTCATGGTAATCAGGGCGATGAATTTTAAAGCGTTGCCGCTTAGTCCGTATTTCTTCATGGATTCTCCGTATGTCGGGCAATGGTGTAGCCTCTGCCGTTGACGTTTTTAACATCGGTGGTGACAATAAATGCCTTGGGGTCTACCTTCAAAACAGCGTCCCGAACCCGGGGATAGTGCTTGGCATAGGTAACGCAGAAAACTGCCTTCTGCGCCTGACCGGTGTAGCCGGTTTCAATGTTGAGCATGGTAGCGCCGGTGTCCATGGCAGACAGCAGCTGTGTGCGGATCTTGTCATGCTCCGGGGAAATGATGATGATCTGCACGGCATTTTCGCCGCTGACTACGGTTTTGTTCACCACAACACCGATAAGGAAAACGATCAGCAGACTGTGCAGCAGACCTTCCGTGCCCCCCAACAGCACCTGCACCAGCACAATAGCGCCGTCAAAGAAAATCATGGAGGTGCCAACGGGGACACCCTTATATTTCTGCAAAATGCAGGGGGGGATGTCCATGCCGCCGGTGGAGCCGCCCACACGGATCACAAGTCCGATGCCGAAGCCTGCGATGACACTGGCAAAAATAGCGCAGGTCAGCAGGTCAGCTTTGAACAGATCCCCCAGGGGAAGATGCTCAAACAGCGCCATGCAGATGGGGTAGATCACCGTGGACATGACAGAGGTGGCGGCAAACTGTTTTCCCAGGCAAGCCCAGCCGAGAATAAACAGAACGACTACCACAAAGGCAGACAGCACAGAGAGGGGAAGTCCCGGCAGAAATGCCTGCAGCGCAAGGCAAATGCCTGTAGTGCCGCCCAGCATAAATCCGCAAGGCACAACAAAGGCGCAAATGGAAAAAGCCAGCAGCAGATTTCCCAACAAAACACTGCCGAAAAATTTAAGCTTTTGCTTCAATATACATCACCAACCAAAAAAATCTACCCAATATTATACTCCAAAACCCCAAAAGGGTCAAGAAAATTCCAAACTGTCAATAATATTGCAAATCCTTTTCAGGGCGGAGTCATGACTCCGCCGATGCACCAATGACAGCGGAGGACCGATCAAAACACGGTCGGTGCGGTCATAACTGCACCCTGCGAAGGTACCGATAAATTGGAAAATATAATTTTCTTGTGTTTTCTCACACTTGGTGATACAATGGGATTATCAAAGAAACGGAACGGGGGTGCCATGGCGTTGGCTGATGTGGCAACTGTATCTCCTGCACCTGGAAAAAGTCCTTTGGTTCAGCGGTTGAACCGTTTTATGGAAAAACCCCAATACATAGCGTTTGTGTGCCTTTTTGCACTGATTTCCAATACGCTGGCAGCAGAGCCGATGGTGTATACCATCTATGCGCTTCTGACGGCTTATGTCTGCATTCACGGCAGTGACCTGCTGCCCCTGATGCCGGTGTTTGCCTGCTGCTATATTGCGCCCTCTGTGCATAACAATCCCGGACGGAACGAGGTTTCTGTTTTTGCGGGAAGCAGCGGCGTGTATATGGCAGTCCTGGGCGGCATTATTGCCGCAGCCTGCATTTACCGGCTGGTGCGGGACAGAAAAAAGTATTTCGGCAGAAAGTACCGGCTGCTGCCGGGTATGCTACTTCTGTCGGCAGCCTATCTTCTGGGCGGTATCGGCATCCCGGATTACTGGGAAAACGGCGCAAGTAACCTGCTGTTTGCCTTCCTCCAGGGCGCATCCATATGGGTGCTGTACCTGCTGTTCAGCGGCGGTGTGGACTGGAAAAAAGCAGAAAGATCCTATTTTGCCTGGCTGGGCTTCTTCCTGGGTTTTGTGCTTTTGCTTGAGATCCTTTGGATCTATGTCTCCCAGGGCGTGATTGAAAACGGTGTGATCCTCCGTGACCGCATCTATACCGGCTGGGGCATCCATAACAACCTGGGCGCCATGCTGGTAATGATGATCCCCTTTGCCTTTTATCTGGCAACAAAGGAAGGGAAGGTGTGGCTGGGTACGGTGTCCGGCTCTCTGTTCCTGGTGGGTGTGTTTCTCTCTTCCTCCCGCAATGCGATCCTCACCGGCTGCGGTATTTACTTTATCTGCATCGTGCTGATGCTCTACTATGCCAGCGAGCGCAGAAAATGTACCATTGCAGCGCTGCTGTGCATGGGCGCCGGTGCGCTGGGTGTGATCCTTTTAAGTCCCAAGCTGCTGGTGCTGTTTTCGGATATTCTGGCCCTGGGCTTTGATCCCAATTCCAGAGACGGCATGTATGTCCACGGCATGGAGATGTTCCTGCGCTATCCCATTTTCGGCTGTTCCTTCTTCTCCCCGGACCTTACCCCCTGGGGCTGGTCTACAGTGGAAGCCTTTGCCGGCTTCTTCCCGCCACGCTGGCACAATACGCTGGTGCAGCTGCTGGCAAGCTGCGGTGTTGTGGGTACGGTAGCCTACGGTATTCACAGAGTGGAGACCGTGGTAATGCTGTTTAAAAACCGAAGCGCAGAAAAGCTGTTCATCGGCTGCAGCGTGCTGGCGCTGATCATATGCAGCCTCTTTGACTGCCATTTCTTCAATGTCGGCCCCACACTTTTCTATGCCATGGCGCTGGCATTTGCGGAAAATGTCCAAAAGTAATAAAAATAACCGGGACTGTGCAAAGCAGTCCCGGTAATTGTTTTTATGCCTTGGGCAGGAAATTGATGAACTCCCGGCAGGCGAAAGAGAGATATTTGTTTTTCTTGTGCATAACAAAAAGGGTACGGTCCTTGAAGGTGGTGTCCGGCTGGTAGTATACGATGTTTTTGCAGGGACCCACATAACGGAGAATGGTGTCCGTAAGGAAGCAACAGCCAAAGCCGCTTTCGGCAAAGCTGATGGAGGTCATCAGCTGATCAAACTCAAAGCAGATCTTGGGCGTGATGTTATGCTCGTTGAAAATGGAGTTGGCGATCTGCCGCATCTTGTTACCGGGCTTCAGCAGAATGAAGGGGGTATCCCGGAAAATGGCAACGTCAATTTTGGGCAGATTCTCGTAGTTGCATTTGGCGCTGCGGATGGTGTCGGCGCTGATCTGATAATCCCGGTAACGTTCATTCAGAGCCAGGGATTCCGGCACTCCCAGCAGAATGCGCTCGGGGAACAGCGGTGTATAGCTGTACTCCGGCTCCGGGGTCAGTGCGTTGTCAATGGCCATATCCACAAGGCCCTTTTCCAGCTTTTCACGGAGAATGGTGGACTGCTCCACAAGGATCTCCAGCTCAATGTTGGGGTAGGTCTTGCGGAAATTTTTCAGTAGATCCGGCAGCAGATTGGATACAATAAAAGTGGTGCTGCCCAGAACGATCTTGCCTTTTTTCAGCTGCACCAGGTCATCGATCTCCCGTTCCAGATTTTCACGGATGATACGGATCTCCTCGGCGGCGCGTATGTACCGCTCGCCCAGATAGGTGGGGCGAACCTCCTTGCCGTTGCGCTCAAAAAGGGGATAGCCGAGATCCTTCTCCAGCTTCTTGATGGTGGAAGACAGCGCAGGCTGGGAAATATACAGCTTTGTAGCGGCTTTTGTGAAGGAACGTTCTTCATATACGGTATAAACATAGTCCATGTGCTTGAACATAGCTGACACCTCACTATAAGAAAAAGTTATACTACTTATGCATAATAATGTACTTGATTATAAACGCAAAACGTTATAAAATCAATAGCATAAAAAAAGATTCTGCAAAGCAGAAAAATAAAGGAGAGCCAATTATGAAAAATCTTGCTTACTACAATGGTAAATTCGGTGAACTGGAAGAGATGTCCATTCCTATGACTGACCGTGTGTGTTATTTCGGTGACGGTGTGTATGATGCCACCTACAGCCGCAACCACAAGATCTTTGCCCTGGATGAGCATATTGACCGCATCTACAACAGCGCAGCGCTGCTGCGTATTGAGATCGCCCAGACCAAGGAGGAGATGAAGGCCATCCTGAATGAGATGGTCGCCAAGATGGACACCGGCGAGAACTTCGTTTACTGGCAGGTCACCCGTGGCGGTACCGGTCGCCGTAACCATGTGTTCCCCACCGACGGCGCCAAGGCCAACCTGTGGATCACCATTTCCCCCAAGGGCATTGTGGACACCTATAAGAAGATCAAGCTGATGACCAAGGAGGACACCCGTTTCTTCCATTGCAACATCAAGACTCTGAACCTGATCCCTGCGGTGATCGCATCCCAGGAGGCGCTGGAAAACGGCTGCGATGAGACGGTTCTGCACCGTGGTGACCGTGTCACCGAGTGCGCACACTCCAATGTGCATATCATCAAGAACGGTGTCTTTGTCACCGCTCCCACTGACCACCTGATCCTGCCCGGCATTGCCCGTGCGCACCTGATCAAGGCTTGTAAGAAGCTGGGCATCGGTGTGGATGAGACTCCCTTCACTGTAGAAGAGATGATGAATGCAGACGAGGTCATCGTGTCCTCCTCCGGCTCTCTGTGCCTGGCTGCGGAGATCATTGACGGCAAGCCCGTAGGCGGTAAGGCTCCCCAGCTGCTGAAGGCGCTGCAGGATGAAGTCCTGCGTGAGTTCATGGAGGAGACCAACTGAAAATGACACAACAGGAGATCACACTTTTAAATCTTGGTCAGAGTCTGGACGACCTGGCCAACCTGGATCCCAGAGGCTACGGCGTCTGCAAGATCCTCTATGCCGGTTCCCGTAAGCTGGCAGGCAAGCCTCTTTGTGTCAATGCTGCGGAAAAGCTGGTAGCAACACTGAAGGAAAACGATATTGTTTACATCCTCACCGGCTTTGTGCTACGCCCCTTCAAGAAGGCAGAGACAGACGGCATTATCAGTTCCATGCTGCTGTGCCGTGCCCTGGTAAAGGCTTTCGGTGTAAAGCCCGTGATCATCTGCCCGGAGGAAAACCGCAAGGCAGTGGAAAATATGTCCGCCTGTGTTGGTCTGCACCTGCGTGAAGACCTGCAGGAGCTGAAGGAGATCCCCGTGTCCATGGGCATGATCACCTTCACCAAGGATGCTGCTGCAGCGCCTGCCATGGCAGACGAGCTGCTTGCCAAGCTGCCTCCGGCAGCGGTCATCAGCATTGAGGCACCCGGCTGCAACGAGGAGGGCGTTTACCACAATGCTGTGGGACTGGAAGTCACCGAGCTGGAAGCGAAAATGGATGTGCTGTTTGAAAAGGCCCAGGCGATGGGCATTCTGAATATCGCAATCGGCGATCTCGGCAACGAGATCGGTATGGGCGCAATCGCCGAAACCTTGGAGCGTTATATCCCCTACGCAGCCAAGGGCCGCTGCAGCTGCGGCTGTGGCGGCGGCATTGCGGTCAGGACAAAGGCAGACACCCTGATCACCGCAACGGTTTCCGACTGGGGCTGCTATGCCATGATCGCAGCCATTGCCTACCTGAAGGAAGATCTGGATATCATGCATACTGCCGAGCAGGAGAAGGAAGCGCTGACCTGCGGTTGCCGCAGCGGCATGATTGATATGTACGGCTGGCTGATCCCTGCTATTGACGGCTTCGGACTGGAGATCCAGATGCCCATTGTGCAGCTGATGCGTGAGATGGTCAAGAGCGCTTTGAGTCTGAAGACCACCTGCAAGACTTGGTTTGAAAAAGTCGAGGAGTTGAAATTCTTTGAGCAGTAACAAAACAAAGCTGCGCTTTTTGCCCTGCGGTGACAGCGCGGTGACGGTGGAGTTCTCAAAGGAAATGAGCGAAAGCGTCAACCGACAGATCCGCTACGTGGCGGCAGCGCTCACAGAGGGCGGTGTCAAGGGCATTTCCGAGTGTGTGCCTACCTTCTGCAGCCTTACGGTGTACTATGATCCCTTTCGGATCTCCGCAAAGAAGATCCAGAGGAAAATAGAATCTGTCATGGCAGGCTATAAGGAAACGGACGGACAGACAAAGCGCGTGTTTATGATCCCTGTGTGCTACCAGGGGGAACATGCGCCGGACCTGGCAGATGTCTGCACCCTTACGGGCCTTACAAAGGAAGAGGTCATCAAGATCCACACCGGAACGGATTACCTGATCTATATGCTGGGCTTTTTGCCCGGCTTCCCCTACCTGGGCGGCATGGATAAGCGCATTGAAGCGCCCCGGCTGGACAGCCCCCGTACCACCATTCCCGTGGGCGCTGTGGGCATCGGCGGTAAGCAGACGGGTATTTACCCCCTGGCTTCTCCCGGTGGCTGGCGGCTGATCGGCAGAACCCCGGTGAAGGTCTATGACCCGGAACGGGAGAACCCCATCGTGTACCGTGCAGGTGATTACATCCGATTCTATTCCATCACGGAAGAGGAGTTTGCTGCCATTGCCGCAAAGGGCGGCAGCGAAATTGAGATGCGGGAGGAGACCACATGACAAACATGAAAGTGCTTGCTCCCGGCCCTCTGTCCACCGTGCAGGATGCCGGTCGTTTCGGTTATATGAGCACCGGCTTTTCTCCCAGCGGCGCCATGGATCCCACCGCAATGCGTGTGGCAAATCTGCTGGTGGGTAACCTCCCCGGAGAGGGAGTTATTGAAATGACCATGATGGGCATGACGGTGACCTTTGACGGCACAGCTGTCATCGCCCTTACCGGCGCAGATATGCAGGCGTACTTAAATGACGAAGAAGACGCCATGCCTACCTACACCGCCATTGAAGTCCATAAAGGCGACACGGTGAAAATGGGCGCTGCCCAAAAGGGCATGCGTGGTTACCTGGCAGTGGCAGGCGGCTTTGACCTTCCCCTTGTGATGGGAAGCCTCTCCACAAATCTCAAATGCGGTCTCGGCGGCTTTCAGGGCAGAAAGCTGAAAGCCGGCGATGTGCTGGCGCTGCGCCAGGAGGTTGACCTTGCTATGCTGGGTCAGCGGAAGACGGTTGCGGAAAACAATTATCCCAAGGCAGCCACCGTCCGTGTGGTGCTGGGCCCCCAGGAGGATTTCTTCACCCAAAAGGGCATTGATACCTTCCTTGGAACCTGGTACACCGTGTCCGGTCAGTCCGACCGCATGGGTGTGCGCCTGGAGGGAGAGAAGATTGAAAACAAAAACGGCGTGGATATTATTTCCGACGGTATTGCCACCGGCGCTGTGCAGATCCCGGCCTCCGGCACCCCTATTATTATGATGGCGGACCGGCAGACCACCGGCGGCTATGCCAAGATCGCCACGGTGATCTCTGCGGATCTGCAGCTTATGGCCCAGGCAGCCCCGGGAACAAGGCTGCGCTTCGTTGCCGTTTCGGAAAAAGAAGCGGTAAGCTTGAAAAAAGAGGAAGAACACCGGCTGAAGCAGATGGAATACGGCTTCTACAGCGTTCGGTGAGCAATAAGGAGTTTCTATGGATTATGCAAAAATGTCCCCGGCGGAGGTGCGTCAGCTGATCCGTGAGGGAAAAATCACCACACAAACCTCCGGCATGTGTGACGGCTATGCCCAGGGTAACCTTTTGGTCCTGCCCATGGAACAGGCTTACGATTTTTTGCTGTTTACTCAGCGTAACCCCAAGTCCTGCCCCGTGCTGGAGGTAGGCGACGTGGGCAGCCGCCTGGTGAAAAGAATGGCAAACGGTGGCGATATTGCCACGGATATCCCCAAGTACCGTGTGTGGGAAAACGGTGTGATGACCGGGGAATATACTGACGTTTCCCACTTGTGGAGAGACGATTTTGTCTATTTCCTCATTGGCTGCTCCTTCTCCTTTGAGGGCGAGCTGCTGGCCGCAAATGTGCCGGTGCGCCATATTGAGGAGGGCAAGAATGTGCCCATGTACCTGACCAATATTGAATGCGATCCTGCCGGTATTTTCCACGGCAAGACCGTTGTCAGTATGCGCCCTATGCCGGCAGACCAGGCAGTGCGTGCTGTGAGCATCACCGCCTCCATGCCTCGTGTCCATGGCGCACCTATCCACATCGGTGACCCCTCTGTCATCGGTATCAAGGATATCAACAATCCCGACTTTGGCGATGCGGTTACCATCAAAGAGGGCGAGATTCCCGTGTTCTGGTGCTGCGGTGTTACACCCCAGTCTGTGGTCATGAGCGCAAAGCCGCCCATCGCCATTTCCCATGCGCCGGGTCATATGTTTATTACCGATGTGAAAAATTCTCTTTTGAAGGACTGATATCATGTACAAGATCGACTTGAACAGCGACCTGGGCGAAAGCTTTGGCGCATATAAGATCGGCTCCGATGCCAACGTGATCCCCCTGATCTCCTCTGCAAACGTGGCTTGCGGCTTCCATGCCGGTGACCCGGTGGTAATGGCAAAGACCGCAGCGCTTTGCAAGGAAAGCGGCTGCGCCCTGGGCGCACACCCCGGCTACCCGGATCTTGTGGGCTTTGGCAGACGTAACCTGGCAGTGTCTCCTGCAGAGGCAAAGGCCATGACTACCTATCAGATCGGCGCACTGGATGCCTTCTGCAAAGCTGCCGGCATCAAAATGCAGCACGTAAAGCCCCATGGCGCTATGTATAACATGGCAGCCAAGGATGCGGCTCTGGCAAAGGCGATCTGTGAGGCGATTTATGAATATGACAAGGACCTGATCCTCATGGGTCTTGCCGGCTCTCAAATGCTGGTGCAGGCAAAGGAAATGGGACTGAAATGTGCTGCCGAGGTCTTTGCAGACCGTGCCTACGAAGAGGACGGCACATTGGTTGCCCGCAGCAAGCCCGGCTCTATGATTGAGGACGAGGATGAGGCGGTTGCCCGTGTGATCCGCATGATCAAGGAAGGCAAGGTCACTGCCATTACCGGCAAGGACATTGCCATCACTGCCGACTCCGTCTGTGTACACGGCGACGGCCCCAAGGCACTGGCCTTTGTGGAAAAACTCCGCAACGCCTTTGCTGCCGAAGGTATTGAAATCGTCCCCCTGACCCAGATCGTAAAGTAAAAATTTGTCCGGCGCATTCACTGCGAATGCGCCGGATGTTTTTTGTTTACAAAATAATAAAGATTTAGTATAATTGACCCATAATCTGTTCCTGATACTGGGAAAGTGAGGAAATATCTATGAAAAAGCGCATAATATCCATATTTTTGGTGTTAGCGATGTTGGCATCCATGATGGTGATGCCCACCTATGCTGCGGAAAAAACAGCAGAGAACACCACCAATATCGGGGAAGTGTGTCCCTGCGGCTGTGGCAACAAACTGGATGCGGTCAAATGGACACCCTGGAATGTGGCCGGCATTGAAGGTCCTACCAGCGGACACTATTACCTGGATGGGGATTACATTCAGGACGGACAGAAGCAAATTATGGCAGGTGACCATGTGGTGCTTGACCTTCGTGGCAATAGTATTACCTCCAAGAGCTATTCCCGCTTGCTGCTGGTCTATGGTCAGATGCACGTGCTGGATACTGTAGGCGGCGGACGCTTTATGTCCAAGACCTCCGGCGGCGCTTTTGGTGGCGTGGTTATGGTCTCCACCAACGAAGTGAATGATACTTTGTTTGCGCTGCACTCCGGCACGGTTACACAGGATGCCGATAACAAGGGCAGTCGTCGTGGTGGCTTAGTCCATCTGTCGGAAACAGCTACCTTCCGCATGACCGGCGGTGTGCTGCTAAACGGCTCTACAGTGATTCCCGGGGACACATATAAAGAACCCGGTGGCTGTGTGGCAGGCAATAGCGCCAAGTGTACTGTGGAGATTTTGGGCGGTCAGGTCATTGGCGGCGAAAGTGCGACCCATGGTGGCAATATTTACTGTATCGGCACAACGATTTTGAAAAACTGCGAGATTATCGGTGGTGTGGCAAAGAAATCCGGCGGTAATATTTTCCAAAACGGCGGTATGATTACCATTGAAAACTGCCGCATTACCGATGGCGAGGCACATGACACTTCCTCCGGTGGCGGTAATATTGGTCTGTCCTCCGGCGCAGCGCTGACCGTAAAGGACAGCACGCTCCACAACGGTTACTCCAACTATCACGGCGGTAACCTGTATATAGGCAACGGCAGCGCCGTTATTGAAAACACCCAAATCACAGCCGGTGTTGCCCGTACCCGTGGCAATAACGTCTATGGCTCTACCTCTGCCACTGCCATGACCCTTCGGGATTGTGAGTTGCCCGGCGATATCGCCTATGTAGGCAAGGGACTGACACTGGAGGGCAAGGTGAAGATCGGCCTTCTTAACCATGGCCTGCGACTGAACTTCAGCAGCGACTATGCGGAAATGGCAGATGCAGACGGCCTTACGGAAGGCTCTGAAATTTACGTGGTGGCAAAGCACACCTTTGCGGCCCCCGGCGCAGATCCGAGCTTCTTCAAGGGAGCAATCCGCACACGCATCGCCCAGTCCGAGGAGGGCTTGGTGGCAACCTATGCTACCAGCGGTGAAGAAGGCGGCTGCTGCCCTCACTGTAATGAGATCGTTGCCTGGGAAGTTTTCAGCCTGACAGGATCTTTGAAGGAAACCTGCCTCAACGATTCTTCCACAGATACCAATTCTGCCTGCACCGGCAGACACATGGAGTCGGGTCACTACTACCTGGGTGAAACACAGACCTCTTTTGCACAGTATTATGCCGGCGCATCCTATGATCCCGAGGCCTTTGTGGATGTGGTCATTGACACAGCTGGCTATAGCCTTACGGGTACCGGACGCATCTTCTATGTGCGCACTGTCAGCGGCAGCACCGGACAGAGCAGTTTGACGATTCTGGACTCCCACGGCGGCAGTAACATCACCGGCCAAGGCGCTGCCAATCAGCCCGGCGGTGTCATCTACAACGAATCCTCCAAGCTGACGATCTATGACGGCAACTACAAATACAAGCCCGTATCCGGCAGAAATGTTACAGGCGGCGGTGTTATCCTCAACGGCGACAGCTTAACTGTGCATGGCGGCATTTTTGATGGCAGCCAGTTTGCCTACACCGATCAGTCTACCGCTGACAAGACCTATACATACAACGGCGCTGCACTGTACCAGTATAACGGCTCAAAATATGATTTTACCATGACAGCCGGTCGCTTTATTGGCGGTAGGGCACAGTCCGGTGGTTGCGCTTACTTTGGCGGCAACAATGTGGTAAATATTACCGGCGGTCAGTTCGTAGGTGGTGTTGCTGATAGCGCAGCCGGTGGCAATATCCGTATCTACGGTAGCTCCGACTATACGAAGGCAAAATTCAATATGTCCGGCGCATCCATTCGGGACGGCAGAATTGAAGTCACCGGCGCCGGTGGCGGCAATATGAGTCTGTCTTATGGCACGATCAATATTGCGGATAGCTATATTGAAGGCGGTTATGCTGCTGCCTACGGTGGCAACATTATGGTCGGCACTACGGCAAACATCACAGTTAGCAATTGCGTGATTGAAGGCGGTTATGCTGCCGGACAGAGCGGTAATGTGCATCTGTCCTCCACCGGTACGACCACCACCTGGACAGATTGCTCCTTCCTGAACGGCTCCGCCACCTATGGCGGCAACCTGACCTCCGGCAATGGCTATAACACCTTCTATGGCGGTCAGATCCTCTTTGGTACGGCAAGAACATCTTACGGCGGCAATCTGGCAGCCTTGTCCGGTAATGCCTCCGCAACCTCCAAAAACTACACCCGGCTGACGGTGGACGATGCAGGCTATGCACCGCTGCTGGCAGGCGGCAGCGCCAAGACCTACGGCGGCAATCTGTACGTGGGTGGTGTTACGGATCTGCAGGCGGCAAAAATCGTCGGCGGTAAGGCAGCTACCCTGGGGCAGGATATGTATGTTACCAAGGGCAGCAATCAAAGCAAGCTGACAGTGGGTGCAGGTGTTACCGGCGATATCTCCATTGGCTTTGCCACTGCGCTCCTCGGTAGTGAAGTTTACGGTCAGGTCATTGACCGCACCGAATGCACCCAGCTGAATGCCACCATGATCCTGGACGGCGATTATAACGATGCGGTTCTCTGCGCCAAGGACGGTCAGCTGTTTGTGGGCGCCATCGCTGTGACGGACGGCAATCACTACACCTGGTTTACTGATGCCGCTTCTGCAGTGGAGGCTTGTGATGCCGATCACTATGTGAAGCTGTTCATCGCCCAGGACGTGGTGCTGACAAAGGACTGCGCTGTGGATATCTGCGGCCAGAACGTAAATATTTCCGGCGCATACACCCTTTATGGCATGGACTCCTCCGGTGACGGCTATACAGCCCCCACCGGCAGAGCGATCCTGGCAGAAGAGACCAAGCTGGCAACTGACACGGCAGCAGGCGGAAAGCGCTATGTGGCATCCCAGGATGCAAGTGGCGTCATGTTCCACCGCCTGGAGAACAGAATCTCCGGCGTGACGCTGCGTCCCTCTGCAGACGGTATCTACTTTACCGGCGCTTTCGGTTGCGACGAGACCCTGCTTGCGGATATTGCTTCCTACGGTGTGGCAGTTTCCACCGTGAATATGCCCGGTCTTGATTTTATGACCGATGAAGACACCTTGTACACCACCTTTGATGCCGCTACCCTGGTAGGCGGAGCGAAAAAGTCCGGTGTGCTGATCAACGGTATTATGAAGGACAGCCGAGGCAGCGACCTGAACAGTGCCTACGGTCAGATGCCCGTGTTTGCAGCTTCTTATCTTGTGATGAAGGACGGCACTGTGATCCTTGGTGAAAACCAGGTAGCCTACAGTCTCCGGGATGTGATGACAGAGGTGGATGACCGCATCTGTGAAGATCCCCTGAACTACCGTGTCTTCACCAATCCCATGCGTGACTTCTACGCCAAGTGGGAAGAGGGCGGCATGGCAGACTGGAGCTTCAAGAAGATCATTCCTCCCCAGGAGGACGATGTGCTGAATATCCTGATGATCGGCTCCAGCGGCTGCTATTACTATGTAGAAGAGCTTTACGGCCTCTTGACGGCAGCCGGTATTAAGGCAAACGTGTGCAACGTGTACTACTCCGGCGGTAAGCTTTACCAGCACTACACATGGTGGGTCAATAAAGAGTCTAATTACGAATTTTTCTGCACCAACGAAAACGGACGGAAAAAGACAGCCGGTGTATCTTTGGAATGGTGCCTTGCCCAGCAGGAATGGGATGCCATTTCTCTCCAGGAGTCCGGCACAGGTGTGCTGCGTACCACCTCTTTGGAGAAAGTTTTGGCAGACCGTGAACTGTACCTGACAGAGCTTTACGGCTACTTGAAGGATCAGTTCCCCAAGGCAAGCTTCTACTGGCACGAAAACACTGCCTATCAGGTAGGCTATACCCGTGATTTTCTGGTAGAATCCATAGAGGATCAGCGCAAGGACACCGAAAACTTCCGGAACATGGCCATTGCGATCAGCGAAAAGTATGATGTGGTCTGGATTCCCAGAGGCGAGGGTAAGATGCTGGTTCGTGAGGGCGGCTATGATCAGCTTTGCGCAAGATTGGGCAAGGGCGATAATCACGAAGGCGACTATTACCACGCCGGTGACATCGGCGGCGGTCAGTACCTGACCGGCTGCGTCTGGTTTGAAACCTTGACAGGCCTCAGTTGTATCGGCAACCCCTACCGTCCGGTCTACACCTATAACGGTGTGGTCATGGAGCTCAACGAGGGCATTACCTACGAACAGCTGCAGCAATACGCCCACCAGGCCGTGGAAGGCATGTGGGAAACCATGGAAAAATAAGAAGTTGCCCCCGGAGAACACTCCGGGGGCAGTTTTTGAATAGAAAGAAACGGGAGCAGGCCCTGCGGTCTGCTCCCGAAAATATTAGTCGTTGGTGTAGTTGTCAAAGTAACCCTGGATATAGACGATGGGGGTACCCTTGTCGCCGGAACCGGAGGTCAGGTCACACAGAGAACCGATCAGGTCGGTGAGGCGGCGGGGGGTAGTACCCTGGGAAGCCATGTTGCCCACCAGGCTGGTGCCGTCCTTCTCAGAGATCTTGTTCTTGATGGCATCCTGCAGTGCCTTGCCGGAGAGACCTGCGAAATCGTTATCTGCCAGGTACTTCAGCTTCAGCTCGTTGGGAGTGCCCTCCAGGCCCTCAGTGTAAGCAGGGGAGACAACGGGGTCAGCCAGCTCCCAGATCTTACCTACGGGATCCTTGAATGCGCCGTCGCCGTAAACCATGACTTCAATGTGCTTGCCGGTGATCTCCAGCAGCTTTGCCTGGATGTCCAGCACCAGCTGGCGGCAGTCACGGGGGAACAGCTTAACGGTGTCTTCTGTGGACTTGTTGGAGCCCAGCAGACCGTAGTTTTCGTTGCAGCCGCTGCCGTTGATGGGAGCGGTCATGATCTCATCCAGACCGAAGACGCGCTCGCCGCCGGCAGTCTTCAGCAGACGGCTGGTACGGACACGGGTGTGGATGTCGCAATGCAGAACGTTCTTGGTGTAGGACAGAATTGCGCGGGGATCATTGGCAAAAATAACCTCAACCTCTGCGCCGCTCTCACGGATCAGCTGGCTGTAGTATTCCACGTAGTCCACGCCGGTGAAGGGGTGCTTCACATAGCCGAACAGCTCACGGTAACGCTTTTCGTCCAGCACATCCTTGTAGGGATCCACACCGTGCTTGTCCATCATATCCCAATCGATCAGGTGGTTACCCACTTCGTCGGAGGGGTAGGACAGCATCAAAACCACCTTCTTGCAGCCCTTTGCAATACCACGCAGGCAGATCGCAAAACGGTTACGGCTCAGGATGGGGAAGATAACACCCACAGTTTCGCCGCCCAGCTTGGTGCGAACGTCTTCTGCAATGTTATCCACGGAAACATAGTTACCCTGGGCACGTGCCACGATAGCTTCTGTCATTGCTACCACGTCACGGTCACGGGGGGTCAGCTCACCATTGTTCATTGCCTGGGCAATGCAGCCGCTGACGATTTCTACAAGATTATCACCCTCACGGATGATGGGCGCGCGGATACCCATAGAAACAGTACCTAACATTCGGCCCATATTCAACACTCCTAATCTGACATAAAGATTGCGGTTTTCACCGTCTGTCAATTTTTACCCAAGTATTATAATACATGAAATGCCAATTGTAAAACAAAAATTTTCAATTTTGCAATATTTTTTTAGGAAATCGGGGAATTATTTTCCTAATTCCAGGGTGCGCCGGTAGGCAGACATTACAGCATCCATGGTACAGCCACGGAAACCGCCCATTTCCAGGGCGTTGACGCCCATGATGGTGGTGCCGCCGGGGGAGCACACAGCATCCTTCAAAGCGCCGGGGTGCATGCCGGTCTCTGCCAGCAGCTTTGCAGTACCGGCAACGGTCTGAATGGCGTAGCTCACTGCCTTATCACGGGGCAGACCGCAGGCCACAGCGCCGTCAGCCAGCGCTTCAATAAAGAGGCTGACAAAAGCAGGGCCGCAGCCGGACAGGGCGCTGCCGGCATCAATGAGCTTTTCCGGCAGAGGGTCCACAAGACCTGCATGCTGCAGTGCGTTGCGGAAGACCTCAACTGCCTCGGGGGAGACGTTTTCTGTGTAGTCAAACAAAATGGTGCCGCCGCCTACAGAGGCAGGGATATTGGGCATAATGCGGATCACCGGGTAGTTGCCGCCTGCCATTTCCTGAATGTCGGAAATGGCCACACCGGCAGCCATGGAAACCAGCACGAAATCGTTTTCACGTGCAGCCAGCACCGGGGCAACGCTCTGCAGCATGATGCCCATGACCTGGGGCTTCACACCCAGGAAAATAAAGCCGCATTCCTTGGCAACTGTGGCAGTGTCTGCAGTGTTGCAGCCCAGCTGTGCAGCCAGAGCCTCTGCCTTTTCTGTCATCTGGTCGGCCAGGGTGATATTTTCCGGCGCCATAGCCTTAGCGGCGGCACGTGCCAGTGCGCCGCCCATATTACCGGCACCGATAAAACCGAATTTTGTGTTCATAAAAGCGCCTCCTTATCGTACTTGTCCGTCACCGTGGATCACATACTTGTAGGTACAGATCTCGTCCAGTCCCATGGGACCACGGGCATGGAGCTTTTGGGTGGAGATGCCGATCTCGCAGCCGAGACCGAACTCACCGCCGTCGGTGAAACGGGTAGAGCAGTTTACATATACAGCAGCGCTGTCCACCACACGGGTGAAGCGGTCAGCAACGGCTTTGTCCTCGGTGACGATGCACTCGCTGTGACCGGTGGAATGCAGGGCGATATGA
Source organism: Oscillospiraceae bacterium (assembly GCA_017548065.1). Taxonomy (GTDB): domain Bacteria; phylum Bacillota; class Clostridia; order Oscillospirales; family Oscillospiraceae; genus Faecousia. The sequence continues at coordinate 46,906 of JAFYNQ010000070.1, forward strand.
CCCATGGCCTGCTCTGCATTTTCTACCACACCTACGGACAGAATATAGTCAAGATGCTCGGTGTCAAAGTCTGCTTCTGTGGCAGGTGTGCCGTCAATTACAGCGGCAGCGGTCTTGTCCAGCCGCAGCTCCACAGGGTTGACAGCACGGTCAGTCACCAGCCGCTTATGCAGCTTGGGCAGAAATTCCTTTGCGATGTCTGCATGCACCAGGCAGCACTCTGCGGCATTGCACACAGAGGGACGGCTGGTCTTTGCGTTCTCAATAATGTTCAGCGCCATTTCCTGGTCAGCGGCGGCATCCACATAAATGTGGCAGATGCCGGTGCCGGTCTGAATGCAGGGGACTTTTGCGCCCTCGGTGCAAGCCTTGATAAGACCTGCGCCGCCACGGGGGATCAGCAGATCCACGTAGCCCACAGCTTCCATAAGATCCTTAACGCTGCCACGGCTGGTGTCCTGCACCAGCTGCACCAGGTCGGGAGACAGACCTGCGGCGACAAGACCCTTCTGCATAGCCTGCACGATGGCATTGGCGGAAAGGAAGGCATCCTTGCCACTGCGCAGCACGCAGGCAGAACCTGCCTTTACTGCCAGAGCGGCAGCATCGGAGGTGACGTTGGGACGGCTTTCGTAAATAATGGCGATCACACCAACGGGAACACCCACACGGTCAATGACAATGCCGTTGGGACGCTCCACACGGCTGCGCACCCGACCAACGGGGTCAGGCAGCTGCACAACCTGACGGATGCCGTCTGCCATGCCACGGATGCGGTCTTCCGTAAGCGCCAGCCGATCCAGCATGGACTGGGAAAGGTGGTCTTTTGCGGCATCCATATCTTTTGCGTTTTCTGCCAGAATATTTTGATTTTCTGCTTCCAGGGCATCTGCCATGGCAAGCAGGGCTTTGTTTTTCAGCTCGCTGTCCACAGCGGAGAGGGCAGGCGCTGCCTTCTTTGCGGCGGCGAGAATATCCATAGTGGTCATATTACTTTTTTCCTCCCACAAAACGGGTGCCGATGCTCTTGCCTTCCAGCAGGGCATACAGCGCTTCCGGCTGCTGACCGTTGGCAATGATCATGTCAATGCCGGCTTCTGTGGCGATCTGGGCAGCCTTCAGCTTGGTGGCCATGCCGCCGGAGCCCAGGGCAGAGCCGGTGCCACCTGCCAGGGACAGGATCTCGGGGGTAATGGCGGTGACCTCGGGGATCAGTGTGGCATTGGGATCCACACGGGGATCGGCGGTGTACAGACCGTCAATGTCGGACAGCAGCACCAGAAGGTCAGCCCTCACCAGCTTGGCGACAATGGCAGAGAGGCTGTCATTCTCGCCGATGGTGGTGTGAATGCCGATCTCATCAATGGCAACGGCATCGTTTTCGTTGACAACCGGCAGCGCACCCCAACCCAGCAGCTTCTCCAGCGTGTCGTGGACGTAGGCACTGCGGCGCTTGTCCTGGATGTCTTCTGCGGTCAGCAGGATCTGGGCTACGGTGTGATTGTACTCGGCAAACAGCTTGTCATATGTATACATCAGTTCGCACTGACCCACAGCGGCAGCTGCCTGCTTGCCGGGCATATCCTCGGGACGGCCGGGAAGACCCAGCTTGCCCACGCCCATACCAATGGCACCGGAGGACACCAGCACCACCTCGCAGCCTGCATTTTTCAGGTCACTTAAAACTTTGCAAAGCAGCTCCACCCGACGGATATTCAGCCGTCCGCCTGCATGGGCAAGGGTAGAGGTGCCTACTTTGATCACAATGCGCATAGAAAACCCTCATTTCTAAAGAAACATACAGTAATTATACTACAAATAACAATAGGAATCAACCCATAAAATGGACAAATGACAGCCGCTTGCGGACAGAAAAAACAGCAAAAAGGAAACTCCCCGATGCTGCAGCACCGGGGAGTGGGGGTTAATTTTTCTTTGTTTCGATCAGGAAACCGATCAGCATGACGGCGGCAAATACGATCAGGTACCAAAGGCAGGCAACACCGTGGCTGAAAATGCAGGCGATGACCATGAACACACTGCCGCAGAGCGCCAGGCTGGGCATGACGAAGCGGCGGAGAGGATTCTGATCCTTTGCCTTCCGCATCCACTGGATCAGGATGGGAAGATACATTAAGTAAATGGTGATAATGGGCAGCTCTGTGGAGTCAAAAACGAAGGGGCCGGTCCAGGTCTGTGCGAGGTTGGAAAGGTAGAAATAGAGGAACCAGGCGCCGGTGATGAGCAGCGCAAAAACACCGGAGTTGGTGGGCATGTTGGTCTTGACATCCACCTGGGAGAATACGTCGGGACGGGGGCCTTCACCACGGGCGGCAAGAGAGTACATGCAACGGGTGCAGCCCAGCATCAGACCGTTGGTAGTACCCAGGCAGGAGATGGCGATGAACAGATTCAGAATATTGCCCAGCACACCGCCGAAAATATTGGTAAAGGCAACGGGTGCGCCCACATCCACCAGCTGCTGCACGGAAGCGCCGCCGGCAACACCGATAAAGTAGAACAGATACACGGCAATGATCACAAATGCACCCACGATCAGCGCAATGGGAAGATTCTTCTTGGAATCCTTGATCTCGGCGTTGATGGAGGTGGCGATGATCCAGCCCTCGTAGGCAAAGGCAGTGGCGCAGACAGCGGTGAAGAGGGGGCTGGAGGACACGTTTTTCACCGTTGCCACAGTGGTCATGTTCTCCTGCAGCATGCCGCTGGAAAGACCGTAAATAAGACCCACAACGGTCATAAGACCCAGGGGGATCAGCTTGATGACGGTGGTAGTGGTCTGGAATTTACCAGCCAGCTTGGGGGACAGGGCATTCATGGCATACACGGCGCACAGATAAAACAGCGTCAGTGCCATGCACTCCGGGCCCAGAATACAGCCGCCCTCTGCAGCCGGGATCAGCAGGGGGAAGTCGGGACTTACGGATACGATGAACTCCAGGGTGTAACGGGCGGAAAGCCAGGCCAGAGCGGAGGTCATACCGGGGAAATAGATGGTGGCGGAGAACCAACCCATCATGTAGCCATACCGGGAACCCACCGTAGCTTCGGCATAGTCCACAAGACCGTTGACACGTTCGTATTTCTGTCCCATGAAGGCAAAGGTCAAAAGACATACCAGCATGATGGCGCCGCCGATCAGCCAGGCAAGAATGCCCATGGGCATATCACCGCCGGTCTTCTGCAAAATGGTTTGCGCCTTAAAGAAGACACCGGAGCCGATAACAATACCGACCACCATACAGATTGCGGTGAAAAGTCCATATTTTCTTTCCAGTTTCGTGCTCATAACGAACCTCATTTCCTATTTTGTGAAACTATTTTACACGAAAAGCATAGGTTCTGTCAATGAAAAACTTAAAGGAATCTTAAGGAAGGGAAGCCTTTATTCTTAAACTTGCGTCTGCTATAATAAGGGCAGAACACACAAGGAGGACAAATGCTGTGTATAACGTATTGCTTTGCGACGATGAGCCGGATATCGTCAATGCGCTGAAAATATATCTTGCCCCGGAGGGCTATCAGCTTTTTACCGCAGAAAACGGTGCGCAGGCGGTGGAGACCGTAAAACAGGAAAACATCCACCTGGTGCTGCTGGATATTATGATGCCGCAAATGGACGGCATAACCGCCATCTCCAGGATCCGGGAGTTTTCCAACATTCCCATTATCCTGCTGACAGCCAAGGCGGAAAGTGAGGACATCGTGCTGGGACTTGGGGTAGGCGCAGATGACTATGTGACCAAGCCCTTTGTGCCGGTGGAACTGCTGGCACGGGTGCGCAGTCAGCTTCGCCGCTATGCAAGCCTGGGTAGCCGCCCGGAGACCCCGGATGCCATCACCGTGGGCAGCGTTTCCCTGGATGACAGAAAGAAGACTGTAACCGTGGACGGCACAGCCATCGCCCTGACACCGATGGAATTCAGCATTCTGAAGCTGCTGATGCTAAATACGGGGAAGGTGTTCTCCACCAAGGAGATCTACGAAGCGGTGTGGGGCGCACCCTCTTACGGCAGCGAAGGCTCTGTGGCGGTGCATATCCGGCACATCCGTGAGAAAATTGAGATTGACCCCTCTGCGCCCCGTCACCTGAAGGTGGTGTGGGGACAAGGCTACAAAATGGAAGGAGAGTCAAAATGAAATACAGTATGTTTTCAAAGATCCTGGCCATGACCCTGGCGGTGCTCACCCTGACAGCAGCGCTGCTGGGCGGCGTGGGACTGGCATTTGCGGAAAATGTCGGACTCTACGGGGAAGAATATGACAGCTGGCTTTCTCAGTGTCGGGAGGAAGAGGCGCTCCGCTTTGCCACAGCCCTCACAGAGAGCTATGTCACACGGACGTTGGGCGGCTTCTCCCGGCAGGAGCTGAACATCATCGGCTGGGGCAATGACCCGGAGGTCATCGGACAAATGCGCTCACTGACCGATGGAAGCTGGTGCTACACCGTGGCAAGAAACGGTTTAGTACATGAGACGAACTATACAAAAGCCTTTGACGGCACAGAAAGCTTCCGATTTGAACTGACGGTCAACTATCCCGTGCGTGCCACTGCCCGGGAGGACTGGGATGATGCGTATTATATTGAGCCGGCATATGTATATGGCGGAAACGGGGAGGCTGCGCCCACAGTGGCGCCGGATACGGAAATGGTCTATACCCGTATGGAGAAAAGCGGCAAATACACGGTGACAGTGTGCTTTCTGGAGGATGCAGTCAATGCCTATAACGGCTTGCCGCTGTACAGCTGCAAGCTGCTGATGCAGCTGCAGGATTGGATGGTGATCGCCCTTTGCGCAGGTCTTTTCCTGGGGCTTCTCTGCATGATTTGGCTGTTTTTTATGGCGGGACGCAGCGGCGAAACAGAGAAGGCGAAGCTGGCAGGACTGTGCCGTCTTCCTTTGGATCTCTATGCCGTAGTGGCAGGTGCTTTGTGCGCTTGCTGCGTTAGCCCGGCAAGAGGCTGCGGTCTGGAGCTAATGTATTATAACGGTAAGCCTATGGTGCTTTGGGGAATCTGTGGGGCGGCGCTGCTGCTGGCTGCTGTGACCGTTGTGCTTTTGTTCCTCTATGCCCTGGCAGCGCAGCTGAAAACCGGCTTTTCCAACCTGGCAAAACGCACGGCGCTGGGGTGGTGTGTGACCCACCTGTGGGCAACGCTGAAAAAGTGCGGAGAAATGTTATGTAAACTGTATGATCTTCTGCCGCTTATGTGGCAATACCTGCTGACAGCAATTGCTATGGCAGGCGTACCCTTCCTTTTCTGTATTTGGTCCATTGAAAGCTACGGCTTTTTCCGTGTCTTCTGGCTTTTGTGCTTCTTTGTTTCTATCCTGGCAAACTGCGCACTGGTGCTGTACGGCGCCTATGCCTTCGGCACGCTGCTGCGTGGCGCAGAGCGCATGGCGGAGGGGGATATATCGGAAAAAGTGCCGCTGGGAAGACTGTACGGTGTCTATAAGCGTGGGGGCGAGCATCTGAACGCACTGTCCGAAGCGGCGGTGGCGGCCGCAAAAAGTCAAATGAAATCCGAGCGCATGAAGGCGGAATTGATCACCAATGTGTCCCACGATATCAAAACACCCCTTACCTCTGTGATCAATTATATTGACCTTCTGCAAAAGGCAGAGACAGAGCAGCAGCGGCAGGAATACCTGCAGGTGCTGGAGCGCCAGTCCCAGCGGCTGAAAAAGCTGATTGAAGACCTTATGGACATGAGTAAGGCAAGTACCGGAAATGTAGCGGTGGAGATCCGGTCCCTGGATGCGGTGGAGACGGTGACCCAGGCGCTGGGAGAGTTTTCCGATAAGCTGACAGCACAGCAGCTGACAGTGGTCTTTGCACCGCCTGACCGGGCAGTTCCTATGCAGGCAGACGGCAAGCTGACCTGGCGTGTACTCAGCAATATTTTAAGCAATGCGGTGAAATATGCCTTGCCCGGCACCCGTGTGTATGTAGACCTGGAGGAAACGGAGGAATTTGTCACCGTAAGTGTGAAAAATATTTCCAAGGAGCCGCTGAATATTTCCGCAGAGGAGCTGCTGGAGCGGTTCGTCCGTGGGGATGCCTCCCGTAATACCGAGGGCAGCGGTCTTGGGCTGAACATCGCCCAAAGTCTGATGCAGCTGCAAAAAGGCAGCCTCACCCTCACCATTGACGGCGATCTGTTTAAAACCACATTGCAGTTCCCGAAATGAGATTTTTACCGTGGATTTGTGTCCGCAAGCCCCTTGTATATTGCCTGACGGCAATGAATTTCCTTGCGGCATGAATTGGCTATGCCATGATTTGCCTTACGGCATGAATTGCGCCTTGCGGCGCATTGTTTTGGGCAATTCAAATCATGGAGCGAAGCGAGAAATCATGATGCGTCAGCATCAATTCATGCCGCCAAGCGGCAATTCATCCACCGTCGCCCCCTAATCCACTCTCAATTCTCAACTCTTAATTCTTAACTCTTAACTAAAAAACATCCCCCTCGGCACTCTCTCCGGGAGAACCAAGGGGGGTAATTCCTGATTCGCGCGCCACGCGCTGCTATCTTGCCCGGTTGCGCATGCGGCCGGATTGGATCACCGGCGGCTTTGGGTCTGTCACCTCCCAGGTGGCAGGCTTTTTTTCGTCCTCTTCCTTCATGGCGGCACCTCCAATGAAACTTTTTCTGTATTTTGTCACATTTTTTAAAATATATGCTTTACATTCCCCTATGGTTATGCTAAAATCGTTGCATGTGCAACAGTTGATGTTGCAACTGTTGCGGCGGCAACTAAATTTGGAGGTGAGGCGATTGTCCAAATTCAGTCGGAATATCAACGCCATTGACCGGTATTTGCGTGGGCATCGTCGGGATTTTATGGAGCCATTGGGACTCAAAGGCATCCATGCCCGGCTATTTATGATGATTTGCAGAGTGCCGGGGCTGTCCCAGGATCAGCTGTCCAAGCGTATGGGTTTTGATAAAAGCACCATTGCACGGCAGGTGGAACTGTTGGAGCAGCTGGGTTATGTAAACCGAAAAGCGTCGGAGAAGGACAAACGGGTGCTGTGTGTATTCCCCACAGAGAAAATGCTGGAGGTCTGGCCGAGGCTGGACGAGGATATCCAAAAGTGGGAAAATGCGCTGCTTCAGGCGCTTACCCCCGAGGAGAAGCTCCAGCTGGACACCATTTTGACCAAGATCAATGAAAACATAGGGAAGGAGGACTGACGGTGAAAGGACTTGCAAAATACATTCGTCCCGAGGTTGGCTATATGATCATCACCATGATCATCAAATTTGTTGCCACCTATGCGGAGCTGTGGATTCCCAGCCTGATGGAAACTATGCTGGACGAAAAAGTGCCTCTTGGCGATATCAAGCAGATCTATCTTTACGGCGCACTGATGCTTTTGGCGGCAGGTCTGGGCTTTGGCCTGAATATTTGCGCAAACCGTATGGCGGCCTTCAGTTCCTCCCGTATTACAAAGAACATCCGTCATGACCTCTTTGCCAAGCTGCAGCGGCTGTCAGCACGGCAGATGGATGAGCTGACCATTCCCTCTGCGGAATCCCGTCTTACCAGCGACACCTATAACGTGAACCAGATGCTTACAAGACTGCAGCGTATGGGTGTTCGTGCGCCGATTCTGCTCATCGGCGGCATTATTATGCTGGTGCAGATGGATATTATGATGGCACTGGTGCTGATCGCACTGCTGCCCATTATCACCATCGTGATTCTGACGGTGACCCGCAAGAGCCTGCCACTGTACACCCAGCAGCAGACAGTGCTGGACCGTGTGGTGCGTGTGGTGCAGGAAAACATCACCGGCATCCGTGTGGTCAAGGCCTTGAGTAAGACAGATTACGAAAGAGATCGCTTTGGCAAGGTCAACAAGGACTTGTCCGATGTCTCCCAAAAGGCAGGTCTCATCACCTCTGTCTCCGGCCCTGTGACCATGACCGTTCTGCGTATCGGACAGACCATTGCGGTTCTGCTGGGCGCTTACCGTGTGTTCTCCGGCGATATTCAGCCCGGTGTCATTATGGCGGTGCTGCAGTACTTTATCATGATCATCAATGCCACCGCCGGTGTGACCCGTATCTTCGTTATGTGGTCCAGAGGTGAAGCCAGCGCTAAGCGTGTTTCCACCGTGCTGGAGCTGCCGGAGGATATGGCGGTTGAGGAAGCCGAGGGAGAACCCGATGCAAATGCACCGCATATTGAGTTCCGTAATGTCAGCTTCTCCTATACCGGCGTGGGCAAGAATATTGAGAACCTGAGCTTCCGATTGGAACACGGGCAAACCCTTGGTATATTAGGCGGCACCGGCTCGGGCAAGACCACGATTTTGAATCTGCTGATGCGGCTTTACGATACCGATGAGGGTCAGGTGCTGATTGACGGTCGGGATATTAAGACCATTCCCAATGAGCAGCTGCGTGAGAAATTCGGTGTTGTTTTCCAAAATGACTTTGTGACAGAAGGCACCATTGCCCACAACATCCGCTTCTTCCGTGATTTGCCTGATGAGGCGCTGCAGCGTGCGGCAGTTTGCGCCCAGGCAGAGTTCATTCAGGAAAAGGAAGGCGGCATGGATGCCGAGGTGGTGGTGCGAGGCAACAACCTCTCCGGCGGACAGAAGCAGCGCCTGCTGATCGCAAGATCCCTGGCGGCAGACCCGGAGATCCTGGTGCTGGACGATGCTTCCTCTGCACTGGACTATCGCACCGATGCCAACCTGCGCCGTGCGCTGCGTGAGAATTATCGCCACACCACAACGGTGCTGGTGACCCAGCGTATCAGCTCTCTGCAGCATGCAGACCTGATCCTGGTGCTGCATGACGGCTGCGTTATCGGCGCCGGCGATCATGAACACCTGATGGCAGAGTGCGAAGAATATCGCAGCATCGCCGAGACACAGATGGGCGATGGAAAGGAGGTATCCTGATGGGCGGACCCGGTATGGGCGGTCACGGCATGGGCGGACGTTTCAGCCGCAGCGAACGAAGCGGAGACCGCCGCCAGTTTGAACGGAAAAAAGTACCCATGGGAAAACTCCTGAAGCGCTTGTGGCAGTACATCGGCAAGTACCGCATCCTGGTGGTGCTGGCGCTGATACTGTCTACCACCAGTAGCGTGCTGGGACTGATCGGTCCTAAGCTTTCCGGCAGCGCCATCAATGCCATCCGTGGCATCGGCGATGTGGATTTCCCCCTGGTGGTCAAGTGCATCATTTGGATGCTGGTGTGCTATATCCTTTCCTCCGTGCTTACTTATGTGCTTCACTTTGTGATGCTGAAGCTGTCCCGTTCCGTATCCCGACAGATGCGGCAGGACGTGTTTGAAAACATTACCCGTTTGCCGGTAGGCTATTTTGACAGATTCCAGACCGGTGACATCATCTCTACCGTGACCTATGATATTGACACGGTGAATCAAAGCCTTTCCAATGACCTTTTGCAGATCCTGCAAAGCTTTGTGACGGTTTCTGTGGCGCTGGGCATGATGCTGTCCATTGCCCCGGTGCTGGTGCTGGTATTCCTTTTTACCATTCCTGCCACCTTTATTTTCACAAAGTGGATCACCAAGCGTGTACGTCCTTTGTTCTCTGCCCGTTCCCGTAAGCTGGGCGCTCTCAACGGCTTCGTGGAGGAGATGCTCCAGGGACAGAAGACAGTCCGTGCCTACGGCAAGGAGAAGCAGGTGCTGGACCGCTTTGATGAGAAAAATACCGATGCTGTCAATGCCTACGCAAAGGCTGAGGCAGACGGTACGATCACCGGCCCCTCTGTGAACCTGATCAACAATATTTCCATTGCGCTGATCAGTACCTTCGGCGCTGTGCTGTTTTTGGCAGGCCGGGTGCAGCTGGGCGATTTGAGCAGCTTTATCCAGTATTCCCGTCGCTTCTCCGGCCCCATCACCGAGGTCGCCAACATTATCTCCGAGCTGCAAAGCGCTTTCGCAGCAGCCGAGCGTGTGTTCACCCTCATTGATGCCGACCCGGAGACACCCGATGCACGGGATGCCCTGGAGCTGACCGATGTGCGTGGCGATGTGCAGCTGGTGGATGTGGACTTCTCCTATGAGCCCGGCAAGCCCATTATTCAGGGGCTGAATCTCCATGCCAAACCGGGCAGCCTGACGGCCATTGTCGGCCCGACCGGCGCAGGTAAGACCACCATCATCAACCTGCTGATGCGGTTTTATGATGTGGACAAGGGACATATTTATGTGGACGGCAAGGACATTCGTGTGCTGACCCGTTCCTCCCTGCGAAAGGCCTATTCCATGGTGCTGCAGGATACCTGGCTGTTCCACGGTACGATTTTTGACAACATTGCCTACGGCAAGCCCGGCGCCACCATGGAAGAGGTGGTAGCCGCCGCCAAGGCAGCTCATATCCACAGCTATATTTCCCGTCTGCCCAAGGGCTATGACACGGTGCTGTCGGATAACGGCACGTCGATCTCCAAGGGACAGAAGCAGCTGCTGACCATTGCAAGAGCCATGCTGCTGGATGCCCATATGCTGATTCTGGACGAGGCAACTTCCAATGTGGACACCCGTACAGAGCAGAAGATCCAGTCGGCTATGCGTACCCTGATGGAGGGTAAGACCTGCTTTGTCATTGCCCACAGACTTTCCACCATCCGTTCTGCGGATAATATCCTGGTGCTGGACGGCGGTAAAGTGGTGGAGCAGGGTACCCACGAGAGCCTGATGGCAGAAGAGGGCTTCTATTGCAGCCTCTACCGATCCCAGTTTGATTCCGTTTCCTGAGTACAGCAGGAGGCACGATAACAAGCCGTTATCGTGCCTCCTGTTTTGCTTTCTTGCTGTAACTTTTTCTTTGCTTTTTCAGGAAAATGTGCTACACTATACTTGTATACTTATGTGCTTACAAATATAAGGAGGTATTCGTATGAAACAGCCTGTATTTAAAGGAATGGCAACGGCCATGGTCACACCTATGACATCCACCGGTGTGGATTGGGATGCCTTTGCCCGTTTTATTGATTTCCAGCTGGAAAACGGCATCAATGCGCTGGTTGCGGTGGGTACTACCGGTGAAAGCGCCACCCTTACGCCGGAGGAGCGTAAGGAAGTGATCCGCTTTACCGTGAAGCGTGTGGACGGACGTGTTCCCGTCATTGCCGGTACCGGCACCAACAACACCGAGCACGTGCTGGACTTTACCCGTGCCGCCTGCGATGACGGCGCCGATGCTGTGCTGGTGGTGACCCCTTACTACAATAAGGCCACCCAGGGCGGTCTGATCAAGCATTTCTCCATGGTGGCGGATGTGTCCACCAAGCCGGTGATCATGTACAATGTTCCCGGCCGTACGGGACTGAATCTCCAGGCGAACACTGTGGCGACTTTGGCAGAGCATCCCAACATTGCCGGTCTGAAGGAAGCCTCCGGGGATATGTCCCAGGTGGTGTCCATTGCCGCAAAGTGCGCAGGTAAGCTGGATATCTATTCCGGCGAGGATGCCCTGACGGTTCCCATGATGTCTGTGGGCGCTTTGGGCTGCATCAGCGTACTGTCCAACGTGGTGCCGAAAATGGCAACAGAAATGACCGATAAATTCTTTGCCGGGGATATTGCCGCTGCCGGCGCTTTGCAGCTGAAGATGCTGCCGCTGGTGAACGCCCTCTTCAGTGAGGTCAACCCTATCCCGGCTAAGGCGGCAGTGTCTGCCATGGGTTTCGGTGAGGAGCACCTGCGTATGCCGCTGACACCTATGGAGCCGGAAACCCGTGCAAATCTGTACGCACAAATGCGAGAGTTGGGAGTAAAGATATGAAAGTGATCGTTTGTGGCGCCAACGGCGCTATGGGCAAGCTGATCTGCGCCAGACTGGATGGCGAGCTTGCCGGTAAAGTAAGCATTGACCGTGAAAACGGTGTCCCCGGCACCTTCGGGGAGCTGGGTATGGTGGAGCATGACGTGCTGGTGGACTTTTCCCACCACAGCGCAGTGGGCGATGTGCTGGCTTATGCCATTGCCGCAGGCAGCGCTGTTGTCATCGGTACCACCGGTCACACCCGAGAGGAAAAGCAGCAGATCATGGATGCCGCAGAGCAGATCCCCGTGTTCTTCTCCGGTAACATGAGCCTGGGTGTTGCGGTGTTATGTAAACTTGCAAAGCAGGCAGCCGCCTGCTTCCCCAAGGCAGATATTGAGATCGTGGAGGTGCATCACAACCGTAAGGTGGATGCGCCCAGCGGCACAGCAAAAATGCTGTTTGAGGCGGTGAAGTCCGCTCGTCCCGAACTGACCGAGCATTGCGGCAGAGCAGGGGAGGGCAAGCGCAATCCCAACGAGGTTGGCATTTCCTCTCTGCGTATGGGCAATGTGGTGGGTATCCATGAGGTGTACATCTGCACCGAGAATCAGACTTTGACACTGCGCCATGAGGCAGGTGACCGTGGTATGCTGGCAGACGGCGCTGTGGATGCTGCCCGTTTCATCTGCGGCAAGGCACCGGGGCTTTACAACATGGATGATCTTTTGGAGGCAAAATAATGCAGGTCAGCCACATGAGTGGCGCCGGTAACAGCTTTGCGGTGGTAGATGCCCGTGGCTATACGGGCGATCTGCAGAAATTGGCAGTGCAGCTGTGTGCGCAGCTGCACACCGACGGCTTCCTGGCGCTGGATCATTCCCAAACAGCGGATTTTAAACTGCATTTTTATAACCCGGACGGACTCCGGGGGGAGATGTGCGGCAACGGCGCACGGTGCATTTGCAAATTTGCCTATGATCTGGGACTGGTGGGGGAGAAGATGACACTGGAGACCGATGCCGGCCTGGTGTTCGGTCGTCGGATAGGTGCGCAGGAATATGCAGTGCAGCTGAACCTGCCCTCTGTCACAGAGCTTCATCGGCTGGGCGATTGCGCTTATGTGGAGTTGGGAGATCCCGGCATTCCCCATGCGGTGCTGGAAATGCCTGACCTGACCTGGGAGGATAAGGAAAATCTCCGGTCTTACGGCAGCCGCCTGCGCCATGACAAAGCCTTCCCCAAGGGGGCAAATGTGGACTTTTACCGACAGCTTGCGCCGGGGCAGGTGCGTGTGCTTACCTATGAGCGAGGTGTGGAGGATTTCACACTGGCTTGCGGTACCGGCAGCGCCTCGGTTGCGGTGGTGCTGTGGGAAAAGGGGTTGTTGCCCGAGGGTAAACTGATTGCCCAAAATCCCGGCGGAACCTTGACTGTCACCCTGGAAACAAAAGAAAACCAACTTATCGCTATCCAACTCCAGGGGCCGGTTGAAACGTTAAATTAAAAAACAAGGGAGGGGCGACCCTCCCTTGTTTTTACAGATATTCTGCCTCGGACATGATGTGCTGCTTTTGATAGCTTTTTGGGGTGGTGCCGGTGACCTTTCGGAATTGGCGGTAAAATGCTCGCTCGCTGGGAAAACCGCACAGCTCTGCAATCCGAGGCATGGGAAGCGAATCCCGCCGAAGGAGAAATTTTGCGGCTTCCACACGGGTCTGGTACAGATGCTCCATCACGGTGTGACCGGTGTAGGCTTTGAAAAGATGGCATAAATAATTGGGATGCAGATGGACATAGTCAGCAAGCTGTTGTAATGTCAATGGCTTGTGGTAGTAAAAGTGAATATGGGTCATGACTTGTCGTGCGGTCTGATCTTCGGGAGAATGCCTCTGCTCCATTTCCTGGGCAGTGACGCAGTAGGGGAGAAGTGCGCCGCAGATGGCGATGATATGAATATACCGCTGAAGCTTCACTTCATCTGTGTGCGGATTGCCTTGCCGAAGTTCCTGCATGGCTGTCAGAACGGTTTTGTAGGCCGGGTGTTCCGTGTGCAGAACACTGGGAAGCAGCAATCGACCTTCTGAAAGGGGTATCACGAAATTCCGCTGAAACAGATGGGAATTCGGCATGGTTATGGCATCCAGCGAAAAAATAACATTGCCGTATTTTCTTGTTACGTCACGGTCAAGAATAGCGTGGAAATGATTGGGATTCACAATCAGTATTTCGCCCTCTTTCAGGAGAATGTCCTGTTGCTCCAGCTTGCAGTGCAGCACGCCGGTTTCGTTCAGTATCAATTCCACTTCAGGATGCAAACCGGAAAAAGGTTTGATAGGAGGGTTGTATACGGAAATGGGACAATCCGGTACACCCCGAAGCTTGTAGGTTTTATGTTCCATAATACCATCCTTAACATTTAGCATAAACCGCTTAATATTTAGCTTGTAATATAGAGTGTACCATATTAAAATATAAATTGCAATATCATAACTTTCAAAGCGCTGTTCTGTTTGTATTGCAGTGCAAACAGAACAGAACCCCAATAAAATGGAACTTGAAGGGAGAAATATTATGAAACGATTTTTGAGCTTGCTGATTGCGGTATTCATGGTCTTTACCATGCTGCCTGCAGTCAGCTTCGCAGCGGAAACCCGAACCGTCTATTGGGATGCTGTGGGCGGTAACGATGCCAACAGTGGCCTGACGGAGTCTGCCCCTGTGCAGACAGTAGAGGCGGCTTATGCTGCCCTGGAAGGCGCAGACGAGGGAAATATTGTCCTGCTGAATACCGTGACTTTCACGGCACAGGCAGATTTTCCTGCCTGCGATATCCCTGTGACGATCACCGCCAAGAACAGCAGTCACGGTTTTTCTACCGGTAGCCATATTTACTTTGGCGGCGACACCACCCTGGACAATATGACATTGACATTGACCAAGACCAGCAATGCCATTTATCTGTCCGGCGAGGGCAATGACCTGACCATCGGCAAGAATATCACCACCAAAAGCACCGATGGCTCTTCCCGTTTCTGCCTCAGTACCCATAAAACTGCCGGTGATAACGGCAGCGCCACATTGACGGTCAAAGCCGGTAACTGGCGTAATATCTTCGTGGGCGGTCATACCGGCGAAAACACCGGCAATGCCACACTGAATATGTCCGGCGGTAACGTCAACAATCTGGTTGGTCCTACCTTCTCCGGCAAGCTTACCGGCAATACCACCATGAACATCAGTGGCGGCACTATCAATGTTCTGATGTCCGGCGCCAACGAAGCCGGTTGGGTCAAGGGCAATGTGGACATTAACCTCACCGGCGGTACCATTTCCAAGGTGCGCCTGCGCCGTGTGATCAACAGCAAGGTTATCCCCATTTACGGCACGGTTACCGTCACTGTTGACGGCGATTGCTCCAAGGTCAGCAAGATTTTGGACGAGACCTCCGGCGGCAGCATTGATAAGACTGTGTTGGTGCTGAAAAGCGGCACTTTGGCAACTACGCCTACGGCAATTTTTAACGAGACCCGTGTGGAAATTCCTGCCGGCAAGACCATGACCCTGAACGGTGTCACCATTGATGCCACCTCTGTAAACAGCCAGGGCAAACTGATCTTCTCCGGCGCTGCTGCCCTGGTGGCAGACAGCATCACCGGCACACTGAATTGTGAAATCGCCGATGAAACAAAGGAAAATCATCCCTATGTCACCGCACCGGCTTCCAGCGATGTGGTATTCCCTGCAGAGTCCGGTGTTGTGGGACAAAACGGCACATGGCAGCAGGCCGGCGCTTTTGACACGGAGAACTTTGTGGGACTGGTGCTGAAAACCACCGTACCCGACATCTCCGTAAAGTTCTTCCAGAATTACAACACCAGCGATGACAAGCTGATTACCCCGGTGTATACCGAAAACACCGAGGACGGCGGCACAACATATTATTATGAAGTCAAAGCCAATAACCGTTACTACCTGATCTCCAAGCCTGTTTCCGGTTTGAATCGGTATAATGACCACTACAATCTGTATTTCACAGCGGAAGAGGCAGCCACCAAGACCGTTATGGACGTGACCCCCGGTGTCCGTTCCACCAACGGTTGGGATCCCTCCGGTGAGATCCGCCACAGAACCAGCGAGGTTATTGACAACGTATATCCCTCCGATGCCTCTCTGTGGCCCCAGTATTCCGAAATCTTCACCACACCTGCCTTTACCATAAAACGCAACCTGAATATGCAGACCACCCAAACGGAAATGGAAGATTTTATTGCCGGTCTTGATGATGAGAATGACAATATGTATGTCTACACCCTGGGACAGTCTGCCGGTAAGGCATTTGACATTCCTTTGGTGATCTTTACCTCCATTGACCTGTCCGGCGCTGAAACGCTGGAAGAGGCAGCAGCTCTGATCCGTGCCGACAGCGCAAAGAACAACAAGCTGACTGTTCAGCACCAGGCACAGATCCACGGCAATGAGCCTGCCGCCGGTGAAGCTGCCCTGGGTATGCTGAAGCGTCTGGACGGACAGTATGGCGAGGGTCTGCTGGATACCATGAATATCTACGTGATCCCCCGCCTTAACCCCTATGGCGCATACAAGAGCATTCGTTATGTGTATTACAATGGCAGCAACAGCACCGACCCCAACCGAGATTTCATGAATCTGAATAGTGCTGAGACCCAGGCACGTATGGTGGCATTCAATCTGTTTGACCCCGAGGTGGTCTTGGACAGCCATGAGTATCAGGAGTCCCTGACATCCACCTCCCACAAGCGGAAGGACCTGATGCTTTGCACTCACTACCTGCCCAATTCCAGCGAAGAGTTTACGGAAACCGCCCTGGATCTTGCTTATTCTGCCTTTGATCAGATCACAGAAGACGGTCTGTACTACAGCTGGTACTCCGACAGCGTGGGCGGCATCGGCGCCAACACCGGCTCTTCCAACACGGCCTTCCGCCATGCACTCCATGTGCTGATGGAGACCAGCGGCATCAACCAGGGTCTTTTGCAGTATGAGCGCCGTGTGGCTACCCACGTATCTGCCCTGACCGGCATTTATGCCTATCTGGACGAAAATGCTTCCCAGGTTAAGGAGTCTGTCCGTGCTGAGCAGTCCCGTATTGTGGAGCTGGGTAAGACCTATGGCGATGACGTGGTGATCCTGGACGGCACTACCACCGACGTGAAAGAGCTGAATATCCAGGGTAAGAACGTGAATCTTTACAACGGCACGCTGACAGATGCTGTGTATCCTGCCTATGCACCCACCACCATCAAGCGTTCCCGTGTTGCCCCTACCGCTTATGTAATTCCTGCCGGCGAGAGCTATACAGACAAGGTTTTGGCGCTGGCGGATAAGCATGGCATTTCCTACACCTACATCCCCGAGGGTGCAGCCCTGATGCTGCAGCAGTACACCGGCACAGTAGAGCTGGCAGATCTTGCAGAAGAAAAGCTTACCTACTTTGTCAAGGGTGCTTATGTGTTCACTATGAATCAGGTGGATGCCTACATCCTGGGCTGCCTTATGGAGCCGGATGTGAACGATACCGCAGAAAATAAGGGCACACTGGCACAGCAGGGTATTATCACACCCACAAACGGTCTGTTCCCCATTTACCGCTACATCCATGACCTGAACGAAAATGATTTCGTGGACTACGAGGTCGTGGAGGTCATCCCCGTGGATGTCACTGTGTATCTTGACAGCGCCAACGGCGCAGATACCAACGATGGCTTCACCGAGGCAACCGCAGTGAAGACACTGGAGCAGGCGCATGCTGTTTTGACTGCAAAGCTGGCTGTCACACCGGAGGGCATCAACGCTAAAATCGTTCTGCTGAGCAATTACACACTGCCTGCAGAAAAGGTGATCCTTCCTGCTCACAGCTACCCCGTGGAGATCACAGCAAAGTCTGCAAGCCACGGCCTTGTATATCCCGGCGGCTCTTCCGAAAGCACCAGTGTTGTTTTGATGGGCGGCGATACCACCCTTACCAACATGACTGTGACCCTGCAGGGCGATCAGAGCAACAACTTCCTGGGCGCAGCCGGTTATAAACTGGTGATCGGCAGAGGCGTTACCTGCGTGGCCAATTCCAAGGGCGTTTACTTCAGCCTTTGCGGCGGTGGCTACAACGGCACCTATAATTCTGTGGATGTAACGGTTCTGTCCGGCTCCTGGGGCGCACTGAACCTGGCGAATTTCGCCTCCGGCACAGTCAAGGGCGATGCTTACCTGAAGATTGACGGCGCACATTTCACAGGTTCTATCCGCAGCTCCTATAAGAATGCCGCCATAAACGGCGATGTTTACATGGATCTGCAGAATATCACCGGCACCGGCAGCATCTACGGCGGCGCAAGCAACAACGGTAAGAACTATGGCAATATGACCGTTCGCCTGGGCGAGAATATCAGCAAGACCAATGTGTATGCCTGCGGCTCCAACAGTGCCATGGGCAAGTCCTTCACAGTGATCGCAGACGGTGTAGACCTGACAAAGGTCAACATCCGTGGACGTTCTGCCACCAGTGACGGTGTGACACAGTACCTGCCCTGCACCCTGATCATCAACAAGGGCGAATTGAGCGACGTGATCGATACCTTTGTCTGCCGAGAGGATGCCACTGTGATTTTGGGCTGCGACCAGACAGTGGCTGCAGCAGCAAATAAGAGCTTCAACCTGGATCTGAACGGCTTTGATGCCATTGTGGATGCAGCAGAGGGCGCAACAGTCACCGTGTGGGATAGCCAGACCGATGATTACACCGTAGAAGATGAGTATGGTTACGGTGTGTTGACAGCCACCGGCAATGTGGTCGCCAAGGAAGGCTATATTGCAGCAGCCGGCGGCTTCCATAAGTTCGGCGGTCAGTATATCAGCTCTGTGTCTCTTCGTCCCGGCAATGCCGGTATCTACTACACTGCCACCTTCCTGGCAGACGAGGTGCTGCTGGCATCCCTGGAGACAGGTGTGGCGGTAAGCCTTGCAGATATGCCCGGCGCTGACTTTGCAAGCGATGAGGACACCCTTTACACCGTGGGTACTACCGGTGTTATGGTGGAAAATATTTTGACAGGTGACAGCGAGGACGCTGACCGTGCCATTATGGATATCTATGCCGCAAGCTATGTAAAGCTGTCCGACGGCACTGTGCTGGTAAGCGAAAATGAAATTGCTTACAGCCTTTACGATATCCTCACCATCCTGCAGACCCAGGACGAGGCTGCATTCCGAAGCTTTGTAGAAACCTATAATATTGCATTTTGGTTCTAAATCAAAAGCCGGAGACGGGGAAACCCGCCTCCGGCTTTTGCTGTGCTTATCTGTCAACTCTTGTTTGCTGTATCTGGTATTCCTTCGGTGTCATGCCGGCAATTTTTTTAAATTGCCGATAAAATGCCCGCTCACTGGGGAAGCCGGACAGCTCTGCCACCCGTGCCATGGGCAGCGCATCCCGACGGAGAATGAATTTTGCCGCATCCACCCGTGTCTGCGCAATATGCTCGGTTATGGTGTGGCCGGTTTGGGCTTTGAAAATGTTACTTAAATAATTGGGATGCAAATGCACCTGCTGGGCAATCTCCGTCAGGGTCAGGGGTCGGAAATAGAGATTGTGAATATAATTCATAACAATGCGCATCGTCCGCTCCTCCGGGTATTGGCGATGATCGGAAGCCTGGGTCAGTGTGCAGTGGGGCTGCAGGGCAGCGCAGATGGCAACGATTCGGGTATAGCGGTTTAATCTTGTGTCATCCCGGTGAATGCTACCCTGGGGAAGCTGCTTCATGAGGGCGCTGACTGTGTCATAGGCAGGATGCTCCGGCTGCAGAAGATTGGGAAGCTGCAGCCTGCCATCGGACAGCGGAGCGACGAAAAGCCGCTGGAAGATATGACTCTCCGGCATGGCAATGGCCTCTGTGGAGAAGAAAACGTTAATATAGCGATGATCCTCGGAAAAGGACAAAAAACTGTGGGCCTGGTTGGGATTGATAATGAGAATATCCCCCGTGGTCAAAGGCAGATCCCGGTCACCCAAACGGCAGTGGATAGTGCCGCAGGTGACAAAAAGCAGCTCTACCTCCGGGTGCCAGTGGGAAAGTCGCACCAGCTTGGAGGTGGAATACACCGCAATGGGACAATCCGGTGTGCCACGCACCTTGTAATTTCTGTGTGCCATAAACTCCTCCTTAAATAACAGCGGAAAAACCTTAAATTGCGACTTGTTATAGAAATTCTAGCATACTAAAATACAAATAGCAAGGTATAACTTTTTTGAGGAGGATACATATGCGACGCAAATTGTGGAAATTGATTCTTGCGGTGTTGCTGTTGGTCGCTGCCCTGGCTTTGGGAAATGTCCAGGCCGCAGAGGACAGCTTTGATGCTGAAAACTTTAAAGGTCTGGTGCTGACAACATCCGTAGGCTCCGACCAGGCATCGGTGAAGCTTTACAGCGGCTATGCACAGACGTCTTCCAAACTGATGACCCCGGTATATACGGAGCAGACAGCAGACGGCGGCATGGCTTATTACTATCAGGTGACATCCGGCGGCAAGTACCGCTACGTTTCCCGTCACCCCAGTAATTACAGCCGCTATATTATGAGTCAGTGCATTTATATCTCTTCCCAGGAGGCAGGTATGAAGACCGTCATGGACGTGACCCCTGCCAAGCGCTCCACTGCCGGTTGGGATACATCTTCCACTGTGTATATCTATTCCGATGAGGTGCTGGCAAGAAAGCCCTCGGATGCCTCCTTGTGGCCGGAGTACGCAGACGTGTTCACCACGCCTGCCTTTACCAATCCCCGGAATCCGCATCAGCAGACCACACAGACAGAGATGATGGATTTCATAAATGGCATGGACACCGAAGAGGATGATATGTATGTTTACATCCTGGGTCAGTCCGGCGGTAAGGCCTTTGATATTCCTTTGGTGGTGTTTACCTCCGTTGACCTCTCCGGCGCCGATACCCTGGAGGAGGCGGCAGCGCTGATTCGTGCCGACAGCGAGAAAAACGGCAAGGTCACTGTTCACTACCAGGCGCAGATCCACGGCTACGAAACAGCCTCCGGTGAAGGCGCAATGGCAATGATCCAGCGGCTGGACGGCAGCTATGGTCAGGGTCTGTTGGATAATATGAACATCTACGTGATCCCCCGACTCAGCCCCTACGGCGCTTATAAGAGTATGCGCAATGTGTGGTTGGATGACAGCAGTACAATTGATCCCAACGGCGACTTTATGCGCCTGCGTACGGTGGAAACACAGCTGCGGCAGAAGGCAATGAATCTCTTTGACCCGGATGTGGCAATGGACGGTCATGAGTTCGTGCTCAGTAAAGAATCTGCCTCCGAAGGTGTCCACGATCTGTACCTGGCAGCCCATTACCTGCCCAGCCATACGGAAGAATTCCAGCAGCTGTCCAAGACCGTTGCGGCAAATGTTATGGACAAGGCAAGAGAAAACGGCCTGACACCCCGTTGGTATTCCGACGTGGTCAACAACGCAAGAGCCAGCGTAGGCAGCGCCAATATGGCTTACCGTGGTATTCTCCATTTTCTCATGGAGACCCAGGGCAGCGACTCCGGCCTTACCAATTACGAGCGCCGTGTTGTGGGCCAGGTGACAGTGGCGACTTCTGTTTTTGAGTATGTAAATAACAATGCAGCAGAGGTAAAACGTATCATTCGGGAGCAGAAGGCTGCCATTGTGGAAGCAGGCAAGACCTACGAGGAAACCGACCAGGTGGTGCTTCTTTATGAAGAGGTGCTGGACCCCGAGCTGTGTATGCCGGGCAAAAATATTAACCTGGCAACCGGTGAGTTGACAGATACCACATTTGAAGCATGGGTCTGGGAGAAGGTAGTACGTGCCCGTACTGCACCCACTGCCTATGTGATTCCTGCCGGCGCAGCCTACACGGAAAACGTGTTGAAGCTGATGGATATGCAGGGTATCTCCTACGAGTTTATTCCTGCCGGCAGCGGCATTTGGCTGCAGCAGTACAAGGCTGTGACCTATAATGACTCCGGCAGAGTGATTGAAGCAGAGCTTACGGAGGAAGCGGTGTTTGCCTTCCCGAATGGCGCTTATATGTTCTCTATGGCGCAGGTGAATGCCAACATCCTGGCACTGCTCATGGAGCCGGACGTGACACAGAACACCACCAATACTCTGGTGCAGGCAGGTACTGTGCCGGTTGCTGAGGGTATGATCCCCATTTACCGCTATATCCGTGACCTGAACGCAGATGGCAGTATTGACTACACCGCAATGCCCGATGCCCCTGCAGGTCAGGTGTCCTACACCGTATACCTGAAGCAGAGCGCCACAGACGAGACTGCTGACGGCTACAGCCAGGAAAATCCCGTGAACACCGTGGCAGAAGCCTATGCCCAGCTGGACAAGCTGATGGCAACCGCTCCGGCAGGCACTACCGGCAAAGTGGTGCTGCTGGATATGTACACCTTCCCCTCGGGCAGACAAGCGCTGCCTGCCCACAGCTATCCCGTGGAAATTACGGGCAACACCGCCACCTGCGGCCTGTCCCATCCCGGCGACGGCGGTGAGGATCAGAATATTATTGCCTTCAGCGGTGATACCACACTGACCAATATGAAGCTGGTGGCACGTGGCAATACTGACCATAACTATATCAGCGCCTGCGGTCATAAGCTGGTGATCGGCAAGGGTGTGACCGGCGAGAAGAACACAAAGGGTCGCTATTTCAAGCTTTGCGGCGGTGACTACAGAGGTACGTTCGCATCCACGGATGTGACGGTTCTTTCCGGCGACTGGTATATGCTCTACGGCGGCAACTTTGCTTCTGGCACCATTTCCGGGGATGTAAGTCTCAAGGTAAAGGATGCCAACGTTACAGCCACCATTGAGGCAACCTATCGCTGCACCATTAAGGGCGATGTGTATATGGAAATCCGCAATGTAACCGGTGAAGGCAATGTCTATGGCGGCGCGGCAAGCAGCGGCAAGGTCTACGGCGACGTGACTTTGGTGCTGGGCGAGAATCTGCAAAAGGCCTATGTCTATGCCTGCGCCTCCAATTCCACGTTCTCCGGACATTTTACAGTGATTGCGGATGGTGTGGATCTGAATGCGACCACCATTCGCGGCAGAGGCGGCTCCACCACGACACTTGTACCGGCTACACTGATCCTGAATGCCGGAAACCTGGCAGATGTGGCGGATACTTTCGTCTGCCGTGAGGATGCAACTATAATCCTGGGCTGTGACCAAACTGTGCCTGCTACCCTTGCTTCCTGCAACCTGGATCTGAACGGCTTTGATGCCGTTGTGGATGCAGCAGAGGGCGCAACGGTCACAGTTTGGGACAGCCAGACCGATGACTACACAGTGGAAGATAAGTATGGCTACGGTGTGCTGACAGCCACCGGCAATGTGGTCGCCAAGGAAGGCTATATTGCAGCAGCCGGCGGCTTCCATAAGTTCGGCGGTCAGTATATCAGCTCTGTGTCTCTTCGTCCCGGCAATGCCGGCATCTACTACACAGCCACCTTCCTGGCAGATGAGGTGCTTCTCTCTGCGCTGGAAACCGGTGTTGCAGTGAGCTTGACCGATATGCCCACCGCAGATTTTGCAAACGATGCTGATACCTTGTACACCAAGGGTACTACCGGCGTGCTGGTGAATAACATTTTGAAGGGCGACGCAGACGATGCCGACCGTGCCATTATGGATATCTATGCCGCAAGCTATGTAAAGCTTCCCGACGGCACCGTGCTGGTAAGTGAAAATGAAGTTGCTTACAGCCTCTACGATATCCTCTTGCTCCTGCAAACCCAAAACGAAGAAGCCTTCCAAAGCTTCATTACCAACCATAATATTGATTCTTGGTTCTAAAAAATTCCCCAGGTCACTGACCTGGGGAATTTTGCGTTTCTTCTGTTATGCTTTTTGCGTAGACTTTTGGGGTCATGCCCATAATTTCTTTGAATTTTTTGAAAAAGTGGCACTCGCTATGAAAACCTACATTTTCGGCAATTCGGTTGATCGGCAGGTTCGTGGTCTGCAGCAGCCACACACTTTGTTCAATGCGTATTCTTGTCAGATATTCAAACACAGTTTCCCCTACATACTGCTTAAATAGGGTGCAAAGATAGCTGGGGTTTAAGTGACAATGGTTGGAAAGGTCAGTAAGCGTCAGCTTCTTTTGGTAGTTAGTACACAGATAGTACATACATCGCCGAATAACTTCATTTCCCGGGTTCTGCTTTATATTACTGTCAGATAGTAGGGAACAGTAGGGCATAAGTGCTGTGCATAAACCGATCAGTAGTGGGAAACGGTGGGATTTATAATCCTTATCCCGTATGCTGGTGCGCTCGAACTGCACCATGTAGTTGCGTATGCTTTCGTAAGCCGGGTGATCCGGTCGGAATACCAGAGGCAGATCCAACCGACCATCTATCAGCGGTTGCACAAACTCTTTTTGAAAAAAATGCTCCGGCGGCAGACGAATGGCATCTGTGGAAAATACAAGTGTCCGGGTGGCGGCATCCGGTGAAAAGCCCTTGCGGCAATGGACGGCATCCGGTGGGATCAGGAAAATGTCGCCTTGATGAAAATGTTTTTCTACGCCGCCGATCTGCATGGTTACAGTTCCACTGACGACCCATGCGATCTCAATGTCCGGGTGGCATTCTGCCTCGCAGTGAGGCTTCATGTTTTTTCCTGCCGTTGCCCAGTAGAAGGCCATGGGGAAATCCGGCGTTCCTCTGCGACGATAAATTCTTTGCTCCATAGCATTGCCTCCAACCTAAAGATACCATAGCTTTTTGTAAATATATGCTATTGATTCTAGCATTTTACCACAATATAATACAATTATCAATATTGTAAAAAACCGGGGCGGATTGTTCTTTGCGAAAAAGCATCCCGCAACTGACTTTCCGCTCCGGATTTTTTAGGAAAGAGGCATATCAACATGAAAAGACGATTGTGTATTCTTCTTGCTTTTTGTATGCTGCTGTCTTTGCTACCCGGTGTGGGTATGGCTGCAGCAGAAACATTTGATACGGAGAATTTCAAGGGATTGGTGCTGACAACTTCCGTAACCGGGATCGCGGTGAAGCTCTATGATGGCTATGCTGATGATGCACCCCTGATGACCCCGGTATATACGGAAACGAATGCCTGGTATTATGAAGTGGAGGCCGGTGGACAGTATTACTACACCGCAAGACCCTCTTCCGGCTACGGTCGCTATCATATACGCCAGAATATTTACGTGACAGAGGAAGAAGCCGGTACGAAAATGGTGCTGGATGTGACACCTGCCAAGCGTTCTACTGCCGGTTGGGATACATTCGAGCCGGTGAAAAGCTTCTCCGATGAAACGATGGCAGCGGCTTTCCCTTCCGAACCCAGTCTGTGGCCGGAGTATAGCCACCTGTTTACCACGCCGGTATTTACCATTGCCAGAAATCCCCATAAGCAGACGACCCAAACCGAAATGATGAACTACATAAACGGTTTGGATACGGCCGATGATGCTATGTATGTCTATATTTTGGGACAAAGTGGCGGCAGCAAGGCTTCGGAGTATTTTGACATTCCTGTGGTGTTCTTTAGCCAAACGGATCTTTCCGGCGCAGCAACCTGGGAGGAAGCGGCAGAGTTGATCCGTGGAAACGGAAAGCTGACCGTCTTCTATCAGGCGCAGATCCATGGCAAGGAGACCGGCGGCGGTGAAGCGGCTCTGGCCATGCTGCAGGAATTTGACGGCAGCTATGGCAACGGGCTTTTGGAAAATATGAATATTTGCGTTGTGCCTCGGTTAAATCCCTGGGGCGCATACAAGAGTGACCGTAGTGTTTATGCAAACGGTGCTGAAATCGATGCCAACCGTGACTTCTTGAAGCTGGAAAGCAACGAAGTTCAGCTGCGCACCCGGCTGTACCAGGCAATTGAGCCGGAGGTCTGCTTTGACGGACATGAGTATTTTGTCCGACCGGAAAAAGAGGTGGTGAGCATGAAGGATATGATGCTCAGCACAAATTACACCCCTAAAGCCACCGAAGCCTTCCGGGAGCTGTCTTTGACGCTTGCCTATGAGGCTTATGCCCGAGCAGAGGAAAACAACATCACCTATGGCTGGTATGACGGTGATGTCAATGGCTACAATGCCAACATCGGCAGCACCAATTCCAACATGCGTGGCAGCCTGATGTTCTTGGCAGAGACCCAGGGTATTCTGGGCGGCAATCACCAGTTGGAGCGCCGTATGGTGGGACATTTCAGCATGGTCACCGGTGTGCTGGACTATGTGAATGCCAATATTGACACCGTGCAAAAGGTGGTGGACAATGAGAGAAAAAGCATCGTAAACCGCGGTAAGACCTATGAGGACAGCGATGTGGTGATCCTCAGCACCGGCTCTACCTTGCATGAAGAACTTTATATAGATGGCAAGCAGGTCACCACCGGCAGCGGTGAGATAACGGATGTTGTATTTACCGCAACGGTTTATGACGTGGTGAAAGCCTCCCGTCCTGCGCCTACTGCCTATGTGATCCCGGCAGGGGAGAGCTGGACTGAGGCAGTTTTGGAAAAACTGGATATTCACGGCATTGCCTATACCTATATTCCTGCCGGTTCTCAGGTGGCTTTGCAGCAGTACACCGGTACTACCTCTGCGGCTTCCCTGATGGAGGAGAAAACAGTCACCTTCTACCGTGGCGCCTATGTTATAACGATGGCGCAGGAGGATGCCTATATTCTGGCGCTGCTGATGGAACCGGATGTAAAGGATGTCAGCGGTGACAAGGGCACGTTTGCCCAGCAGGGACTGATCCCGGCAACCGATGGCACATTTCCCATTTACCGCTATATTCACGACCTGAATGAGAAAGATTTTATTGACTATACGGTAGATGAGATTGCGGCTTGCCAGGTGACCGTTTACCTGGATGGTGAAAACGGCGCAGATACCAATGACGGTCTTACAGAAGCTTCCCCTGTAAAGACATTGGAGAAAGCTTATGCGGTCATGGATTTGGCAATGAAGGAGGCTGGCGCAGGCTCTTATGGCAGCCTTGTGGTCTCCGGACTCTATGAGTTGGGAAGCGCAACGTATCATTTCCCTGCATGTTCTTTCCCGGTACGTATTACCGGAAAGACCCGGGAGGATGGCTTTAGCTTTGTTGGTGGCTCCGGCGATGCCCAAATTGATCGTGCCATTCACCTTCACGGCGATACTACCTTCCAGGATGTAAGACTCCATGTGAATAACGGTTATGCCTATAACTATATATTTGCCAATGGACATAAGCTGGTCATGGACGATAACGTGAATACCACCGCAAAGAAGACCAATTACTACTTTGCTATTTCCGGTGGCAGCGTGAACTATGGGGATAAGGTGGAATCCGTAGATGTGACCATTCGTTCCGGAAAATGGAAAATGATCTATTTGGGTGGCTACTACGGCGATGTGACCGGTCACGCCAAATTGGATATTTCCAATGCTTCTGTTATGTATTCTATTTTGACCTCTTACCGTGGCAATGTGGGCAGCGCAGAAATGCATATCTCCAATACAGCGGTCACGACTTACAAACTCACAGATACAACACAGGGCATCTTTGCCGGTACTTACACCGCCAATTCCAATTATAATTGCGGTAAGATTCTGGGAGATGTGACCATCACACTGGGTGAGAATGTAACGGCACCCGGCGTGTACGGCACAGCCAGACTGTATGGCCGTGTCTACGGCAATACTACCATTGTGGTAGATGGCACAGACCTTAGCAAAGCGCCGATCAGCGCAAGATATTCCGGACTCAGCAACAGTTACGCTACCGGCTATGTGGCATTGAAGCTGCAGAAGGATGTGTCTGCAGACATCGCCATTGATTCTGCGCTGGAACTGGATCTAAACGGCTGCGACATAAGCGGCAATGTGACCGTGGATGGCACGCTGACTGTCTTTGATTCTGCCACCGATGATTACGATGTTTCCGACGGAAAGTACGGTGTGATCACCGGCGCTGTCAACGGTACACTGGTAGCTAAGGAAGGTTATATTGCGGCTGCAAACGGCTTCCATAGGTTTGGCGGTCAGTATATCAGCTCTGTGTCTCTTCGTCCCGGCAATGCCGGCATCTACTACACAGCCACCTTCCTGGCAGATGAGGTGCTTCTCTCTGC
>JAFYNQ010000071.1 GCA_017548065.1 Oscillospiraceae bacterium
CGAGGGGGCTGGATTTTGCGAAGCAAAAGACTGGGGGGAGAGAATAATCTGATTTTTTCTCTCCCTCCGTCTGCCCTCCGGGCAGCCACCTCCCTCATCAGAGGGAGGCTTCCCTTCCTCCAACTGCAACCTGCATTTGTTTCTTCGTTTTTCCGGCACTTGGTTTTCCGGTTCACCGCCATAGGCTCTTTTGAACCACTCGTATAACGAGTGGTTTTCTTTATACAAAAAGGTCGGTACACGATTGTGTACCGACCTTTTAATTGTAAGTTTGTCCGGGAATTAACCCTTGACGGAGCCCAGCATAACGCCGCCCTTGAAGTACTTCTGCACAACAAAGTATGCAGCAATAACGGGAGCGGAGGAGATAACGATCAGGGCATAACGGACGTTTTCAAGTCCGGAGTTAGCCTGCTCTCTTGCCGCAGCATTCATCTCGGCGGTATCCATCTGACCCATTGCAGTAGCAGCCTGCATGATGGGACGAAGAACCAGCTGCAGGGGGTACAGTTTCTGGTCACGCAGGTACAGCATGGAAGTGAAGTACTCATTCCACTGACCAACGATACAGTACAGAATCAGAACGGACAGAGTTGCTTTTGCCAGAGGCAGAGCGATCTTGGTGACACAAGTGAAGTGGTTAGCGCCGTCGATCATAGCAGAGTCAAACAGCTCACCGGGGATCGCAGTCTGGAAGCAGGTACGCAGGATCAGGATGTGAGAAACGGAGACAGAACCGGAAATCAGAACTGCCCAGATGTTATCAAACAGACCCAAATCGCACTTCAGAATGAAGCCGGGGATCAGACCTGCGGACACACGGGTGGACATATAGAAGATCATGGTGTAGATGCTACGACCCTGGAAGCTTCTTCTGGACAGAGGATAAGCAACCAGAATGGTCATGGTCATCTGCAGGAACACGTCACACACAGTGTAGAAAACAGACATTCTGAAGCCGGTCCAAACAGCCTTGTACTGCAGAACGAATTCGTATGCTTCCAAGGAGATGGCAAAGTTGCCGTTAACGTCAACAGGCCACAGAACAACCATACCTGCGGACAGAGCATCTGTCTTGGTGAAGGAACAGGAGATAACGTACAGAATGGGGTAACCAACGATCAGGATCAAGAGGACGAGGATAATATTTGTGATTGTATTCAGAATCTTATCACCGGCGGACTCATTGATCTTAATGTTCTTAATCTTAGCCATATTATCTTCCTCCTTCCTTAGAACAAGCCCAGCTCATTGTCAGACAGCCAGTTTGTGATGGCGTTGACAGTGAAGACCAGGATCATGTTGATTGCAGAGTTCAAAAGGCCGATAGCGGTACCGAAGGACATGTTATTCTGCTGAATACCCTTCTTGTACACGTAAGTAGAAATGATTTCAGAAGTCTCCGTGTTCATGGAGTTCTGCATCAGGTAAGCCTTCTGGTAGCCGACGGACATAATGCCACCGAAACGCATGATCAGCATCAGGCAGATGGTAGGCAGAATGGTGGGCAGGTCCACGCTCCAAACACGGCGCAGACGGCTTGCACCGTCCAGCTTTGCAGCCTCGTGCAGCTCATCGGGAACTGCAGACAGTGCGGAAATGTACATAATGGAGCTCCAACCCATGGTCTGCCACACACCGGACCACACATACAGGTGACGGAATGCTTCTTTACTACCACGGATATCGTCAGCGCCAACAACACCGAAGAGCTTGTAGATCTGGCCCAGGAAGCCGGTGATGGGGTTCAGAACAGTGTTCAGAATACCGATCATAACGACCAGGGAGATGAAGTGGGGAACGTAAGAAACGTTCTGTGCCACCTTCTTCAGCACCTTACCGGTGTTGACGTGAATAATCAGCGCCAAAATAATGGGGATGGGGAAGCCGCAAATGATCTGGTACAGGGAAATAGCAATGGTATTACCGACCAGATTGGGCCAACGGTAGAAGTCAAAGAACTTTTTGAAGTGCTTCAGACCAACCCAAGGGCTGTCCCAAATACCCAAACGGGGAGAGTAATCCTTAAATGCAATCTGGATGCCGTACAGCGGAACGTAGCTGAACAGGATCAGGTATGCCAAAGGAAAAATGATCATCAGATGCAACGGCCAGTTCTTCTTGAACTTAACCCAGAACTTCTGCAAAGGAGTCTTTGCCAAAGTGTTGGGCGCCATCACACGAGTGGGATTGCTCATTTGATTCATTCCTTTCTGATTTATTAACGCAAGCCGGGTGTTTCCACCCGGCTGCGTTTCACGCTTTGGTCAGGTTATATTTGCTTCAGGACCTGAATCAAAATTACTTCTGACGATCGTAAGCAGTCTGTACGTACTTCTGGTACTCAGCCAGACCCAGCTCTTCCATCTGCTTCTGGAAGTCATTCCAGTCGGCATCATTGTTGATGTCAGCGCCAACGCCGGTAACGAAAGCCATTTCCTTCTTGCCGGTCAGGTCGTTGATGTTGGTACGGACAGCTTCGGAAGCTTCCTGCTCCTCAATGGAGGTCACCAGAGTGGGGCAGACGTTCTCGGGGTTGTTAGCTGCAACAGCAGCCTCAAAGATACGACGGGATTCAGCGTGCATAGCAGACTTCTTCTGAGTCCACTCGTCCATGTTCTCAGCGATCTGAGCGGTTTCGCCTTCTGCATAGTGGTTGAAGCAGGAAGCGATCTTGCCCCAGTGAGCAGTGTTCTGCTGAGTCAGGGGGTCAGAAATCAGCTTGTAGACAGCGTCCAGGCCCATGTCGGACTTTGCGCCCTCATCAGCATCGGCCCAGTTAACATTGTACTCGCCGTAACGGACACGCATGGAGCCTTCCCAGGAGAACAGAGTCATCAGAACTTCAAAAGCCTTGTCGGGGTTGTCGCAGTCAGCGGTGATGAAGGTGGACTTGGAGCAGGACAGGTCGCTCTCAACAGCGTTGCCCCACAGAGGCATGGGAACGTACTCGTACATAACCTCGTTGCCCATGGTGCAGTGGATGGTCAGGTGACCAACGAAGATACCGCACATTGCCAGGTTGGAGGCGGGGGTGGTGATCTGCTTCATCTCAGCACCGGAAGCGGTGTAGAGCATATTGGTCAGCAGCTCTTCCTTGTACAGCTTGTTGATGAACTTCATGCCTTCACGGTAAGCTTCCTGAGTGTACATGAACTCCAGCTGGCCGTCGCCATTGTAGTCCTGCCATCTGTGGTTCTCATCGTAGTACATGAACATATTCATGATCCAGTTAACGACCTGAGCGTTGCCGCCGGCCTTCTCGGAACCGAACAGGGGGATCTCATCGTTGGGGTCGCCGTTGCCGTTGGGGTCCTTAGTGTTGAATGCAACCAGGACCTTGTACAGATCGTCAACGTTCTGAGGCATAGCCAGGCCCAGCTTGTCCAGCCAAGTCTGGTTGATCCAGGGCTGGTAGTTTCTCTTATCAATGGTAGAGGTCTCAATGGTGGGCACTGCGTAGATCTTGCCGGTGTCGCCGTCAGTGATCTTACGGATAACAGTGTCCTGCTGCTCGGGAGTCAGAGACTCCTCAATACGGGACCAGAAGTTCTTGGAAGCGCCTTCCTTGTCCTCGTAGTAGGGGGTCAGGTCTACAAAGTAGCCGTCCTTACCGTAGGTGGTGATAGCGCCGTCGTTCAGGCCGATGCCGTACAGAATGTCGGGCAGCTCCTGACGAGCAGCAACGGTGGTAGAGATCTGGGTGGAGACGTCGGTACCGCCGGCGTACTCAACAAACTCGATCTCGATCTGGCACTGCTCTTCCAGCCACTTGGTCAGAGCATTCTCTTCCAGAGACATGATCTTTGCGTTGGTGGGGATACCAATGCTCAGCTTAACTTTGCCGTCAGCAGTTACGCCGCCGGTCTGTTCCTTCTCGCCGCCGCCACATGCGCACAGGCCGAGAAGAAGGGTGAGTGCTAACAGGATTGCAAGAAACTTTTTCACTTTTTTTCCTCCTCAAATTTTGTTTATGCTTACGGGGTTGCTTCCCTTTAACATACACGCTGGGCATAATTTGCCCATTCGCTCGTTATTAAGTTTATCATACTTTTTTAACAATTACAACATGACATATCGCACAAAACAAAGCGGCAAAACTTGACATATTGCACAAATTTTTCAGCACTATCCACAAGCAGAAAACCAATCGTCTTTCTATTGCGGACACTTGACATAATTCTGTGGTTTTGCGGCAGATACCGGGCGCTGTAATTGTGAAGATGAACGAAGATATTACCTTCGGCACTCTGCCATAAAACCATTGCCGGATCGCAAGCCTCTTTGTTTCGGCGTGCTTGCGCCCAAGCCGGTTTTGTGGTAGAATGCTTATATTATATAAGGAGGGACCTTTATGCTGAAAATCAAGCTGCTGCGGGCTGAGAACGTTTTGTTCTTTGCGGCAGAGGAATTAAAAAAGTATTTGCGTATGATGATGCCCCGGTGCGGTGAGATCGGGATCACCTTTGAGCCCGGCGCCACCGACGGCTTCCGTTTGGGTCTTCTGGAGGACTTTGGCATTCCCAGCGAGGCAGCCGACCCGGTGCTGGACGATGTGATCCATGTGGACACCCAGGAAGAAGGGGGCATCCTGGCAGGCTCTAACCTGCGCAGCGTGCTGTTTGCCGTGTACCGCTTCCTGCGGCTTAACGGCTGCCGCTGGCTGTATCCCGGCATTGACGGCGAGCATATCCCCATGCAGGATATCGCACCCCAAAAATATCACAAGCTGGCAGACCACCGCTTCCGCGGCTTCTGCAACGAGGGTACGGAAAGCCAACAATCCATGATGGAGACCATTGATTTCTACCCCAAGCTGGAAATGAATGTGTATATGCTGGAGTTTGACATCCCCTATGTTTACTATCAGCGCTACTATGAACACGAATTCAACCCCACCCGTCCTGCAGAGCCGGTGAGCTACAACCAGGTACTGCAGTGGAAGCGGCAGTGCGAGGCAGAGATCGCCAAGCGTTGTCTGCAATTCCATGACATGGGTCACGGCTGGACAGCAGAGCCCTTCGGACTTCTCTCCCGAAACGGCTGGAAGCAGGAGGAAGACCCGGTGCTGACCCCGGAACAGCAGGAAGCCCTGGCGCTGACAAAAGGTGTGCGCAAATTCCACAAGGGCATTGCCCTGAATACTAACGTGTGTATGTCCAACCCCAAGGTGCGTGCCACCATGATCCGCTCCATCGTTGCCCATGCCGAGGCTTACTCCCATGTGGATTTCCTCCATGTATGGCTGGCTGACGGCAAGCGGAATCACTGCGAATGCCCGGAATGTCAGATAATGCGTCCCTCGGACTGGTATCTTGTGCTTATGAACGAGCTGGATGCAGTGCTGACAGAAAAGGGTCTGCCCACACGCATCGTATTTATTGCCTATGTGGACACCATGTTTGCGCCGGAGCATATCACTGTGAACAATCCCCAACGCTTCTCCCTGCTGTATGCGCCCATTACCCGCAAGTACACCTCCAGCATCACAGAAGACACCGTAGTGCCGGAACCCAGCGAGTACATTCGCAACGCATGGCCCATTCCCGAGTCTGCGGAGGCAAACCTTGCCCACCTGAAGCAGTGGCAGAAGACCTGGACGGGACCCGTGTTCTGCTATGAGTATCATTTCTGGCGCAGACAGTGCCGTGATGTGGCGCTGATGTACATGAGCCGCCGTATTTACGAGGATATCCTGGGACTGAAATACATGGGTGTGGACGGCATTGTGGAGGACGGCTCCCAGCGACACCACTTCCCCAACGGCTTTGCCGTCTATATCTTTGCAGAAGCCCTGATGAACCGGGATTGCGACTATGATGCGGTGATGGAGGATTACTTCCGCCACGCCTACGGCGATGCCTGGAAGGAGGTTAAGGACTATCTCCATACTGTCAGCGAGGTGTTTGACTACGGCTGGATGGCAGGCGAAAAGCGGCTGGCGCCCCAGTATTCCGTGTACTACGATCCTGCCCGTGCAGAGCGTTTGCAGCAGGTGGCTGCTCTGGCGGAAAAGGCACGCAGCATTGCCGCTGCCCATCCGGTGATGCCCACCCGTCCCCAAGCTGTCTCCATGCGACTTTTGCAGCTCCATGCAGAGTACATTGAAGGCTTTGCCGCCTGCATGACGGAAAAGGCGCTGGGCAACAATGAAAAGGCTGTTGCGCTTTTCGAGGATTTCTGCGCATCCTTCGGTCGCCACGAGGTGGAGATCGACCGCTACTATGACCACGAAATGGCCATGGCCACACTAAAGATAGACGTTAACCGAGTCAAGCCCCTTTACGACACCTTCTGATTCCATACAAATAGCATTGACTTTCCTGTAAAAAAATGTACCATATAATTATCTATATATTATAAGGAGGCAATTCACATGAACTATACTGTAGGCTTTGCCCGTTTGGATATTACACCCCCTATGGGTGTCCCCCTGGGCGGCAGCTGGAATGCCCGTACCGCTCGCGGTGTCCACGACCCCCTGATGATCAACGCCGTTGCATTCGGCGACGGAGAGAAATCCTCCGTTCTGCTGGTGGCTGACCTTTTGGGTGTTTACGGTTTCCGTGGTTACCAGTGGGCTGCCAATATTGAGAGCGACCTAGAACTGCCCAAGCACAGCGTGATCCTCTGCTGCACCCACACCCACACCGGTCCCACCATCGGTGTTGACGAGCAGTACGATCAGTGGCTGTACCGCCGTTTGAAGGATGCCGCTGCCATCGCATTGGCTGACAGAAAGCCGGTGACCGGCATTTATAAGAAGGAAGACCGTGCAGAGGGCATGGCTTTCGTACGCCGCTGGCTTTTGTCCGACGGCACAGTGATGACCAATCCTGCCGGTGAGTATCAGAAGATGATCGTTGCCCCTGCCGGTCACTGCGATGACACCATGCGCGTGATCCGCATCACCCGTGAGGAGGGCAAGGACATCGTGATCGCCAACTTCCAGGCGCACCCGGATAACATCGGCGGCGAGTTTGTTTCCGCCGACTACCCCGGTGCATTCCGCAATCAGGTGGAGGCAGAGCTGCCGAATACGCACTGCGTATTTCTTGACGGCTGTGAGGGACAGATGGTCATTGCCGATCGCCGCCTGCCCCGTGAAAAGGCTTCTATTGCAAAGGCTACCCAGTACGGCATCAAGCTGGCAGGCTTCTGTCTGGATTTCCTGAAGACCGCCACACCGGTGGAGGCCGAGGGTCTGTCCTTCGGTCAGCTGGCCATCGATCTGAAGACCAAGCGTGACCCCTCTCGTGTGCCGGAGGCTGAACGCATCATTGAGCTGCACGCGCAAGGACGCGATCTGGAGTTTGCACCTACCCAGAAGCAGGCAAACTATATGCTGGCAGAGTCCAAGAAGATCGTAGGTCTGGAAAAGTCCAAGGAAGACTATCGTTCCACTGCCGTCAGCGCCATTGCCTTCTGCGGACTGGCTTTCGTGGGCATTCCCGGCGAGCCCTTCAACGAAGTGGGCGTGCAGATTCGTGGCAACTCCAAGTTCCCCGTCACCTGCGTCATGTGCCAGGCCAACGGCTGCCACGGCTACTACCCCACCGCCGAGGGCTATGACCAGGGCGGCTACGAGTCCTACAACACCCCCTATGTCAAAGGCACTGCCGAACAGCTGGCAGACACCGCAGACAAGCTGGTGGCTTCTCTGTAAATGCGAAAAACATCCCCCGAAGCACAAGGCTTCGGGGGATTCTTTTTACTTGTCCAGGTGAACGTTCAGGTGAGGATAGGTCATTTCAATGCCCTTAGCATCAAAAACCTCTTTGATTCTGCGGTTTGTGTTAAACAGCGTTGTCCAGTAATCGGCGCTCTTGCACCATACCTGCAGCACATAGTTGATGGCGCTGTCACCGTAGTCCTTCACAGCAGCAAAGGGTGTGCGATCAGGCAGAGAGGTCTCCACAGCACCTGCCTCACGCAGTGCCTCCAGCACAGCCTCCACGGGTGTGTTATAGGATGCGGAAACGTTGATGTCCACACGGCGGCTGCCGGAGACAGTGTAGTTGACGATCTGTGCGGAAACCACAGCGCTGTTGGGAATAGAGACGATCTTGTTATCGCCGGTGGTCAGCTTGGTGTAGGTGAGGCCGATCTCCTTTACGGCGCCGGACTGACCTGCGATCTCCACGAAATCACCGGAGACAAAGGGCTTGGTGCTCAGCAGTGTGAAGCCGCCGATCAGGTTTGTCAGGGCATTCTGCACAGACAGAGAAACTGCCAGAGTCAGCACGCTGGCCAGAGCCACGATGCCGGTGACATCAATGCCCAGGTTTGCTGCCACGATCAGCAGAAGCACAACATAAAGTGCTGTCTTTACAATAGAGCGGATCAGGCTGTGGGCAGCCTTTTCCAGTGTGGACTTTTCCAGAGCGGAGTCCACCAGTTTGACCACCAGCTTGGCAACAAGAATGCCAACCACAAGAATGATCACTGCAGGCAGCAGATTGGCAAGGGCAAAGCTTCCTGCCATGTTGATCCAGTTTTTAATCATTTCCATCATTCATTACTCCTTTTTACCCCGCTGCTTTTGCAGGCCAAGCGTTGATATGTTCCCAAATACCACGGCACTGCTCCACATGGGGCGCACTGCCGGAAAGGGCAAAGTAGATCGGTCCCTCGGAGGTAACGGTGTCCTGCACGAAGGGAAGCTCGGTGATGTCCACTGCCACCACCCACTTATCCTCGCTGCCCTCCTCCTGGGCGTAGATCAGGCGATCCTCTGCAGCAAACTGTGCGATCTCCTCCGGGGAGAAGAACTCACGCAGATCCATATACACCGACTGGGTAATGTAGAACTCCATACCGGGTTTGTCCAGCAGGATATAATCAAGCTTTTGGGCGCTGACCTCCGCCACCACGGTCATAGCAGCGTAGTAGCTCTGCTCACTGGCAGAGGCATCGGACAGCAGGTCAAACACTGTGTACTCCAGGTTTACCAGCTCTCTGCCCTCTTTTGCGCCGATCTTTTCCGCATAATCCTCGGCCAGGTAATTGTGTCCCTCCTGGGTGATGGTGAAGTTCACCATAATGCCGGTGACCACCGTTGTCTTTGTCATCAGGTTGAAAAGGCTGGTGATCACAGCGCCCAGCAGGATCACTACCACACCTACGACCCAAAGGTACTCACTGTAGTACATCCAGAGATGCTCTGCTCGCTCTTTGCCGGTCATGGGCTTCATGCGCTCTTTTTCCTTGGCAAAGTGCTCTTTCAGGTTTGTTACGAAATTTGCCATATTCTTCCGTCCTTTTATTCAGATTCCTCTTCGTTCTCTTCCTCTTTTTCAATCACACGGCCCTCTTCCGCCAGCAGCGTGCCTTCGCTTCTTGCTTCCAGCAGCAGCTCCATCAGGTGACCCTTCAGCAAAATGGTAGCGGCGAAGCCCACCAAGGTAAAATACGCCACCACAAAAATCATGATTATATAGTAGAAAATATCAAATCGGAAGAAGAACAGCACCACCGGCGCCCAAATCGCCGCAGCCGCCACCAGCAGCTGCAGAGGCACCTTGAAGATCATGGAGGTTGCATTCTTGATCCAGGTGGAGATATCCGTGGGTATGTACACATTCAGCGTCATGACAGCCGTGGTCAGCATCACCATCAGGGCAAACATAATGCCGGAGGTAATGGGGTACACCAGGCTCACCTCTGCGGAGGTGTACTGCAACAGGTCCGTAAACATCCAGGCATCCAGTGCCAGCATGATGCACCAGGCAATAGTGCCACGGAGGAAACGGGTCTTGAAGCCGAACTTAAAGCCGTCCCACCAGGCGTCGCCACGAATCTGATAACGAATGGCGCTGAGCAGACCGCACCAGGCCTGACCCATGGTGACCACCGGGATACATGCCGCCAGGAACACCAGGTTCATCATGACCACAGTACCCAGCTTGCCCAGCAATCCGCCTAACTTTTCAATAATGGTTTCTTTTTCCTGCAAAACGATCTTCCTTTCAGGGTATAACATATTACTGTACATTATAGTGCCAATTCCTCACTTTGGCAAACACTTTTTGCGTTTTCCCCGTAACGTTTGAAAAAAGTTTACAATTATCCCTTGCTTTTAGGCGGTTTTTGCCGTAAACTGTACTGGATTGGAGGTTATACTATGAAAGGTCTTTTTTCTTACGATTCCCCGGTGATGCAGATTCTTATGTACATCGGCGATCTGATCATTCTGAATTTTATTTATCTTGTGTGCTGCGTGCCCGTTTTCACCATCGGCGCCGCCCAGGCAGGTATGTATACCGCTATGCGTGTGCTTAACGACAAGGAGGATGATTCCTCTGTGTCTGCCGCCTTCTTCCGTGGCTTTGCCAACGGTTTTGGAAAAGTCACCCTGGGCTGGGGTCTTCTGTCGCTGGTGCTGGTACTTGTGGGTGTCGCCGCTGCGCTGGGTTATGCATTCGGTCTGCCTATGTGGATCAGCATCGTTTCCTTCTGCGTAGCCGCTCTTTTCCACTCCTTGGTGCCTGCTTTCCATTCCCGTTTCGGCTGCACCGCAATGCAGCTGATTCGTAATTCCTGGTTTCTGGCAGTGGCGCATCCCCTGCGCAGCCTGGGTGTGGCAGCGCTGCTGTGGCTGCCCGTGGTGCTTTTCCTCACAAACACCAACCTTTTCATGATGGCTACACCGGTATGGGGTACGCTGTACTTCTCCACCGCATTCCTTTTTGCCGAGCTTTTGCTGCGCAAGCCCTTCAAGACACTGGTGGATGATTTCAACGAAAAGCACCCCCAGGAAACCCCGAAGACGGAAGAGCTGCCGGAGAAGGTGTTCTCCGACACCCCCGTTGATTGAAAGAGGAAAACAACATGTTTGAAGGCTTCTCCCCGGAAACTGTGGATTTCCTTTGGGGTATCCGTATGAATAACAACCGTGACTGGTTCCTGGAAAACAAGAAGAATTATACAAACTATTTGTACGAGCCGGTAAAGGCTTTGGGCAAGGATCTTTACGCACTGTTTGCCGACAAGCCGGGAAACCTGGTGAAGGTCAGCCGCATCTATCGGGATGCCCGTATGCATCATCCCCTGCCCTACAAGGAAAGCCTTTGGATCTGCATCCGAAAGGATGTGGAGTGGTGGGCAGAAAACCCCTGCCTTTACTTTGAGATCCGCCCCGAGGGCGTGACCTACGGCTTCTGTCTGTGGCGTCCCCGACCTGCCACCATGGAGACACTGCGAAAGCACTGGGCAGCCAATCCCGACGAGTTTCTGCAGCTGCTTCGGGACACAGAAAAAGCCACCGGCATCCCGGTGACTGCAGAGCTTTACAAGAAGCCGAAGGAGGCACCCACAGAAGCCCTTGCCCCCTATTTCAGCTGGCGCCGGGACATCGGCTGTATCGTCTCCGAGCCGGTGGGCGAGGACATGTTCGGTCCTGCCCTGGGCGAACGTGTGTGCAGCTTCATTGAAAAGCTCATCCCCCTCTACGAATATTTCAGTCGCTTTACGGTATAAAAAACGCCCCACAAAGCATTATGCTTTGTGGGGATTTTCGTTTTGTTCAGATACAGCAGCATCTTTGTAGGGCAGAGTCATGACCGCACCCTACAATAAGTAATTTACAGCTTTTTGCCGTTCAGTATGGCTTCGCACAGCTTGTCGCCGCTGTAGCGCAGGGTCAGGAGGAAGAAGGGCGCATCCTGCCACAGAAGATCCAGGAAGATCTTATCTCCCTCCCACTTGGGAAG
This sequence comes from Oscillospiraceae bacterium, assembly GCA_017548065.1. Taxonomy (GTDB): domain Bacteria; phylum Bacillota; class Clostridia; order Oscillospirales; family Oscillospiraceae; genus Faecousia. The sequence continues at coordinate 11,712 of JAFYNQ010000071.1, forward strand.
GGCATCCAGAAAGTCACGGCTGATCCACTCCAGATTGCCCTCGTCACATTCCTTCAGCTCTCCTTCAAAGCCGTCGGCGGTGAACAGGTACATATACTCCCCTTCGCAGCAATCGTTCAGGAAGGTCACAACACCTCGGCAGCGCCAGGAGGTCAGGGTCAGTCCCGTCTCCTCTTTGGCCTCCCGGAGCAGGCACGCATCCGGGGACTCCTCCCCCTCAAACTTGCCGCCGATGCCGATCCATTTGTCCTTGTTGATATCCTTTTCTTTTTTTACCCGGTGGAGCATCAGCACCTGATCTCCTCGGGTGATATAGCACAATGTGGTATTGATCATTTATTTCACCAGCTTTATGGCATGGTGGATATTTTCCACCGCTACCTGACCGTGACCCTCTTCCCGTTCGCCGTCCAGTGTCCAGGGAATGCCGGGTCCCATATCCACCCGGATATGGGAAGCGCTGCGGAAGGTGATCATCTTACAGTTATATACCTGCTTTTGCACTGCCTGGATGCACTCTGCGATCTCTGCCAGATCCTTGGGCGCACGCACCAGCAGCAGTTCAAACATGCCGTCGCTCATATCCACCTGCCTGGGGTCCAGGGTAAGAATGCCACCCAGACTGGTGGAATTACAAATCGCACCGAAGAGGAAATCGTCCTCCACCGTCTCGTCTCCCACGGTGAATGCGCCGTGGATAGAGCGGATCTGGGACAGCTCCTGAATGCCGCCCAGGACGTAGGCTGTATGTCCCAGGGCATTTTTTATGTTTTGGGGTGTGGTATAGCTGGTCTTGGTAAAGGCGCCGAAGGATGCCACATAGGTAAAATACCGTCCACCGAAGGAACCGATATCATAGGCCGTGGGCGTGCCGTCGGCAATGCGCTTTGCCGCCTCCACGGGGTCAGTGGAAAGCCCCAGGCTGTTGGCAAAATCATTGGTAGAGCCGGCAGGAATGTAACCCAAAAGGGTTTCCGCTCCGCTTTCCAGCACACCTGCCACAGTCTCGTTAAAAGTGCCGTCACCGCCGCAGCAGACCACAATATCCACGTCCTTTGCCCGCTGTGCCACCACCGTCTTGCCATCGCCGGGACCGGCGGTAACATAGACACTGACATCATAGCCGCCACGGCTAAACACCGTTAATATCTCTGTTAAAACTTTGTTTGCTTTCCGGGTACCCGCATTGGGGTTTATAACAAACAGCATTTTCTTCATAAAGATCACCCGTGCTTATTATACCCCTTTTTATGGAAATAACAAGTACCCCCGTAGCGGAATTTACGAATCGTTTAAAATCCCGGCAAGCAGAATCCCCAGGTTATCCCGGTAGATCTCCTCAAACTGGGACAGCGGCAGGGGATTTGTACCCTCCCCCACCTCAATGGTATAACCGGGACGGCGGAAATTCTGAATAAACCAGTCCTTATAGCCGGCAAAGGAGGAGTCATAGGCCACCTGCGCCAGACGGTAGCCGCTGACATCGGCAAAGACCTGCCCCAGCGCCTCTGCGCCGGGTACATAATAGTCCTCAAACTGCCAGTAGATCTCCTTCCCCTGGGCATGGTATGCCAGCACCAGTTCAGGGTCAACGGCTTCCGTGTAATCGGCAAGCGCTTTCGTCTCCCGTTGGGACAAGGGCGCTCTTCCCACATAATCCCGTGGCCCCGGTCGGGTAAACCCCTGGGAAAATTTGATCTCCCTCGCCTGCAGCCAGCCTGCCGGGTATTGCAAATTCAGGTCTACCCCCAAAAGATTTGCCTTCCAACCCTCCGGGAAAGAGATATCGGGGTAGCCGTCCGCCAACTCTCGTGCCAGCGTATACTGTCCGCTGCCCTCGGCAATGGCGCCGGTGACCAGGTCTACCCCGTCCGGGTCAACCATAGGTACCATACAGACCGTCGCCGCTGCGGAAAGTGCCTTGGCAGAGCGTCCCAGCACCATGCCGTCTGTACGGATAGCCTCTGCCAGTTCTTCGGCAAAGCGCAGCAGCACCAAGGCAGTGATCCACTCGTTGGCATGGTGGGCGGCGGTATAAAGCACCCGTCTCGTCCCCTCCCCGATCACAAGGGTACGAATGGGTCTTTGAAAGGCTGTGGTAGTCAACAGCTCCGTGCGGCAAAAGGGATAGGTCTCCACCAGGGAGCGGATCATTTGGTCACAGCTTGCCGCAGTGATGGGTCTGTCAGTTTTCACGATCATATTCATCGCCTCCCACTATTGTATGCAGGAGAAACAGATTCGGTGCTTTGTGGCATAAAAAAGAGCCGACAAGGTTTACATAAAACCTCGTCGGCGCATTTTTCGGATTGATCAGCCGGCACGGCGTCCGGTTACGGGAGCAGTGGTGAAGCTTGTGGTTGCCACCATTTCGCTGTAGGTCACGTTGGTATCCACCACACGGCGGACACAGAGAAAATTCTTTGCGCAGTAGGTCTCTTCCAGGTCGGAATAGATCACGCCCCGGCTGGTAGACGCATGAATGATCTTGTTGTCTCCGGCATAAATGCCCACATGAGAAGCCGCGCAGGAATCCCAGCTTTCACGGAAAAACACCAGGTCACCTACCTGCATGCCCTCACGGGACACCACGATGCCATCCTGCAGCTGCTCGCTGGCACGGCGGTGAAGGTTGGTGTCATAGGTGCCGTACAGATAGTACATAAGGCCGGAGCAGTCAAAGCCACGCATGCCGGTAGCGCCGTAAATATAAGGCTTACCCACCTGGGCTCTGGCAAGATCCAACAGGCCGTTACGAATACGAAGCGCCTCTGCGTGGTCAGTGTATGTAAACACACGGGTCTCACTGCTGTCAGGCTGGCAGTTTACATAATACTCTCCGTTTTCCAGGGACACCTGGGAACGGGCCACATAGCCGATGGTATCATAACAATCAATTTTATAAAACTCGCTTGTCTCGCCCAGGACAGTCACGGCACTGCCGTTTTCCAGCTGTCCCACAGCGGAGGCATTGTAATATGCACCGTTTCTGACAACGGTAGTCAGGGTGGTCTGCTTCCGCTCCGCATCCGATGCGCACACCGGCAGGAGCATGCAAAGGCAGCAAATAACACAAAGCGCCAAACTAATCAATCGCAGTCCCAGATTTCGGGATTTGAGCATAAACACATTTCCTTTCACGGTTGCTTTCTTTCCGTTTGGTTACAACTGGTTACAGAGTATAGCACAGCTGTTACCGTTTGTCAACCATAATTTTTTGTAGAAAATACACATATTCCCTAAATTCGCAAAAGCAGAGCCGTTTTTACCCCTTCAAGTGGAGCGTTTTTGCCAAAACAAAAGAGCAGCCGAAAGCTGCCCTTTGTAATCATTTTTAACTTTCCATCTGCTTCCCCAGGAAGCCTGCCACCGTCTGCGCCAGCTTTTGGTCTGCTTCCTCCAAAGGACTGTCATTTTCACCAAGCAAAAGCATTACGCAGCCCATAAGATCCCCCTGGCTCAAAATCGGCGCCGCAACACCCAAATGGTACTTGTCCGATCCCTCTGCCGCAGGAACCATCGCCTCGCCCTGCTGATAGCGATAGTTCTTTCGGCTCTCCATCAGCTTGTCCAATTCCTGGGAGTTGGGCTTGTCCATCAGCTCACGCTTGGGCGCACCGGAAAGCGCAATGATCGCATCCCGATCCGCCACCGCCGCCACATGGCCGGTGTTCGCCCCAATGGACTCACAGATCTGCGCCGCAAAATCCTGCAGATCACTCATAGGCGAATACTTCCGGAAGATCACCCCTCCATCCTTCTCCGTATAGATCTCCAAGGGGTCGCCTTCTCTAATCTTGAGGGTTCTTCTGATTTCTTTGGGAATTACAATACGCCCGAGGTCATCCACCCGACGGACGATACCAGTTGCTTTCATATATATCTATCTCCTTATTTTACAAATTACGCTGTTAGTATCTGTAAACTGACGGAGATTATACCGCAAGATTTACTTTTTCAAATCGCCGTGATATAATAAAAAAGAGGTGATTGTATGACAACCAAAGAACTATATGATGCAATTATTTGCAAACCCGATTTACATTCACATCCTGTATTGCACGATAACATTTTGATATGGCATTTGTACAAGAACGCTTATGTTCAAGCCTTTTGCCATGATGGCGATACTTCTATCGACATTATTGACAACTCCATATTCTCTGGTTCAATTATGCACTGGCACCCCAACGAAGATGATATGATTAGCGAACTGTATGCCTTCGGTAAAAAAGGAAATATGTTGGTGTTGAAAAAGTCATTGTTTGGAACAAGTGTTTTCTACTTAGGGCCAGCTGAGACATTCCCCATTACTGACAGAAGGTCGTTGCATTTCGGCAAGAAAAAATGGGATGGCGGACAACTGGTCTACCTTGAGCAAAAATAAGTTACAGCGCAGTGATTTCACTGCGCTGTTATTCTTTGCGCAAGGTTATGTATCGCCATGCAAAACCTGTCAATCGGTGTCAATGTTGTCAGCAAGGAGTCGCCTTCACGGATTTTGAGCGTTCTTCTGATTTCTTTGGGAATCACAATACGCCCGAGATCATCAACACGGCGTACAATACCTGTAGCTTTCATAGTATATCTTTCTCCTTTACAAATGTTGCAACGCACCCGAAAGGCTCCCCTTGTCAGGGGTAAGCGAAGCGCAGTCGGCGGTAGTGAATGACAGTCCGGTGGACTGTCAGAGCCGCCGACCGGGCTCGCCGCAGCGAGCTGTCACGCTTACCAAGCGTGACTGAGGGGTAGTTGTTCTCTCCCCCAGTCAGCTTCGCTGACAGCCCCCTCGTCAGAGGGGGCCTTTTCTCGCCTACAATAATTTTACAAATTACGCTGTTAGTATCTGTAAACATAAAGGATTTATACGCACGAAATCGATGTGCATTTAGGAGGGTTACCATCGAAGATTTACAACGATGGTTCTTTGATATAGCTGGCTTGACTCTCTCTGTATTTCACAATATAATAAGAATATAAACTTGACTTTTTCAGGGAGGATAGGCTTATGAAAAAGGCATTGATAATCATACTGGCATTGATATGTCTGTTGGGACTCGTTGGCTGTGACCCTGGCGTAAAAACGCTTGATGAAGGTGAACTGCTTGAGAACACGGTAAAAATTGAACTGTTTTATTATGAAAACACAAATCCAAAACTTATTAACCTGAACAGCAAGAAGACACCAAGCTTTGATTTCAGCAAAGCAACATTTATTGCAGCACTTGATGAATCGCTTTTTGAAGATGTGGTGAAGGATATAGCAAAACAGGAATGTCTTATTTTTGGAAATGCTTTAAATGAGCCAATTGGGAAAGCTATAATTCTATATCAAAATAATGGCAATATGATTGTTTTGTGTAGTTGTGTTTATAAGAAAGAAAATGCACCCACAAAATATTATGGGGAGTGCAATATATTCGACGAAAACGGAATGTTTATTGAACACATTGGAAGAGTGGGCAGCGATTATGTGGACACCTTGGAAGCACAATATTTTGAAAACAACACATAAACCAATTTTGATTTGTCTAATAGAAGGAACCAGCTGCCGACCTAACGGTCGGCGGCTGTCTTTATGTGCTTATTCGTTTCCTATGATACGTTCTGCGAAATCTATAATGCCCCGAAGAAACAAGTCGAAAGATGTAAATGTTGTACGAGAGGGGTCGCCTTCTCTAATTTTGAGGGTTCTTCTGATTTCTTTGGGGATAACAATACGGCCTGAATCGTCAACTCTATGGACGATCCCTGTTGCGGTGCACAAGGCTTCCCCTGGGGGAAGCTGGCAAAAATCTTTGATTTTTGACTGATGAGGGGCAGTCCTCACCTTTTTTGCAATGCCGACGAATCAGCGCTGGGGTTACCCTCATCCGACCTCGC
>JAFYNQ010000072.1 GCA_017548065.1 Oscillospiraceae bacterium
AAAATGGCCGACGCAAGGCCGACCTTTTCCTGCCGCAGCGATATACGCAGCGCAAAACAGGACAGTTCAGCCGCCCGATGACCGGACATACTCCGCAGAAGTTACCGTCTTTCAACGCAATCTCCTGCATCATCGCAGTGCGCAGAGGGCATAGTTCGCCCACACACGCCCGATTATGATACCACGTATATAATGTTTTGTCAATAGTTATTTTTAAAAATTTTTGTAGATGTTCACAAATTTTCATATTGCTTTTTATGCAGTATGGCGAATTAAAATCCCGGCAAGCAGCGACCGTCTTTTACGTCACTGCTTGCCGGGAAAATATGTATATATAATGGTATGGTTCAGGCTTACTTATTCTCTTCCTGGACACGTTTCCAGGCAGGAATCTTTTCATAGTCCTGCGCCTTTGCAGGAGCGACACGGGGTGTGGAGACAGTCTTTTGCACAGTCTCTCCCTTTTCCTTCTGGATCTCTGCCAGGATCTTTTCTGCTGTACGCAATGCCTGTTCAGCATAGCTTGCCGCATACTGTGCAGATTCTGCAGCTTCTGCCAGAGCCATCATGGTAATACCACCCAGCCAGGCAGCAAATAAGCTAAGTGCCGCATAGAGTACACCAAGCAGAAACATTTCCGCAATGGTCATAGCGATCAACAAAACAAATGCCGCAAGGACGCAGAGCATAAAGTAGACGGTTGTGATGATTCTGAGTTTCTGTCCAGCGTTATCAAACATAATTTTACCTCCCAAATTTTATACCAACACAGGATGCCACAACAGTTTTTGTTGGAGCAAGATCTGTTATTGCTTCAGTTCTGCCAGCATGTCCAGATATTCTGTGACAAGCTTTTCCGCTGTTCCCTGCTCAAAGTAGCAGCAGTAGGATTCGTAGGAATTAAAATCAAAGGCATCGGTAGATGCAATGTAGTTAAATGCGCCCTCGGAGCAGGTGATGAGAAATGTATTGTCAAATACAGACTGGGTCTTGATGTCCGTGCCGTTGTGACCGAACATTTCATAGGGTGCGATGACAAACGACAGATCACCCACAGAGAAGGTCTTCAGTTCCATGGTCATAGTGGGATCCAGGTTAGCACGGGTGATCGTCCAGCTGGCTTCCAGGTACATGGCAAAGCCGTACTTTTCCAGCGCAGCCTTCTCCTCCGCAGAGTTCCGACCGAACTGCTGGGAAATGGCAACCACGTCCTTGGCCGCTACCAGCTTGTCCGTGTTCTTCTTGTTGGTACCGGCGGTGAAATTACGGCTGTTCAGCTTGATGCTCTGTCCTTCCACCTTTGTAAGGGTGGGCAGCGCGTCCACTGCGTACTGACCCAGCTTCTGACCGTAGGTTCTGTAGTCAGAGGAGTTCTTTGCCATTCCGGGAACTCTGCTGTCCGGGGTCTGATTGCCGGAGGCACCCTGGAAGAATGCTACAAGGCAGTCGCTGTTGGCCTCCACATAGTCACGGGTGGGAGAGGGATAGTCTGCAGAGATTTCCAAGCCGCCCTCATTGAACGTAGCATGGGAGGGGAAGCTCATCAGCAGGATGTCCTTTTTGTCTTCTGCGCTGCGGGCAAATTTCACCAGCTGCATTTCTCCGTCTGCCTCACGGTAGTGGGCCTTCAGCGCAGGATCGGTACGAAGAACGACCTGACCGGTTGCGTCCACATAGTGACGGACAAAGGTCATGTTCTCGGTCTGTGTGCTGCCGGCATAGATCTCCGTGGGACTCAGGTCTGCTATGGCAGCAGTAGCCGCATTGACAGCAGCGGCAGTGAAGTTGTTTTTGTGATTCTCCACGCCGTCCCACTTATAGCGCAGCGCTGTTGCGGAGTGCGTATGGGTGGCATTAAACAGAATATATTCCTGGGGAACACCGGTAGCGGCGCTGACCGCTGCCTTGGCAGGATCTACAAAGTTATCTGTTGCCACTTTAAAGTCCATGGTATAGAGAAGCACCGTGGTGTCTCCCTCCTGAATGGCAACGCAGGTAACAAACAGAAGATCCAAAAGGCCGTTGGAACGGCGGTTTGCCCAGTCACCGCCCTGCAGATGCACAGTGCCGGCAGGTGTGATATCCACTTTTCCGAAGCCGGTGAGCAAGCCCTCCGGTTTCTTTGCTTCCTCTGCGCCGCCGCAGCCGAAAAGACCCAGCACAAGAACGGCGGCTAAAAGAAAAGCCAACAGTTTTTTCATGCGTTTTCCTCCTTCAAAGAGAAATGCCAACGGTGACGCAGGCCTGAATTTGTTTCCCGTACACGCATTTCTCTTTCCAGTCTTCCCTCTTGTTCAAACTGCCAGAGCATATCGTACACAAGTCTTGCATGCTGCACGTAGGTATGGTCACCTTCCCAAAGGTCACGCATGCCCACCGATGCGATTTCCAGCTTGTCAAAATTCATGGGTGCAGCATCGGATTGCAGCAACGCTTCAAAGCGCTTATAGGCTTCCTTATAAGTATAAGGTGTCATTTCTGCCACCGGTTCGGCTTCCATTTTCACCGGGGTAACGGTGTAGCCGTCCCGACCGATCACGCAGGCGTGGAACAGGGGCAGGTCTACGGCCTTCTCCCCCAGACCATCCGGCATGCCGAAACGGGTCGTGGCCAGATAGGTCTCCCCTGCTTCCATAACCACCGTCAGCGGACGGGTGGTGCGCAGTGCAAAAATGCTGTCAGGATCCGTTTCAGAAATCAGCACAGAGATATTATCGCTGTACATATGGGCGCAGGACAGTGCCAGAGCTTCCGTCAGAGTCTTGCCACGCTCCATATAATACTGCACCAGCTGTACACGGGCTTCCGCCGTGGAGATGTGATGATTGTTTTTTGCCAGCCGGGGATGCTCTGCATCGCTTTCATTTTCATGAACAAACGTATAGCCGTCCGCATCCAGCATATTCACTGCTTCGCTCCAACCGGGAGAATACTTTGTCATAGGCGTGGTGCCGTTTGTCACCAGCGCAATTTTGCCGTTCCGGGAGATATTGGGGTGCATGGGAGGAAATGCCTTATTGGCGCCGGGACGGGTGTGGGCAATGCCCAGTGTGCCGGGAAGCTCCAGCACGTCTGTTTCCCGAATCAAAGTGTCTACATCACCTACAATAGAACGGTAGTACAGCTTACCTTCATGGATCACCGCAACGCCGGTGGATGTGTCGCCGTCATAAGGCTGTTGACGGCGGAGCATTTCCAGCAGGATCGGCGCCGCCTGCCGGTGACCGGCATAGCCTGCAATATTACACATAGCTTTTCTCCTTTACAGAAGCCCGATGCGCTTCTCCTCCATAGCAGCACGCATAGCGCCGATAACCTGATGCTTCACCTTGGGAAGCTCGGGGTCATAATTATACTTTGCCTGCAGCGCCACATCGTCCAGTTCAGGAAACTGGGTGATCAGTTTCTGCATATTGCGCAGGGGGGTAATGCAGGCATCCAGGTTCTTAAGAACAGCTTCTCTGCCGTCGGCACGGAAGCCGTGGGGATCATAGTCATGCGCGGTGACGATTTGTTCAATGTCCAGTGTGCGTACCTTCTCCACTGCCTCCACATGCTCTGCAGGATAAATAATATTGGCTGCCCAAGTGCCGGAGCCGCGGATGCCGTAGGACTGCAGGCAATCGCCGCTGACCAGGGTCTTGGTACGGGTGTCCAGCAGGCCTGCGCAATCCTTGGTGTGACCGGGAATGGTGACTACCTGGAACACGCCCAGGATCAGCTGTCCGTCCTCGGTTCTCTCGGACTTGTAATCCGGGTACTGCTCCTGCAGCTTACGGGAACGGGTCAGCACAGTAACATTGGGGTACACCGGCAGGAAACCGTTCAGACCGCCTGCATGGTCGGTATGATTGTGGGAGATGAATACATACTTCAGCTCCTCCTCGGTAATGCCCAGCTCGTCCAGGAAGGGCTTAATGTACAGCTGGGTATCCTCATCGTAGCTGCCGGCATCAAAAAGGATAGTGCCTTCCGGTGTCTTCATAGCATAGATGGTGGTAAAGATATCCTTATAGGGCAAGGTGGTGCGGTAAATATTTTCCGTGATCTTGTCAATTTTCTGCATTGTTAATTCCTCCTCCGGAGTATACATTATAATATGTAATTCATTTTATCACAGTTTCTGCATTTTTCAACTGCGAATAGCAGCCGCTTTTATTTTTCCACAGTGGCTACGTATTTCTTTTTGGCACGGTCTGCCAGTGCATACATGATCAGGTATACCACCACCAGGGAAAGGGCTATGACCATGGATGTGATGAACACCGGGATGTAGGAGCCGGTGCAGTCACGGATGTAGTTGGCAATGGGGCCGGAGATGATACTGGCGGCGCTGGTCATGGACATAACGATACCCACAAACTGATTTTGTGCCCGGTAGCCGAACATTTCCACAGATACCAGGGGGAAGATCAGTGTTGTCAGAGGCATGGCAAAGTCAAAGACGATCATCGCTGCGATCATGGCAATATCCGTCTGGGGCAGCAGCATCACCAGGGCAAGACCCACAGCGCAAGACACATGGCAGATGATCGCCACACGTTTTGCCCCGATGGTATCACAAAGGAAGCCGCAAAACAGCTTCACACCGCCCAGCACCAGCATCATTGTGCCGTAAAGCTTACTGGCACGGGTGGCCGTCATGCCGCAGTCCTGAAAATAGGGCACAAAGTTATAAGATGTGGAGATCACGCTGTACACAGAAAGCAGCGCGCAAGCCGTGAGAATATAGAAGGCAGGATTCTTTTTCAGTTCCTGCATGGAATAGCCTTCCCAGCGGTCATTCTTCTTTTTGATCTCCAGCTTTTCACCCCAGCCGAAGGGCTTCAGTCCAATATCCTCCGGGGTGTTGCGCACAAAAAGGAACACCAAAAGAGATACTGCAAACAGAAGACCTGCCACAATGGTGAAGGACATGCGCCAGGAAATATTATCAATGGCATAGGCCTGGATCAGACCCAGCAGTGTGCTGCCCACACCGGTGGCGGCAGTTACAATGCCCAGCACCGTGCCGCGCCAGCGGTGAAACCACAGATTGAGCAGGCGGCTGACGCCGGAGGTGGCACAGATGCCGCTGGCAAGACCGATGAGTCCGCAGCCCAAAGCCAGCTGCCAGTAAGCCGTCATGGTGGACAGCAGCACATAGGCCAGTGCGCAGGCGGCAAGTCCGAGACCGGCAGTCTTTCGGTAGCCCAGCTTCTCAATCAGTGTACCTGTCAAAATGGTACTGAACACACCCACCACACCACGCACGCTGCCTGCCAGGGAGAACATGGTTCGGGAGATACCCAACGCCTCTGTCACCGGCACCACGTGGTAGCTTGTAAAATTGTTGACAGCGCCGCCATAGATCAGCAGCTGCAGCAGTGCCATGGCCGCAATGACCCAGTGATAATTTTTCTTGAAACTTTTCATTGGCTATCAACTCCAAAGCATTTTCTTTGCCCATCATAGCACACCGGCAGCACTTTGTAAATGCTGCCGGCGGAAATTATACATTTCTTGTGGGGAAGGGTTTGCCCAGTGCCTGGAAGGCAATGAGTCTGTCCTTGGGAACGGACACCATGTCGCAGGGTTCGTCGCCAAAATGAAGGAAATCCGTCTGCTGTTTTCCCAAGGGTGCCCAAGTGGCAAGGCCCGGAACAGCAGGCTTCCCGGTGGCAGCAAAGGCTGCAAAATAGTCCATCATATTCTCGCTGATACGGTAGTCTGTTTCCTCAAAGGGTCTCCAGCAGGTATCAAAGGAGCCGAAGGCATAGCGGATATCGCAGCCGTGGAAAGCGCCGTCATCGGAGCCGGGCAGCTGGCGGTCAAAATAGTAACCGTAGACCGGTGCTTTGCCCGCCTTTTCCATGCGAACGCCCCAGTCCAGCGCTGCCTCGTACAGCGTATTGGGCCACATATCCTCACTCAGGAAGCCGATGATGGTGGGAACGCCGTTTACGTTGCCGCTTTCTGCCAGTTCCTCAGGAAGTGCCGGAATGGTGATGCCGTCAACAATGGGTGTTGCCGGTGTAATGTATTTATACTCTGCGGTGATCTTTGACCAGGTGTGGAACAGCTTGTCTGCCGGTGCTTTCTGCAGCTGCTCCCAGTTTTCGGCGCCCATGGCAATACGGATCTTCTCCCACACTGCCTCTGCCTCAACGGCCGGCCTGCGACCAAACTCCCGGGGCAGAATACCGCCGCCGCTCATCATAATCGCACCGCTGAATAAGCCCTTGGCCTGGGGTGCGAGAACAAGATCCTGCACACTCATAGCGCCGGCGCTTTCACCCATAATGGTCACTCTGTCCGGGTCGCCGCCAAAGGCTGCGATGTTATCCCGGATCCACTGCAAAGCGGTGATCTGATCCCAAAGACCGTAGTTGCCCGTATGACCGCCGCCCACTGCGCTGGCAAAAAGATTCAGGCGGTAATTGATGGTGACCGCCACCAGTCCCTTTTTGGCATAGCCTGCGCCGCCGTAAGCCGGTGCTGTGCTGCCGCCGGTGCAGTAGCTGCCGCCGTGGATATACACGATTACCGGCACCTTCTCTGCGCCGTCCGGCGCCCAAATATTCAGTCTGTGGCAGTCCTCTGTATAACGTACTGCCTGCTTGACGATATTTTCATAGCCATAGAAAACGCTTGTGGGTGATGTCGCCGTGGAAAATTCACCCAGCTGGGAGCAAAAGGGTGTGGGTGTACTGGCATCGTACTCCCCTTCCCAGCTTGTGACCTGCACCGGCTTTTCCCAACGTGCCGCCTTGGCATAAGGAATATTGGAAAAATAAGAATAACCCTTCAGGGTGTCAATACCCCGGATTTTACCGCAAGGAATGCTTTTCACAACATAACGCATAACATGCCCTCCTTTTTATGCCGTTATACCACAATTCCCCCAAAAAGGCAATACGCAGAATCTGCAAAAATCTTGCTTTTTGTATTGACTCTTTTCTTATGTTGTGGTACAAAACTAGAGAAAGATATTTTTAGGAGGAAATATATTATGAGCGGTCCCTTATCCGGAATTAAAGTCGTTGAGCTGGCAGCTTTCGTTGCCGCACCTTCCGCAGGCAGAATTCTCTCTGACCTGGGCGCCGAAGTTATCAAGGTAGAAGCCCCCTCCGGCGACGGCTGGCGTATCACCGGCATCAGCTACCGTCCCCGTTTCAACAAAGACGAGAACCCGGTTTTTGACATTTACAACACCGGCAAAAAGTTTATCAGCCTGAACCTGAAGACAGAAGCCGGCAAGGAAGCCATGTTCAAGCTGCTGGAGGATGCTGACGTATTCCTCACCAACACCCGTCCCGCAGCCCTGAAGCGCCTGGGTCTTGCTTACGAAGACCTGAAGGAAAAATACCCCAAGCTGATCTACGCACTGGTGCTGGGTTACGGTGAGAAGGGTCCCGAGAAGGACACTCCCGCCTTTGACACCACCGCATTCTGGAGCCGTGCCGGCTTCCTGCGTGACCTGTCTCCCCTTACCGATGAGTATTACCCCATGAATCCCCCCTCCGGTGTAGGCGACACCGCTACCGGCTATCTGCTGGTGGCTGAGATCACCACTGCGCTGTTTAACCGCACCCGTACCGGCAAGGGCGACTTTGTGCGCTCTACCCTGTTCCATAACGGCATTTTCTGCTTCGGTACTATGCAGATCATCACACAGAAGCCCTTCGGCACTGTGTATCCCTGCCACAGAAAAGACCTGGGTGTTCCCGGCGGTAGCTACGAGTGCAGCGACGGCGAGTGGATCTACTTCACCCTGGCAGCTCCCGGCTCTCTGGACAAGGTCTGCAAGCTGACCGGACTGGGTCACCTGCTGGAGGATCCCGAGTTTGCGCCCGCCAAGCGGCAGGCTAACCGTCATATTTACTATCCCATGTTCCGGGATGCCTTCAAGTCCCAGCCCAGTGAACACTGGACACGACTTGCCAAGGAAGTGGATCTGACACTGGTGCGTATGCATCATTTCTCTGACATTTCCGAGGACGAGCAGGCCTGGGCAAATGGCTACATTGAGCACGTGGAATTCCCCAACGGCAACGTGGATGTCATGCCTGCAAGTCCCATTGAAATGGACTCCTGCACACCTCCCAAGACAAAGCCTACACCCAACGCTCCCGGCGCAGACACCGCCGCCATCCTGGCACAGCTGGGCTACACCGATGCTCAGATCCAGGCCATGCTGGAAACCGGCGCCGCCGTAGCACTGCAACAGCAATAAAATAAGAACCACCCCAAGCAGCGCATGCAACGACAGCGTGCTTGGGGTGGTATTTTTCTATTTACAATAACGGCCTAAACAAGAGGCAATGCTTACCCTCCGAATTTGGGGCTTAACAAAAGCATGATATAGAAGAACCAGGCAGCAACGCCAACCAGCATATTTGTAACTGCCAGAACAGAAATCGGTCCTTCGTAATCAATATCAAAGCAAAGCTTTGCCTTCAGTATAAAGCTGAAAACACCAAGGGGAATATTCACAAACAGAAATAAACACATGCCAATGCCCATAAACCAGCCAAATGCCGCCGGCACAGGGACGATCACACAACAACAAAACAAAATTACCCACAAAAGCAAAACGCTGTGAACATAAACCAGAAAATTCCAATTTCTGTTTTTCATGTACTCCCCTCCTTTTTATTCATTATATTGCAAAGGATTGGGGATTTCAAGAAAATACTTTGTGAGAATAAAAAGGCACCTACCCTTGTTGATACCATCGTGTCAAATAAGGGCAAGTGTTTTGGCATATACTACACATTTTGATACAATGCAACGCTAAACGCCCGAGCGTTGCATTCGTTAAACGGTTGTTTCTTGACATTTGCTAAATGCAGATATATACTGATTATGAGAGAATTGCCTCGGAGATGCTCATCCATTGGATCGGCCTCCGGTTTGAGAGGGCAGCTCACTCAAAGGCACGATTGTTGATGTGTGAAGCAGCCAGCCCTGCGGAGCCGACATCAATATTTCGTGCCTTTCTTTTGCATAAAAATAACCGACCCTTAATGACACGAATTGTATCAATAAGGGTCGGTTAAGTGGTGCCGGTGGCCGGACTCGAACCGGCACGATGTCGCCATCGGTGGATTTTGAGTCCACTACGTCTACCAATTCCATCACACCGGCAGGTGTAATTGTTGTACGTTACTTTTGCATCTATATTCTGCTATGCCTGTTCAAGTGCATATCTAGTAGATGCTTGGATAGTATACTACATCCTTTTTAAAAAAGCAAGAATTATTTTTCAAAGGGGTGTGAATAACAAACGCAAAACGGAGGGTTCTTTCCGTTTTGCGTTTATTATTTTGCATTTATCGTTTTATTGCAGAGCCGTTTGGGTCGTATAGAGGTCGGCGTAGATGCCGCCTTTTTGGAGAAGCTCTTCGTGGGTGCCGGACTCTGTGATCACACCGTCAGCAATGGAGATAATGCGGCTGGCATTGCGGATGGTAGAAAGTCTGTGAGCAATGATCAAGGTCGTTCTTCCCTTTGCCAGGGCATCAAAAGCACGCTGGATCTTGGCTTCCGTTACGCTGTCCAAAGCGGAGGTCGCCTCGTCCAGGATCAGGATAGGCGGGTTTTTCAGGAAGATACGGGCAATGGCAATACGCTGCTTCTGTCCGCCGGAAAGAAGGGTTCCACGCTCGCCCACATAGGTATCAAATCCATTGGGCATCGCCATGATATCCTCGTAGATCTCTGCTTTTTTGGCAGCTGCGATGACCTCCTCTTCCGTTGCATCCGGCTTGCCGTAGCGGATATTTTCCAGCACCGTGTCGGCAAAGAGGAATACATCCTGCTGGACGATGCCGATGTTTCTGCGCAGAGACTGCTGAGTCACCTGGCGGATATCCTTTCCGTCAATGGTCACAGAGCCGTCAGATACCTCATAGAATCGGGGAATCAGCTGGCAAAGAGTGGTCTTACCGCCGCCGGAGGGTCCCACCACTGCGATGGTCTCGCCGGGGGCAACATCCAGGCTTACGTTCCGCAGCACTGCCAGGTCACCGTCATAGGTAAAGGAGACGTTGTTTACGCAGATCCTGCCCTCTGTCACCTGCATTTCCTCTGCGTTTTCCGCATCCTGAATAGAAGGCTCGGTACGCATCAGTTCCACGAAGCGGTTGAGACCTGCAAAGCCGTTGGCAAACAGTTCGGAGAAATTGGACAGCTTTCGCATGGGTGCGATGAAGGACGCCACGTAAAGGGTGAAGGTCAGAAGGTCTCTGTAGTCCATCTTGTTTTCCATCACAAGATAACCGCCGTAGCCGATCACCGCCACATTGAGGGAGCAGAGCAAAAACTCCATAGAGGCAGAGAACCGACCCATGGCTTTGTGGAAATTCCGCTTGGAGCCTTTGTACACATCGTTGGCATCGTTGAAGCGCTTCTTTTCCAGCTCCTCATTGGCAAATGCCTTGGCGGTGCGCACGCCGGAGAGACCGGACTCGATCTGCGTATTGATATGGCCTGTCTTTTCCTTCATGGACACAGATGCATTGTTCATGCTTTTCCGCATCAAAAACACCACCAGCAAAAATGCCGGGATCATCAAGCCTACCACCAAAGCAAGGCGCCACTGGATCGTTCCCATGACGATCAGCGCACCGATAATGGTAAGGCAGGAGGTAAGCAGGTCCTCCGGGCCGTGGTGGGCAAGCTCTGTAAGTTCAAACAAATCTGCCGTCAGGCGGCTCATAAGCTGGCCGGTACGGTTGCGGTCATAATAATCAAAGCTGAGCACCTGCATATGGGCAAACAGATCTGCACGGATATCCGCTTCCACACGGATGCCGAAGGTATGACCGAAATAGCAGACGATATAGTTCAGATACGAGCGCAGAAAATAGCAGACCACCATGGTAGCCATGACCGCAAAGAACACGCCGTACAGATTTCCCGGCAGCATGTCATACAACGCCTTGCGGGTCACCATGGGGAAAGCCAGGTCAATGGCAGCGATCAGCACTGCGCAGCCGATATCCACAAAAAAAAGCTTCTTATGCCTTTTAAAATAGCTTAAAAAAATAACCAGCGGACTTTTCCGCTGAAAATCCTCTCTTGTCATGGCAATTTCCTCCTGTTTTCTATATTATATAACTTTTTTGAAAAGGTTGCAATGTTTTTCTTTCCTCTGTATAATATTTTCAAGGATGTGATCAAAATGGAAATACTTTATAGCGACAAGGACATTGCCGTTTGTGTCAAGCCCGTGGGCATGGACTCGGAGCAGCAGCTGCCGGAAGCGTTGAAGGAAGCCCTGGGCGGCGAGATCTTCACGCTGCACCGGCTGGACAAGAACGTGGGTGGTGTCATGGTGTATGCACGGAACAAAAAAGCAGCGGCTGATTTGTCTCGGTGTATTCAGGACGGACAAATGGTAAAGGAATACGTTGCCACCGTTCACGGAATGCCGCCTGAAAGCGGCGACTGGGAGGATCTTCTGTTTAAAGACAGCCGCAAGAACAAGGTCTTTGTGGTAAAAAGAGAACGTACCGGTGTCAAAAAGGCACGGCTTACGTTTACCCGTCTTTCCGCAGGCGAAAGCTCCACCGTGCGCATTCGGCTGTACACCGGGCGTTCTCATCAGATCCGGGTGCAGTTTGCCAGCCGTGGTTTCCCCCTTGTCGGTGACCACAAATACGGCTCCCGTGACCAGGCTACTGCTCCCATGCTGTTCTCCTGCTGCATCACCTTCCCCTACAAGGGAAAGACCATGGAATTCGCAAAACTCCCGGAGTGGGTAAAATCGACCTGAATTTGATTTTCTTTGCATATTATTTACCTCCTTGTCAAACAATACCTGCGTAATACAAAAACAAGGAGGTAATCAAATGCTTCGTACACGTTTTATTTGTTTGCTGCTGGCAGTGGTTTGTCTTGGGTCTGTGGCAGTCATGGCAGCGGAGGTGGACTGCGATGCCACCTACTGCTTCAGCGCTGCGGACTTTGACAGCGACGAAGGGCTTGCCGGTGTTTGCATCACCCAGCTGCCCGATGCCGCCCACGGCACAGTAATGCTGGGCGGACGGGTGATCCGCTCCGGCGATATCTTAACCACCCAACAGCTTTCCCAAATGACCTTCTGTCCCCTGCGGACAGAGACCGACTGCGATGCTTCCGTCACCTATCTACCCATCTTCTCCGGGCATGTCGCTCCGGCTGCCACCATGACCATTTCCATCCGTGGCAAGGAGGACAAGGCCCCCGTTGCGGAAGACAGCAGCATTGAAACCTACAAGAACCTGCCCAACCAAGGCAAGCTGAAGGTGAAAGACCCGGAGGGCGACGATCTCACCTATACCCTTATGCGTCAGCCCAAGCGTGGTCAGGTAACCTTGCAGGAGGACGGCACATTTATCTACACGCCCAAGAAAAACAAGGTGGGTGTGGATTCCTTCACCTTTACCGCCGCCGACACTGCCGGCAACGTGTCCCGTGAGGCAACTGTGACCATACAGATTTTGAAGCCCACAGATGCACGGCAATATACCGATACCGCCGGCACTGACTGCCGCTTTGCTGCAGAGTGGCTGCGGAACACCGGTCTTTTTGTAGGTGAAAAGGTAGGCGGCAAGGAATATTTCCACCCGGAGAAAACTGTCAGCCGTGGTGAATTTCTCACCATGGTGGTGGATGTGCTGAACATCCCCACCGACGAGGCTGTTTACTCCGCTATGCCAGAGGACACGCCCCAGTGGCTGAAGCCCTATCTTGCCGCTGCCATGCGCTCCGGTCTCACTGCCGGACTCCCTGAAACAGAAGACGGCAGTTTCCAGGCAGACAGTCCCATCACCGGCGCTGAAGCCGCTGTGATGCTGCAAAATGCGCTGGACCTGACCATTTCCCGTGAGACACTGGAGACCGCAGCGGTAGAAACCGCCGCAGACACAGAGACCGCCGTCCCCGTATGGGCGCAGGTATCTCTTACCGCTATGGCTGAAGGTGGTATCAACCTGAATGCCAACGAAAGCCTGACCCGCAGTGAGGCCGCCCAGGTTCTGTACCGGGTGTCCCAGCTGGCTGTCAATGCCCCCGGGATAGCTGTGATCCGCGCAAGCAGCGACAACTAAAAAATCCGGTGCTGTCATAACAACAGCACCGGTTCTTTTTATTTCAGGTCTTCCCCTTTCAGGTAACGGCCAAGGGGTGTTTTGGCAAGCAGCAGATAGGCAGCCAGAAGAAGCAGCATATCCGGCAGCATGTAGGCTGCATTATACAGTGCAGAATAGAACCAAGGGGTGGTCATGGTCATGCCAAAGAAGCTTTCCGGCATATACTCTGCCCAAATGGTAGCGCCCACCACATAATGCACCAGGAATCGTGCGGTGCAGGCAACCACGGTTGCCACGCAGAAGCGACCCTTGAAGAGACCTGCAATGCCCAGTACGCTGTAGGCAATGAGGAAATCGCCCAGGATGCTCTGCCAGCCGATGGCGATACCGCCTTCAAACAGTGTCTGCAGCACGCCGTGCGCCACTGCCATGGCCATACCGGGCGCAAAGCCCCAGCGGACACAGAAGAGGATCACCGGCAGCATCGCCAGATCAATACTGCCACCCCAGGGCAGCTTGTACAACGGAAGGAAGCCCAGGATCTCCGCAATGGCGATCATGATTGCCCCCTCCGTCAACATACGGACGGACTTACTTTTGTTTTGCATAGAAATACCTCCTAAAAAATATATCGCATTGCAAACCCGTCAAGGTGCAATGCGATATACGGAGATATCTCATATGTGCATCTTTCCCTCCGACGGTACTAACCGTATCAGGTTCACGGGTCACGGCGTGCACGCCACTCTCAGCCGAATGCATTCGGCGCCCCGAAGATAGATTTGTTTTGCGATGGTTTGATTATAACAAAAAAACGAAATTTGTCAAGCCATTTCCAGGGTCAGCTGTCTGCCACCCAAAATGTGGAAGTGCAGGTGCTGCACAGTCTGTCCCGCATGGGCGCCGCAGTTGGAAACCACACGGTAGCCCTCGGTGAGACCTTCGGTCTGTGCGATCAGGGGGATGATCTCAAAAATATGGGCGATCACTGCGCTGTTGGCAGGTGTGACCTCTGCCACAGAACCGATGTGTGCCTTGGGGATCACCAGAATATGGGTGGGTGCCATAGGCGCAATGTCACGGAAGGCCAGCACCTGCTCGTCCTCATACACCTTAGTGGAAGGGATCTGACCTGCTGCGATCTTACAAAACAAACAATCTGTCATTTTCTTTTCCTCCTTATAAGAAGCTAAATACGCCGGTACTGACGACCGCCATAATAATACCTGCCAAAACAACACCCAGGCTTACTGCCAGGGCTGTGTTTTTAATGCCCATGTTCAAAAAGCTTGCGCCCAACGTACCCGTCCAGGCACCGGTACCGGGCAGCGGAATGCCCACAAACAGAAGCAGCGCCAAAAACAAGCCACCACGTCCCGTTGTCTTCACCAGCTTCTGCCCTGCCTTTTCGCCCTTTTCCAGGAAGAAACGGCAAATCTTTCCAATATACTTTTTATCCTTGCCCCAGGACAGGAATTTCCGGGCAAAGAAATAAATAAACGGCACCGGCAGCATATTGCCCAGCACGCACACAAGCAATGCCGGAAGATAAGGCAAATTGTAGCCCACTGCATAGACCATTGCGCCACGCAGCTCAATGATCGGCACCATAGAGATCAAAAAGATAATAAGATAATGCAGCGTTGATCCCTCCTTTTTGTTCGTCCCGTTCATTGTAGCATATAACAACAAACAGAGCAAGTACAAATTCCCGGGATTGATTTTCCTACCCCTTTGATGGTATAATAAATTTATACAAATATGGTGGTGACATATATGTCAAAGAAAACATTCCTTATCCCCTTCTGTGCAGCTCTGTGCCTGGGACTTTGCGGTTGTCAGGCCGGCAAGGTCTGGTCGGCAATGCTGGTGATCCTGGCACTTTTCCCCCTGGCACTGGCGCTGTGGGGAACCTGGAGCTATATAGAATATCTACAAAAGCAGAAAAGAAGACCTGACCGCTACAAGAAGCGCCCCATGTCTCCCATTACACTGGGCTTCTACGGTGCTGCGCTTCTGCTGTTTCTGATCGCCGGTCTTGTGTCCTGCCAAGGCAGTCCCTCTGCACAGCCGGAGGAGACACAGCCCATTGTCACAACACCCACGGAGCCGCCGGTGCTGTTCAACCCGGAGGCTGCAGAGGCTAACACCCCGGAAGCCCAGGGCATCCGCTGGGAGATCTTTGAAAGCGGAAAGTTTGTCTCCTCTTATTTGAGAGAAACGCCCATCCGCTTTGAAACGGCAGAAAGCTATTTTGAACTGCCCGGTATCTGCACCTTCCGTGGCAACAATTTCCGGGACACTACCGCCTACGGCACTGCCCAGATCACAGAAAAGACACTCTCCGTTGCCTGGGAGACCGAGACCTCACGGCTTCACGGCACCAGTTGGTCCGGAAGCGGCTGGACCGGTCAGCCCCTGATCGTACAGTGGGACGAGACTACCCGAAACAACCTGGGTATCTACGAAGAAAAGAAGGCAAAAGAAAACCTGACAGAGGTCATTTATGCCACACTGGACGGAAACATCTATTTCCTTGACCTGGAGGACGGCAGCTATACAAGAGATCCCATGCTCATCGGTCTTTGCTTCAAGGGCAGCGGTTCTCTGGACCCCCGTGGCTATCCGCTGCTGTACGTAGGCGCCGGTGATGTAAATTCCAACGGCAGACGTCCCAGAATGTACATCATCAGTTTGATCGACAACAGCATCCTCTACGAATACGGTCACGAGGATGCCCTCTCCCAGCGTCACGACAATGACGATTGGTGCGCCTTTGACTCCGCGCCCCTTGTCCACAAGGACAGTGACACCCTGATCTGGCCCGGTGAGAACGGTCTTCTCTACACCATCCAACTGAACAGCCAATATGATCCCGAAGCCGGAACCGTTTCCATTGCGCCGGAGACCCCGGTACTGACCCGTTATGCCACACCCCGCAGCGGTGTTGCGGAATACTGGTACGGATACGAAGCCAGCGCCGTAATCGTGGAAAACTATCTGTACATCAGTGAAAACGGCGGCATGTTCTACTGCGTAGACCTGAACACCATGGCGCTTGTATGGGCACAGAACACCAAGGATGACTCCAATGCCAGCCCCGTGTTTGAGCCGGTGGGCGAAGAGGGCGGCTATCTGTACACCGCACCCTCTCTGCACTGGACAAAGGATCACAACAACAGCGGCAGCATTTCCGTGTACAAGCTGGATGCCATTACCGGCGAGGTGATTTGGGAAGCACCGTACCAGGTGTACACCCAGGACGGAGTGTCCGGCGGTGTGCAGTCCACGCCGCTGCTGGGTAAGCGTGGCAGCAACCTGGAAGGCACGCTTTTCGTCTCTGTCTCCCGTACCCCCAACATGGGTACCGGCACCCTTGTGGCGCTGGACACCGAGACCGGTGCTGAAAAATGGCGCTACGTTACCGACTTCTTTGCCTGGAGCTCCCCGGTTGCGGTATACACCGATTCCGGCGAGGGTTATGTGATTCTGGGCGACTCCGGTGGAAAGCTGCATCTTTTGGACGGCAGCACCGGCCAGCTGCTGCAAATCATCACCCTTAACGGCAACATTGAAGCAACCCCGGCAATTTTTGAAAACACCCTTGTGGTGGGTACTCGTAAAGAAAGAATTTTTGGCATTGCCATCAAATAAAGGAGCAACTGTTATGCAAGAACAACTGCTTGCCGGCTACGCCCGTGCAGATATTACCCCGGAAGGTTCTGTCCATATGCAGGGCGGTGACTGGCGCAACCGTATTTCCACCGGTGTGCTGGATCCTCTGTATGCCACCTGTATTGCCCTGACTGTGGGAGACGAGACTGTGCTGCTTTACACCACCGACCTGAAGCTGGTGACCAAGAATTTCTCCGAGGTCTCCAGGGACGTGATCAGCAAGGCAACCGGCATTCCCCGTAATCGCATTTTCCTGACCGCTACCCACACCCACTCCAGCGTTGCTATCCGCTACCCCTGGGAGGGTGTGGAGGAATATAGAGCGCTGTTTAACGAAGCTGCCGCAAAAGCTGCTTTGGAGGCGCTGGCTGACCGTGCGCCTGCAAAGATTCTGGCCGGTGTTGCGGAAACGGAAGGACTGAACTTCGTCCGTCACTACCGCACCAATGCAGGCGGTGTCTGTGGATCTAACTTCGGTGACCATTCCTCCGGCTATGTGTGCCATGTAAAAGAAGCCGACAAGCAGATGCAGGTGCTGAAGCTTTGCCGTGAAGAAAAGAAAGACATTCTCATGGTCAGTTTCCCCTGCCACGGCACCTTCAAGGAAGGCGGCACCCTTATTTCCGCTGACTACATTGGCCCTGCCCGTGCCTATGCGGAAGCCAATTCCCACTGCCACTTTGCCCTCTTCCAGGCAGCCTGCGGCGACCAGACCCCCGGCAGCCGCATTCCCGGTCTTGCCATTAAGGATTACGAAGAACACGGCAGCAAGGTGGCACGCTATGCCCTGGACGCCCAACTGGCACCTTTGGAAGCCGGTGCCATGAAGCTGTGCAGCATAAACTTCACCGGCCCTACCAACATGAAGAATATGGAAAAGCTGCCGGATGCCCGTCGGGTTCTGGAGGTTGCCGCCACCTACGGCAACAGATCCCAGGAGCTGAAGGATGCCCTGAAGCGCTACGGTCTTAACAGCCGTCACGAAGCCAACTGGCTGACGATCCGTGATCGGATCGGCAAAGCTGTGACCATTGAGCTGCAGGTGCTGTCCATCGGTGAGCTGTCCTTTGTGCTGGCGCCTTACGAAATGTTCGGCGAGCAGGGCAAGTATATTAAAGCAAACACCCCCTTCCCCATGACCTTCCTCATCGGCTGTCATGACGGTGGCTACAACTACATTGCCTCCAAGGAAGCCTTTGATTACGATTGCTATGAATCCCAGTGCTGCTTCTTTGCGCGTGGCACAGCAGAAATGCTTGCGGATATTTATATTGACCTACTGAACCGAGTGAAATAAAAAAGCCCCGGCGCTGCCTTAACAGCGTCGGGGATCTTTTTCAGTTTACGGCTCAAATTTCAGTTCCACAGAGCCTACGCCGCCTTCCAGCTCCAGGTGGTTCGGGCCACTTCCCTGCAGACCGAACTGGGTGACCTCGGTGCCGTCCACGGTGAACTTACCCAAACCCTTTTCCATTTCCAGGGTATAGTCCTCTTTGGCGCCCAGCAGCGTGATCTCTGCGCCGCCTACGCCCAGATTCATTTCACATTTGCCGGTCAAAGCCGCACGCAGATCCAGCTTGCCCACATCCAGCTCGAGGTCAAGGTTACAAAGCTTTCCGTCTTCCACGGTGATCCGTCCGGTGCCGCCGTCAATATCTGCCACGGTGGTTGCAGACAGATACTGAATCTTCGTATCGCCGGCACCCATATCCAGCTGCAGCTTGCCTGCGCACAGCCGGTCTGCCGTCAGCTTGGCTGCGGTCGTCTCCACCGTCAGGTTTTCAAACACAAAATCCTTGGGATAATAAATGGTCAGCATAGCATTGGCATAGCCGGAAACGTGATCCACTTCCTCCCGGATGTGCAACACACCTGCGCTCTCTGTCACCTTCAGGTAGCGAAGATTGGTCTGCACGAAGAATCGGTCAGCCTGCTGAATGGTAACCTCCGCAGCATTGACCTTGACGTTCATGGAGCGGATCTCCGTCTCCACATCATACAGCTCCACAGAGTCCATCACCGCATCGTTCACATAGACCTTGCTGACGGCTTCTTCCAGGTCACAGCCTGCAAGAACGGGCAACAACAGAACCAATACCAGGGTAATCGCAATGATTTTTTTCATATGCATACACCTCCTGCATTTAATTTTACCATATTAGGAAATAAAATTCAACGAAGAAAAAATCGCAAGGGCAGCAACCGCCCTTGCGATCATTTTCAGAATCGGCCGCCACCTACATGACGGGAGCCACCGCCGCCGGAGCGTGACCCGCCGCCGGAGGAATTATCCTGGGGTCTGGGTGTCCGGGAAATATTACGATACATGAAGTAGTCACCGCTCTGTGTCAGGTTGAAGCTGCCGGATCTTACATAGCTGTTTGCATGCTTCTGCAGCTTCACTGATTTCAGCTGCCCCTTCATGATCAGCACCACGATCAGGCTGATGACCACACCGATCACCACTGCGATCAGCAAATTTGTGGAAAAATCAAAGGAATAACCGTAAAGGTAGCCTTCCAAATAGTATTCGCATTCCTCTGCAAAGGTCTCAAAGGCATCGGCATAAAAGCCCGCAGACAGATCCGGGGTGATCGCCTCAGAGATCGCATCAATCTCATAAGCGCCGATAGCATCCCCGGCGAAGCCGTTACTGAGGATCCGAAATTCCCGTACATCCATGGCGATCAGCAGCAACACACCATCGTTGCCGGTGCCGTAGCCATAGTCATAGGTATCATAGATGTATTCCACCAGAGAGTCCATGTTATAGCCCTCTGCAGAATCGGTGGTAACAACAGCGATCTGTACGCTGTATGTATCGGACAGCTGTTGAAGCATTGCCTCCAGGGAGGAACGCTCGCCGTCGGACAAAAGGCTTGCGTCATCGGTGACCATAGGCATCACTGCTGAAGCAAAGGGAGCTGCCAAAAGGCTTAAACACAGCAAAAGCAGCAGAAAAGAAATCGTTCGTTTCATATTTCCTTGCGCCTCCTTACCACAGCCATACCAGGTAGCTGACGGCAAAAACAGCAGCGCTGATAATACCGGCAAGACCCAGGAACCATTTCCAGAACAAGCCTTTATCCATAGGCAGGTCACCTGCCAGTTTGCCGGTCTGTCCGTTCATGGAGAAGGTATAATTCTCTCCGTTCCATCGGGTATTCAACACCCACACTGGAAGAAGCGCATACTTTGCATTGGTGTTTTGCAGATTAATATTGCTGCTGACCGGGGTCACCGTGGTGTAGCCATGCACGGTGTCTGCAAAGGCCGCTTCAGTGCTGGCACGGACACGCTGGTTGGCACGCTCAATGCTCTGCTCTGCGCTTACATCATAGCGGTCTGCCAGGAAGCCGGAAAGGTAGGCTGTCTGAAAATCCACAGCTTCGGAAAAATCGTAAGGCTCAATGGATTCCATCATGGCGTCATCCATTTTGGTGCAGCCGTCTACCGGCACATTGTCAAAGCCCAGGCCGCCGCCACGTACCACGTTATAGAAGCTGGTCTCTGTATAGTTATAGCGGCTGTCACTCCAGCAGCGCACTCTTGTGGCCTTGTACTGCACAAAACCTTGGGCATCTGCCGCAAACAGCCAAAACGGCACATAAATACCTTTGACCTCTTTGATGCGGTTTTCATCCTTGAAGACCTTCGGCAGCAGCACTTTGCCCTTATAATGCTGACGAAGCGCCTCCATGGCTGCTTTTTTATCCAGCTTAAAGGGGATCACAAGGTCAGGGCGCAGATCACCTGCAAACTGACCGGTCATGATCACGGGATTGCCGCAGAAGGGACATTCGCTGGCGCCGGTGGTCTCGTCAGCAACGATCTCACCGCCACAGGTGTTGCAGGTGTAGACACGCATATTGTCGGTCTCGCCCTCCTGCCACTGCTGTCCTGCCTGGGACTCCCACTGCATGTTCTCTTCCGGTTTTTCCTTCAGCGCCTCATCAAAGGCCTGCAGGTCTGCAATGTCAAACTCTGTGTCACAGTAAGGGCACTTCATTTTTTGCAGCCCGGTGTCAAATTCTATGGCGCCGTTACAGCACGGACATTTATATTCCTGCAATACTGCCAAATCTACCACTCCTTAAAAGAAGTTTTCTTTCCCCTTACACCAGGTCGCTGTTGTCAAAGGGGTCGCCGCACTCGGGGCAGAACTTGGGAGCCTTGGTGGGATCCTCGGGAGTCCAGCCGCACTTGTTGCACTTATACTGCTGTGCGGAAGGCTTCTTGGCGCCACACTCGGAGCAGAACTTTCCTGTATTCACTGCGCCGCAGCTGCAAGTCCAGCTGCCGTTATCCGCAGGCTTGGGTGCGCCGCATTCGGGGCAGAACTTGCCGGTAGCAACGGTGCCGCAAGCGCACTTCCAACCGTTCTGGGGTGCTGCTGCCTGCTGCTGGGTTGCCTGCTGCTGACCCATCTGATAGAAATTCTGTGCCGCATTGAAGCCGCCGCCCATTGCGCCGCCGGCCATGCCCATGCCCATAAAGCCGGTCATAGCACCGGCGGAGTTGCCGGCTGCAGTCTCCATAGCATTGGCGGTAGCAGTGGTCATACGACCTGCCATCATAGCCGCATTGGAGCCATAGGACATGGAATCCTCCATCTCCTGGATCTTCTTCATATCCTCATCTGCCAGAGTAATGGGATTCAGGGCGATCTTCTCCACGGAAATACCACGGGATTCCACCCACTCTGCCTGCAGCGCATCGTTCATGGCCTTCTTCAGCTCACCCACCTTGGCAGGCAGCTGGGCAGGACGCAGTTCCATTTCAGCCAATGCGCCAAAGGCAGGCTGCAGAGCGGAAACAAACTCAGTCTTCAGCTGGCTGTCGATCAGGTCACGGGTGAAGTCCTGCTCCACGTTGCCGCAAACCTTGGTGTAGAACAGCAAGGGGTTTGTGATGATGTAGGAATACACACCGTTGCAGCGGACATTGACGGTACGGCTGAAGCCTACACGCTTGTTCATCACCTCAAAGATAATAGGACTGGGCGTACCGAACTTATTGTCCATGATCTCTTTGGTGTTGATATAGTAAACTCTCTGATCCTTGCCGGTGTCGCCGCCGTAGGTAAAGCGCTTGCCGATGGCCTTGAAGGTGCTGACCAGGCTCTCGCCGAAGCTGCCTGCAAAGATAGAAGGCTCACTGGAGGTATCGTAGGTGTATTCACCGGGCTCTGCGCAGACCTCAACCACCTTGCCTTGCTCCACGATCAGCATGCACTGACCGTCTGCAACCACGATGCCGGAACCGTTACTGATGATGTTATCGCTGCCCTTGGTATTGGAGCTGCGGTCACCAACCTTCTTCTGTCCCTTGACCACAAGGGTATCCATATCCAGAGCTTCGCAGCAGAAAAATTCCTTCCACTGGTCAGCCAGCACGCCACCCAAGGCGCCAAGACCTGCTTTAATAAGACCCATAATCGTACACTCCTTTAATTTCTTTGTGCCGGTTTTTTCCTGACGGAACACCGCCACTTATGATTTAATGATACACGCTTTAAAACAATTTCGCAAGCTAATTTTTTATGAACTTGCATTTTCCGTTTCGGTGGGAAACATGGGAACTGTCTCCTCCGCAACAAGGCTGCCATCGGCTGCATACAGCCGCACCGTGGCAAGAAATTCCCCTGCCGGTGCACGGTAGCCCTCGCTTCCTGCGTAGCTTGTAAAGGCATGGATCGCCGCATTTTCCGGAAGCTCCGGATTATTCCCCTGATAGCTTGACCATTGCAAGTCATGGGTCACCAGAATATAGCCGCTGTTCTTTCTCTCGCCGGAAAAATCATATCGGTAACGGTACTGCTTCCCGGTTTCTGCGTTTTCCCAAAACAGTTCAGCCTCCACCGTTGCTCGCACTGCCTCCGGATGGTTGTCAAAGACCACCAGCTGCAAATCGTCACCATCCGGCGGCGTAATGCTACTCAAAATGGTGTAAATGCCGCAAACCATAATATCTCCCCGACGCTCCCAGTAGGTCAAAGGGTCTAAGGGATTCAGTTCATCATGGTTATGGGTGTAAAGCAGAACACCTGATTCCGTTTCCCCCACCAGGAGTGTATCGGCAAAAGCACCGCTGATCTCCTCACTGCCCAAAATCACACCGGGACCTACCAAATTCTCTTTTTCCGCTCTGCGAAAACCATGCTCTGCATTCAGCACCGGCGCCCCCATAAACATATAGATCAAAACCGGCATCACCAAAATCAGCAATACATTTATTGCCACCTGCACCTTGGGTGGGATTTTGTCCAAAAAAGCTTCCAGCTTTTCAAACAGTTTTTTCATTTGGTAACACCTCCCGTAAGGTCTACCCGAAATACCATATCCCGTCCGTCACGGTCATAATGCAGTTCGATCCACTGCAGGTCTGTCACAGTATCGTAGAAAAAGAAGGTATAGGTAGCATTGTTAAACCAGCGGAATTTCGGCATATATCTTACAGAGGGTTCTCCGTCTGCTGCGCCCCAAAAGCTTCTGTAATACACGCCGTTATTATCCACTGCCCACATATGCCCCACTGCCTGCTGCTCACGCATCCAGGGCAGCAAATGTGACACCTTCATGCTGATATAGAGACTGTCAAAGTATTCCTCGCCGGTCTCTGTGGGCTCGCTATGATAGGTACGCCACAGCGCTGCCTTATCCAGCCGGAATGTGTAACCGGACTCCCGTCGGACAATATCCGGCTCAACAAGGGCAACGCACTGCTCGCCGCCTTGGGTAAAGGGGTCCCATGTATCCTGATAAAAATGAAGACCGTCTGTATAAATATATGCTACACAGCGGCACAGCGTAACGATCACCAGCGCCCACGCCAGCACACGGGTAATGATTGCCGCATAGTCCCAATGGGGCTTATGGATCGCTGCCAGCAACGGCGCCAGCTCACGGGGATCGCCCATGGCTTCCAATGTCTTTTTCTCTGCCTCTTTCGGTTCATAGCCTTTGGCCAGAAAATATTCGTAGCGGTCTTCCAGGTGCTCATACAGCTCTGCATAGACCTTATTGCGGATCTTCCAGTACCGAATGCCTTCCAGCGCATCCTTGCACCAGTAAACAAATTCCCGATTTACCATAGCCATCACCTCACATGGCAAAGGATGTGGCTCCGATCACTGCATTAACTTTCTCCGTGAACAGCTTCCACTCCTGGGTTTTCCGTTCCAGCTGATCCCGTCCGTCCTCTGTCAGGGTGTAATATTTCCGCTGCCGTCCCTCCGGGGTCTCCTTGGTATAGGACTTTACCAGCTTATTTTTCTCCAGCGCATGCAACAAGGGATAGAGTGTTCCCTCCTTCAGCTCAAAGGTGTGATCTGACCGCTCCGCCAGGGTCTGCGCCATTTCATAACCGTACTTATCCCCGTCCTTCAGCAGAGACAAAACCAGCATAGGGGTGCTGCCGGACAGCAAGCTTTTCTCAATCTTCATAAAAACACCTCCATAAATTTTATACCTAGACCATCTATGTATAGTATACATAGACAATCTAGGTATGTCAAGTGGATTTCGCAAACCCCGATGCTGAAATCAGCATCGGGGCAGGTATTATATTATGGGATCGGTTTCCTGAAGGCGGTTGTATTTTTTCTCGCAGGAGGCCATGAGGCGATCCCAGGCTGTGGGGTCAATGAAGGGGTTCTTCTCCTCCCCCAGGCGCTCCATTTTTTCAAAGGTGCCGGTTTGCTTGGGGTGATTACCAAGGATGATATCCACCTCCAGCCCGTAAAGGTTACGGACATTGCGGATAAAGGCATCCCGCCAGGTGCTGCCGAGATTTTTCTTTTGACTGTAAGCAGAAGACAAGGTGTTGACACCAACGCCGCCGTGCATGGCAGCCTTCAGGCCGCCGGGCAGGTTGAAACGAATCGCCAGTGTTCCGGGGGTATGTCCGCCGGCATCAAAGAACTCTACCTTTGTATTGCCGAATTGCAGAACATCACCGGGGTGTACCAGCACATCCGGTTCAAACCAGGTGTCATAAGGCGGTTCATAGTTCTGTCCGAACTCCTCGTGCCAGTTCAGGTCTGCACGCTCGTTCAGAAGCGGCAGATCTACCGCCGGGAAATAGGTCTTGCAGCCGTACTTTTCCACCAGGATCCGGGTGCCGCCAAAATGGTCAAGATGACCATGGGAATGGAGAATCCATTTAATATCCGCAGGATCAAAGCCCATGGTACGAATGGATTCCAGCAGCATGTGGATTGCCTGGGTGTAACCGGTGTCCAGAAGGAGCAAGCCTTCTCCCGTGTCCACCAGGTGGCAGGAAACATCCTTGTCGCCTACATAGTAAAGATTATCCGCAATTCGGAAGGGCGCTACCTCCCACAACCAGGGAGAGCGCATAATATCGTCTTTACCTACCGTCAGCATTTTTTATACCTTCTCAATGGCCTGTGCCAGGTCGGCAATGAGATCCTGGGCATTTTCCAGGCCGCAGGACAGACGGATCAGGTCAGCGCCAACACCGGCAGCATCCAGCTGCTCGTCGGTCATCTGGCGGTGGGTTGCGGAAGCAGGATGCAGGCAGCAGGTACGGGAGTCTGCCACGTGGGTCTCAATTGCGCCCAGCTTCATGTGCTTCATGAAGGTCTCTGCTGCCTTACGGCCACCCTTCAGACCGAAGGAGATAACACCGCAGGAGCCACCGGGCATATACTTCTGTGCCAGGTCGTAGTACTTGTCACCCTTCAGGCCGCAGTACTTGACCCATGCCACCTTCTCGTTCTGCTCCAGGAACTCAGCGATTGCCTGGGCATTGGCGCAATGCTGGCGCATACGGAAGGGCAGGCTCTCCAGGCCCAG
>JAFYNQ010000009.1 GCA_017548065.1 Oscillospiraceae bacterium
GAGATCTTCAATTCCGTTAAGGCCGGCCTCGGCGTGTAATCCCGATAAAGAAAACCAATCTACATATTTGGAGGAAATAATTATGGCAAAGCAGCTGCTTGGCAAAGAAGTTAACGAAGCTCTGGTTGCAAACCTGCTGGAGCGTACCGCTGCCCTGCGTGCAAAGGGCGTAAACCCCACTCTGGGCATTATCCGTGTTGGCGCAAGACCCGATGACCTGTCCTACGAGAAGGGCGCTTTCAAGAAGGGCGAGGCTGTTGGTGTTGATGTTAAGGTTTTTGAGCTGCCCGAGGATGCATCCCGTGAGGATGTGCTGGCAACTGTGGATCAGGTCAATGCTGATACCACCGTTCACGGCGTGCTGATGTTCCAGCCCTTCCCCGCACACCTGAAGCCCTATCAGAGAGAGATCTGCAACCGTCTGGATCCCAAGAAGGATATGGACTGCCTGACCGATCTGTCCTCTGCCGGTGTTTACCAGGGCCGTGACGACCTGGGCTACGCTCCCTGCACTCCCTCTGCTTGCATGGAGATCCTGGACTACTATGGCATTGACTGCAAGGGTAAGTCCGCTGTAGTTATCGGCCGTAGCCTGGTTGTCGGCAAGCCTGCTGCAATGATGCTCATCGGCAAGAACGCTACTGTTACCGTTTGCCACACCAAGACTGTGGACACCGCTGCTGTTTGCCGCGAGGCTGACATCATCATCTCCGCTGCCGGTGTGCTGAACAGCCTGACCAAGGACTACGTCCGTCCCGGCCAGATCGTTATTGACGTTTCCATGAACTGGAACCCCGATAAGATCACCTCCAAGGGCAAGGGCGGCATGTCCGGCGACGCTGTGTACGATGAGGTTGAGCCTATTGTTGAGGCTATCACTCCCGTTCCCGGCGGCGTAGGCGCTGTTACCACCACTGTGCTGATGAAGCACGTTGTGGAAGCTGCTGAGAAGACCTGCTAATTAAATAACGCTTATGCTACTGACGGAATCAAGGCAGATCACTGCCGGGGAGCGTAAGCGTATGTAAGCCGACCGTCTGGGCGATCCTGTCACTGCACGGGATCGCCCTTTTTCAACCAATTCCAATTTAAATGAGGTGCTATTATGAAAAAATTGAACAACCTCTCGGAAGCCAGCTTTTTGAAAGCATTTTTTGCTGCGATTTCTCTGATCTTTATTGTGGCAGCGTTCTGTATGCCTGACCTGAAGGACTTGGTAGCAGGCACAGAAATTATCTGGAAGTATCCCTGCAAGGTCACAAGTAACTATTTCTACATGGGCGGCTTTGCGGCTACCTTCCTGAATATGGGTCTTGTGGGCGTTTTCTGCACCATGCTGTTCCTGTTGCCCGGCGCAAAGGCAAACAATGCCAGCACTCTGGGTTTTCTGCTGACCGTAGGCTTCGGCGCATGGGGCATCAACCCCCTGAACATGATCCCCACCATTTTGGGTGTCTGCCTTTACTGCCTGGTGAAGAAGGAAGCTTTGGGCAGCCAGGCAAATGCAATGATGTTCTCCACCGGCATTGCGCCCATTATCTCCGAGCTTCTGTTCCGTTACCCCGGTACCGAGTACATTGGCTTTAACTGGCTGGGCGCTGTCCTGGCGATCTTTGTGGGTCTGATCATCGGCTTCTTCCTGCCTGCAGGCCTTGCCCATGCACCCAATATCCACAAGGGCTACAACCACTATTCCGCAGCTGTGCCCATTGGCTTTACTGCCTATTTCCTGCGTGTTGTGCTGTACAAGGTGATGCTGGGTGTTGGCATTGGCGGCATGGGTGCTTATGAGACCTACACCGGCGCCCATGTGGATTATTTCCTGGGCTGCAATGTTTTCTGCCTGGTGCTGTTTGTGCTGTGCATTGTGGTTGCACTGCTCATGGGTTGCACCCCCAAGGATTACTGGAATCTGCTGAAAGAGCCCGGTCAGGGTGTCAGCATTACCTCCAAGTACGGCAATGCAGCATTCCTGATGAATGTGGGTGTCTACGGTCTTATGATCGTTGCATACTACAACCTGGCTGCTTTCATGGACGGCGGTGTGGCACGCATGGAGACAGTCTGGACCGGCATGACCTTCGGCATCGTATTCTGCATGCTGTGTACCTGCAACTCCGGCAGCCATCCCGGTAACGTATGGCCCATTATGCTGGGCTACGTGGTAACTGCCTATCTGTTCGGCTGGATCTCCGGTCTTATGGGTGTGGAGAACTACGGCATGACCATTGCCAACCAGGGCATCCTGATCGGTCTGTGCTATGCCAACGGTCTGTCTCCCATCTCCGGTAAGTACGGCTGGGGCTACGGCGCTTTGGCGGCTTCGCTCCACTACCTGCTGGTTACCGCAGTGCCGGATATGCACGGTGGATTCTGCCTCTACAACGGCGGCTTCACCGCAGCACTCATCTGCCTGCTGTTCGTTCCCCAGCTGGAAAAGTTCTGCAAAACAAAAGAAGAGCGCAAGCTGGGAAAAGCAAACAAGTGATAAATAAATACAACCACCAATTGAGGCGCGCTTCCTTGCGGGGTGCGCCTTGATTGGTGGTTGTGTTATTGGTTGCCGGAGTTGTGGCATTGCGGACCAACACTATAATTGGCTTACAAAAGTGCGTTAGAAGGGAATTTGAC
Source organism: Oscillospiraceae bacterium (assembly GCA_017548065.1). Taxonomy (GTDB): domain Bacteria; phylum Bacillota; class Clostridia; order Oscillospirales; family Oscillospiraceae; genus Faecousia. The sequence goes on from JAFYNQ010000009.1 coordinate 2,632, forward strand.
GGAATATTGTAATGCTTATGATAAAAATCTATATTCCCTTGCAAAGTGTATTGTTTTATAATACAATTGTATCGGTAAGAAAATGATAAATTTTTCAAAAGGGAGAATGTATCATGGCAATTACATATTTTGAAAACGAAAAGACATTTCTTTTGCAGACAGAAAAGACTGCCTATGCTTTTTGCGTAAGCAACGAGGGTTATCTGTGCCACCTGCACTGGGGCGGCATGGTAAACAGCCCTGCTGACCTGCCCACGCTGGATCAGCTGTCCCAGCGCGTGACCATGATTGGCCGTCGCTCCGGCATCACCGAGCTGCTGGAGTACCGCAGTTGGGGTGGCAGCTCTGCCAAGGAGCCAGCGCTGAAGATCACCTTCCCCGATGGCACCCGAAATCTGTTCCTGGTTTATAAGTCCCATGAGATCAGCGGTGACACCCTTTCTGTCACCCTCCGGGAGGTTCAGTACGGTGTGGAGGTAACTCTGTACTACCGTGTCTGTGAGAAATTTGATATTATTGAGCGTTGGAGCGTGATCAAAAATACCTCCAATGAAAACTTCAACATTGAAATGGCTGCCGGCGCTAACTGGAGACTGCCGGACAAGGAGCAGTACCGCCTGACCTATTTCTCCGGCAACTACGGCCATGAGTTCCAGATGAACCGGGAGAAGCTGGGCGCTGCCAAGCGTGTACTGGAGACCCGCCGCGGCCTCTCCGGCTATGACTGCGCACCCTTCTTCATGGTGGATGACGGCAGTGCCTCTGAGCATCACGGTGCTGTATACTTTGGCTCTGTGCTGTGGAGCGGCAACTGGAAGATCACGGTGGAGCTGGACAGCCGTGGAAACACCGAGATCACCGGCGGCATCAATGATTTTGATTTCAACTGGCTGCTGGAGCCGGGCGCTACTTACGAAACCGCAAAGTTCATCGCCGGTTACCTGACCGAGGGTGGCTTTGGTGGTGTCGGTCGCCGTATGCACCGTTATGAGCGTGCGGAGATCATTCACCCCATGGAGCGTGACCGTGTGCTGCCCATCATTTATAACACCCACAATACCTTCTGGAATCGTGTGGATGAGAGAATCGTGCTGGATGAAATTGATGCCGCCCATGAGGCAGGCATTGAGCTGTTTATCCTGGAGGGTGGTTGGACGGGCTACCACGATCTGGACAGCACCGTGAACAATTCTCAGGCGCACCGCCTGGGTTACGGCACCTGGGAGGTCAATGAACTGCGTTTCCCCAACGGACTGAAGCCCATTGCCGACCGTATCCACGGTTACGGCATGAAGTTCGGTCTGTGGATTGAGCCGGAGGCAGTGTTCCCCACAAATAAAATTGCTGTGGAGCATCCCGAGTGGATCGTGGGCTACGAACACCGTGAGTCCGAGCGCATTGGCGCCATGGGTACACTGACACTGGATATGGCCAATGACGATGCCTGCGACTATATCATTGATGTGTTCACAAAGCTCATCGGGGAAAACGAGATTGACTATGTGAAGAACGACTTTAACCGTGAAATTCCCCATATGGGCTACCGTAGCGGCGACCTGGCACGGAAGAAGGAAGGCTGGGATCGCTATGTGCGCAATATGTGGCGCTGCTACCGTACGCTGAAGGAGCGCTTCCCCAATCTGATCTTTGAGAACTCCGCTGCCGGTGGCAAGCGTACAGACCTGGCAATGCTGGGCATTGCCGGCAGAATGCACCGCAGTGATAACCAGGATCCCTTGGATGCTGTTACCATGTTTGACACCATGTCCTATTTCATTCCGCCCAAGTTCCAGGGTGGCGCCTGCTTCGTGTCTGCGGCCTTCTCCCAGTGGTTCAATGAACGTCCTGCCAGCATTGAGTATCAGGGACACATGGCAATGCTCAGCTCCATGTCTGTCTCTATGCCCCTGCAGACCTCTCCCGAAGAGGATATGGAGGAGCTGCGCCGTGTAATTCAGCTGGATAAGCAGGTGCGTGAGGTCACCCAGCTGGGCGACATGTACCGTATTGCTTCTGTGCTGGAAAAGGACTACGGTATCTACCAGTATGTCAACTATGAGCAGACGAAGTCTGTGGTGTTTGTGATGGGTCAGACTATGCAGTTTGCCCAGATGCCCGATCGTGCCTGCCTTATGGGACTGAAGCCGGATGCCAGCTACAAGGTCACCGGTCACGGCAAGTTCTACAAGAAGCCCTTCTGCCGCTACGAGGTGGGTCAGCCCGGTTACTACCAGGAGATCCCTGAACGCACAAAAGATTACGGCGTGTTCAGCGGTAACGGTCTTATGAGCGTGGGTCTTCCTATTTGGGTCAAGGGCAATGCCCGCAGCGAAGTTATCGTTATTGAAGAAGTATAATGAAAAAGGGGTTGCTTCATTTTTGAAAGCAACCCCTTTTTGCGTTGCAACATAGGAAAGCGAAAGTGTTTAAAATGCAACAAAGCTATGCTTGTCCTGCAAAACGAAATGCAGGAAATTATGCAGATTTGCACGCTAAATGCTATATATCCTTCAAAAATGCATAAAAAATGGGTGTCGGACGAAATTTTCGTCAATGTGAATGAAATTATTTTTCGTAGGACTTGCATTTTGTTGCCTATTTTTTACATAAAGTAGTTGCATAGATGAAAGTTTTCTGTTAGAATAGGGACATTATATTATATATGGAGGCAACCATTATGAGCTATGTTGACGAGATTAAACAGAGAGTAAAGGTGCAGAACCCCAGCCAGCCTGAGTTTAACCAGGCTGTGGAAGAGGTGCTGGAGTCTGTCCGTGCTGTCGTTGAGAGAAACGAGGAGCGTTATCGCCGTGAGGCACTGCTGGAGCGCCTGACCATGCCCGAGCGTAACTTTACTTTTACCATTCCCTGGGTGGATGATAACGGCAATGTCCAGGTCAACCGTGGCTACCGTGTTCAGTTCAACGGCGCCATCGGCCCCTACAAGGGCGGTCTTCGTTTCCACCCCACTGTTAACCTTTCCGTTATGAAGTTCCTCTCCTTTGAGCAGACCTTCAAGAACTCCCTTACCGGCCTGCCCATGGGCGGTGCAAAGGGCGGCTCTGACTTTGACCCCAAGGGCAAGTCCGACCGTGAGATCATGCGTTTCTGCCAGAGCTTCATGACCGAGCTGCACCGTTATATCGGCGCCGACGAGGACGTTCCTGCCGGTGATATCGGTGTGGGCGCCCGTGAGATCGGTTACATGTTTGGTCAGTACCGCCGCATCCGTGGTGCATATAAGGGCGGTGTCCTTACCGGTAAGGGCCTTAGCTACGGTGGCTCTCTTGCCCGTACCGAGGCAACCGGCTACGGTCTGCTGTATATCACCCAGGAGATCCTCAAGTGCAACGGACATGACCTGGCCGGCAAGACTGTTGTTGTCTCCGGCGCCGGTAACGTGGCTACCTATGCTATTCAGAAGGCATGGGAGCTGGGCGCAAAGCCTGTGACCTGCTCCGACTCCACCGGTTGGATCTACGATCCCGAGGGCATTGACGTGGCAACCCTGCGTGAGGTCAAGGAGGTTCGCCGTGCAAGACTGACTGAGTATGCTGCTTTGCGTCCCAATGCCCAGTACCACGAGGGTAAGGGCGTATGGACTGTAAAGTGCGACGTGGCTCTGCCTTGCGCTACCCAGAACGAGCTGCTCATTGACGATGCCAAGGCGCTGGTTGCCAACGGCTGTATGGCAGTTATTGAGGGCGCAAACATGCCCACCTCCCTGGATGCTACCAAGTATCTGCAGGATAACGGTGTTCTGTTCTGCCCCGGCAAGGCATCCAATGCAGGCGGTGTTGCTGTTTCCGGTCTGGAAATGAGCCAGAACTCCGAGCGCCGTAGCTGGACCTTTGAAGAGGTTGACGAAATGCTCAAGGGCATCATGATCCGCATCTTCCACAACCTGGACGATGCTGCCCGTGAGTACGGCATGGAGGGCAACTACGTTGCCGGCGCAAACATCGCAGGCTTCCTGAAGGTGGCCGATGCGATGATGAGCCAGGGTGTTGTGTAATTAAAAATATCACGGGGTGCAGTACCATCTGCACCCCGTTTTTTGCCTAAAGCAAAGCCACCTCCCTCTTTGAGGAAGGTGGCTACTACTGCATATTCTGAATAACGATCAGGTTTTTGCGGTTTTTATACACCCAACAGCAAGCGGGCAAAGAGGAAGTAGACCAAAAGGGAAAGCGCATCCACGATGGAGGTGATGAAGGGACTTGCCATGACAGCCGGGTCAAGCTTGACGGCTTTTGCCAGCAGGGGAAGGGAGGCACCAACCAGCTTTGCTGCCAGCACTGTCACAAACAGAGCAAGGCACACAACAGCGTTTACACCCAGGGTGATGCCTTCGTTACCCAAGAGAAGCCCGTCCACCAGCCATATTTTAACAAAGCATACAGCAGCGAGAGCGGCGCCACACAGAACCGCTGTGCGGATCTCTTTCCAGATCACACGGGGCAGATCTGACAACCGCAGCTCATCCAGGCTCAAAGCACGGATCACCGTCACAGAGGACTGGGAGCCGGAGTTACCGCCGGTACCCATCAGCATGGGGATAAAGGCGGTCAGCGCAGCCTGGGCAGCCAATGCGCTTTCAAAAGAGGTGATGATCATGCCTGTAAAGGTGGCAGAGACCATAAGAAGCAACAGCCAGGGGATTCTATTTTTGAACAGAGAGAATACGGAGTCCTTCAGGTAGGTCTTTTCAGAGGGAAGCACACCGCCCATCAGCGCCATGTCTTCCGTCGCCTCTTCTTCCAAAACGTCCATGGCGTCGTCAAAGGTCACGATACCAACCATACGGTTTTCCGCATCCACCACCGGCAGCGCCAGGAAGTCATAACGGGACAGCATCTTTGCCACCTCTTCCTTGTCTGTGAGGGTGGTGACAGAGATAATGTTAGTTAACATAATATCCTGAATCAGCTTCGTGTCATCATCGCACAGAAGAAGATCCTTTACGGTGACGATACCAAGCAGCTTCCGTCCCTGGGTCACGTAGCAGGTGTAAATGGTCTCTTTGTCCACACCCTGGCGGCGGATGCGCAGAATGCTCTCCTCCACAGTCATATCCGGGCGCAAAGAGACGTATTCCGTTGTCATGATAGAGCCGGCGGAATTTTCCGGATAGCGCAGGATCAGGTTAATGGAAGCACGCATTTCCGGGGTAGCCTGGCGCAAAATACGCTTGACCACGTTGGCAGGCATTTCGTCCACGATCTCGGCGGCATCGTCGGCGTACAGCTCGTCCACGATTTCCTTCAGCTCATTATCGGAGAAGCTACGGATCAGCACCTCCTGGGCATCCGGTTCCATTTCTACAAAGGTTTCCGCTGCCTGCTCCTTGGGCAGCAGACGGAACAGCAAGGGAAGCTGCCGGTTATCTATGCCGGCAAACAGAGCAGCCACATCCGGGGGATTCATGGTTGTAAGAATATCCCGCAATGTGTTGTACTTTTTCATAGCGACCAACTCGTTGACCGCTTTTTCAACCAGTAAAAATTTTTCAGTCATTGTGTTACCTCCTTTATGTGATTTCATAAAGGCAAACACCGGTGATTCAGGCGCACAACGGGCGCCGACTTCGGTCCGGTATATTGCCACTACTGCCAGCGTCCATAGTTTCCCTCCTCAAAAAGTAATCTATTATAAATTATATACACAAACATGCTATGTGTCAATGCAGTAAAATCCCCCAACCTTGTACGGGTTGGGGGATTGATTATGAAATTACTGCTGGCCTTCCATTTCCTTCAGGGCATCCTTGCGGCTGTAGTTTGCACGGCCCTTCTCATCAAAGCCCATGAACTTGACCCAAGTCATGTCGCCCAGGTTCAGCACGTCTTCCACCTTCTCAACACGGCGGTTCTCCAGCTTGGAGATATGCACCATGCCGTCGTGGCCGGGAGCGACCTCAACGAAAGCGCCGATGGGCAGGATGCGAACGACCTTGCCGTAGTACAGCTTGCCAACCTCGGGAACGAAGCAGATATCGTCAATCATCTTCTTTGCAGCGTTTGCAGCAGCAGCGTCAACAGCGGAGATGAACACACTGCCATCGTCCTCAATGTCAACCTTTGCGCCGGTGTCAGCACAGATCTTCTGGATGGTCTTGCCGCCGGAACCGATGATCTCGCGGATCTTGTCCACGGGAACGGTCAGGCTGATCATCTTGGGAGCGTACTCGGAAACTTCCTCACGGGGAGCGGGGATGCAGGGCAGCATCACTTCGTCCAGGATCACCAGACGAGCCTTGC
>JAFYNQ010000073.1 GCA_017548065.1 Oscillospiraceae bacterium
GGCGTGACGCTCTTTCACGTCGGCTTCACGGCCACGGTAGGTGCTGTTGCGGTTCATCAGTTCTGCAAAGTCAACCTTATGTCCGTCAAACTCGGGACCGTCCACGCAGGCAAACTTGGTTTCACCGTCTACAGTTACACGGCAGCCGCCGCACATACCGGTGCCGTCAACCATGATGGGGTTCAGGGACACGGAGGTATGTACACCGAAGGGCTCGGTGGTCTTGCAGACAAACTTCATCATGGGGATGGGGCCGATGGCCAGCACTTCGTCGTACTGGTTGCCCTTCTCCAGCAGCTCCTGCAGCTTAGCGGTAACGAAGCCCTGCTCGCCGTAAGAACCGTCGTCGGTCATCAGATACATGTTGTCAGCTGCAGCACGGAACTCGTCCTCCAGGATGACAATATCCTTATTACGGAAGCCGACGATCACGTCAACCTCAGCGCCTGCTTCCTTGAAAGCGATAGCGGAGGGCAGTGCAATGGCGCAGCCAACGCCGCCGCCAACAACACAGACACGCTTCTTGCCTTCCACGGGAGTGGGCTTGCCCAGGGGGCCTACGAAGTCACGGATGTAGTCACCCTCGTTCAGGCTGCCCAGTGCAATGGTAGCAAAGCCAACCTTCTGGAAGATGATGGAAACGGTACCTGCCTCGCGGTCGTAGCCTGCGATGGTCAGAGGCACACGCTCACCCTGCTCATCAATACGGAAAATGATGAACTGACCGGCCTTTGCCTTCTTGGCGATGAAGGGTGCTTCGATCTCCATCAAGGTGACAGCCTCATTCAGCTCCTTCTTGCGAACGATTTTAAACATTTTCTCTTCCTTCTTTCCTTTGGAAATTCATAACATTTCCATTATAAAGCCATTGGTACGATTTGTCAAATTCCAATTTGACGCACTGCATAAGCAGCACGGTAAATTACTTCTTGTCAGCCAGCAGGTCGCGGATCTCGGTGAGCAGCTTCTCTTCAGCAGTGGGCTCGGGAGGAGCGGGCTCTTCCTCGGGCTTCTCTTCTTCCTTCTTCTTGCCGATCTCGGAGAGCTTGTTCAGGCCCTTTACCAGCATGAAGACAACGAAAGCCAGGATGATGAAGTTGATAACAGCGGAGATGAAGTTACCCCAGTTCAGGGTGTTGAGGATCTCGTTGCCGGCCTCGTCAAACTTGGCCTCGCCCCACAGACGGGGCAGCACGATCTTCAGCTCGGTGAAATCAACGCCGCCCAGGAAGATGGAAACCAGGGGCATGATGATGTCATCGGTCAGGCTCTTGGTGATGGTGGAGAATGCAGCACCGATGATGGTACCGACAGCCAGCGCCATTGCGTTGCCCTTGATGGCAAACTCTTTGAACTCGTTCAAGAACTTTTTCATGTTTCAGGACTCCTTTTGTTTTGTTATTTTGTTTAATATTTGTTTTTCAAATACAAAATACGATTTAGACCCGCCTTGCTGTTCCCACGCAGCCGAAAGCGCATACCGGCATGCTGTTATATATAAATGTATATACGCACGCTCTATAACCGTATGCCCGGAAGAGGTTGCCCCGTAAGCACACGCCCCGGACTCTCACGCCCCAGGCTTGCACGCCCCGGAACAACACGCCTTGTAAGCAACACTCCCAACGGAAGCGCTTTTTATAAGTGCGCACCCCCAACGGAAGCACTTTTTATACATGCACACTCCCTACGGACGCACTTTTTATACATGCACACTCCCAATGGAAGCACTTTTTATAAGTGCACACCCCCAACGGAGGCACTTTTTATACATGCACGCTCCCAACAGAAGCACTTTTTATAAGTGCGCACTCCCAACGGAAGCACTTTTTATAAGTGCGCACTCCCAACGGAAGCAATTTTTATACATGCACACTCCCAACGGACGTACTTTTTATACATGCACGCTCCCAACGGAAGCACTTTTTATAAGTGCGCACTCCCAACGGAAGCACTTTTTATAAGTGCACACCCCCTACGGACGTACTTTTTATACATGCACACTCCCAATGGACGCACTTTTTATACATGCGCATTCCCTACGGACGCACTTTTTATACATGCACACTCCCAACGGAAGCACTTTTTATAAGTGCGCACCCCCAACGGACGCACTTTTTATACATGCGCACTCCCAATGGACGCACTTTTTATACATGCGCACTCCCAATGGACGCACTTTTTATACATGCGCATTCCCTACGGACGCACTTTTTATACATGCACACTCCCAACGGAAGCGCTTTTTAAAATATGCGCGCCCCTTATACGTGGTTTACATAACATCGGAAAGGCGATTACTTCTTCTCAATGACCTCCAGGCCGCCCAGGTACTTACGCAGGCACTCGGGAACCACGATGGAGCCGTCAGCACGCTGGTTCTGCTCCACCAGTGCGGGGAAGATACGGGAGGTAGCCAGGCCGGAACCGTTCAGGGTGTGGACAAACTCGGGCTTGCCGGTCTCTTCACGGCGGAAGCGGATGTTGCCACGGCGAGCCTGATAGTCACGGGCGTTGGAGACGGAGGAGACTTCCTTGTAGCCGTCCATGGAGGGGATCAGGATCTCAATGTCATAGGTTCTTGCCATGGATGCGGAGCAGTCACCTGCTGCCAGCTTCACAGTACGGAAGTGGAAGCCCAGACCCTCCACCAGCTTTTCAGCCTTGGTCACCAGCTCGTCAAATGCGGCATCGGAATCCTCGGGCTTTGTAAACTGGAACATTTCCACCTTGTTGAACTGGTGGCCACGCACCATGCCACGCTCGTCAGCACGGTGAGAACCGGCCTCACGGCGGAAGCAGGGGGTGTAAGCGAAGAACTTCTTGGGCAGATCAGCCTCGGAGAGGATCTCGTCACGGTAAACAGATGCCAGGGCAGCTTCTGCGGTGGGCAGCATGTAATGCACACGGTCATCGGTGGGGTTGGCGATCTTGTAGACCTCGTCGGCAAACTTGGGGAACTGACCTGCAGTCTCACCGCACTGGTACTCCAGCATGTGGGGAGGCAGGATGAAATCGTAGCCGTCAGCGGTGTGAACGTCAATAAAGTAGTTCAGCAGCGCCCACTCCAGGCGTGCGCCCATGCCGGTGTACATCCAGTTGCCGGCGCCTGCCAGCTTAACACCTCGCTCATAGTCAATAAGACCCAGGTCGGTGCAAAGATCCACGTGATGCTTGGGAGCAAAGTCAAATGCGGGCTTCTCGCCGATGTAGCGCAGAGGCTCGTTGTTCTCCTTGCCGCCGGGCAGCAGGTCGGGATCGGGCAGGTTGGGCAGGCTCAGCATTGCGGTGCGGAACTCCACGCTCAGGGTCTTCAGCTTTGCAGCCTCGTCCTCAATATCTGCATCCAGCTGGATGGAAGCAGCCTTGTTGGCCTCGATCTGTGCGTCAATTTCAGCAGTGTCCTTACCCTGCTTCTCGGCGCCCTTCTTCTGACCGAACAGCTTGCCGTTTTCCTTTGCCAGCTTGTTCTTCTGTGCAGTCTTGCCTTCGGTGGAGGTCTTCAGCGCACGGATCTCCACATCCAGCTCCACGATGCGGTCAACAGTTGCGTCGCAATCCACTTCCTTGGCCTTCAGTGCAGCCTTGACTGCTTCGGGATTTTCTTTGATTACTTTGATGTCTAACATTGTTTTACCTCTCCTTGGTTATTTCGTCATCAGGCTTCTTCGGGGATTACCAGAGCGCAGATCAGATATGCCAGCAGACCAAAGCCTGCGCACACGACGGCCAGAACCCAAATCAGACGGATGATGTTGGAATCCAGTCCGAAAAACTTTGCAAAACCGCCGCAAACACCTGCGATCTTCTTGTCGGATGCGGAACGAGTCAGCTTCTTTTCCATTTCTATTTCCTCCTTATAATTTCATCAGTGCGTCCAAAAGAACCTGCAGGTCCTCCTGGCCGTAAAATTCCAGTTCAAAACGGCCTTTTTTCTTGCCACTGACGATTTTCACGCCTCTGCCCAGCTTTTTGGACAGATTCTTTTCGCATTCTGCCACGTAATCCACAGCAAAGAATGTCTCCTGCTTTGCCGGGGGATCCTTTGCCATGTTTTTGCAAAGCTGTTCTGCCTGGCGCACGGAAAGGGACAGATTCACGATTTTCTGCGCCGCCTGGATCTGCAGACGGTCACTCTTCAAAGAAAGCACCGCACGGGCATGACCAGCGGACAGATCGCCCTTGCGCACCAGCTCCAGCACCTGGGGGTTCAGATTCAGCAGACGCAGGGCATTTGCCACAGCGGGTCTGGACTTACCCACACTGGAAGCGGTCTCTTCCTGGGTCATACCGTACTCGGACATAAGAGCCTGATAGCCCAGGGCTTCTTCAACGGGATTCAGGTCCTGACGCTGGAGGTTTTCAATCAGCGCCAGCTCCATGGTCTTTTTGTCATCGGCTTCAATGACAATGACCGGTATCTCACGGAGTCCTGCCAGTCGGGATGCACGCCAGCGGCGCTCACCGGCAATGATCTGGTAGTAACCGCCGGAGATCTCACGCACGGTCAAAGGCTGTACAATGCCGTGGGTGGCGATGGAGTCTGCCAATGCCTGCAGCTCTTCCTCGTCAAAGTCCTGACGGGGCTGGTCGGGATTGGGCTCTATTTTCTGGATCGGCAGCAGCTTGTAGGGGCTGTTTGAAGAAGGGGTATCGTCAAAATCGCCCAACAGTGCGCCCATGCCTCGTCCGAGGCCTTTTTGCAAACCTTTTTGGGATGCCATAGTTACCTCCCTATATAATTATAATGTATAAGCGTTTTTACATTCTCCTGATGATTTCGGTTGCGATTTCCTTGTAGGCTTTGCCACCCTTGCTGGAACGGTCATAGGCAGTGATGGGAAGACCGTGGCTGGGGGCTTCTGCCAGTCGGACGTTTCGGGGAATGACGGTGGCAAAGGCTTTGCCGGGGAAATGCTTGCGCACCTCCTGCGCCACCTGGGTAGAGAAATTGGTGCGACCGTCAAACATGGTCAGCACAACACCGAATATCTCCAGACGGGGATTAATGCGTCTTTTAATGAGCCGCAAGGTGTTCATAAGATCTGCCAGGCCTTCCAGCGCAAAATACTCACACTGCACGGGAACCAAAATGCCGTCGGCCGCAGCCAGCGCATTTACGGTGAGCAGCTCCAGGGAGGGCGGACAGTCAATGAAGATCATATCGTACTGATCCTGCACTTTTTCCAAAGCGTTGCGAAGCCTGTAGTTAGGTTCGTCCATGGTGAGCAGCTCAACAGCTGCGCCGGCAAGATCCGGGGAGGAGGGCAGCACGTCGCCAAAGGGTGTGTGGACAATGGCTTCTGCTGTGTCCACGCCGTCAATGATCACATCATAAACGGAGTATTTGGCTTTCCGCTTGTCAACACCCAGACCGGAGGTGCCGTTGGCTTGGGGATCAAAGTCACAGAGCAGGACTTTCTTACCTGCTTCTGTCAATGCGGCTGTGAGATTTACGGCAGTTGTGGTTTTGCCCACACCGCCTTTTTGGTTTACCACAGCAATGATTTTACCCATAATCTTTATCCTTCCGTTTTGGAGGTCTCTTATGTTTCACGTGAAACATTTGGGCAGTAGCCCCATGCGATTGTTTCACGTGAAACAATGGTTACTTACTGATCCGTGGTGATCACGGTGTAGTTCCGTCCGATGTCCGGCTCGGGGGGTTCGTTCATGCCGTTCAGCAGCAGCGCTGCCAGCAGGCAGGCGACCATGGTGAGAATGCCCACGGCAACCACCAGCCAACGGATGGCGCTGCGGAGGTGGTCATGGAGCGCTTGCTCCGACGGTTTCTCCTTCCGGCTGGGCTTCTTCTCCACCGGCTCTACGGGACGGGGGATGATGTGGACGGGGGCGTCCTGCTTTATGGGGTACTGCGCCATGTCCTGACGACAGCTGTCGCAGAAGCTCTGTCCCTCGGACAACTCTCTGCCGCACTTCAAGCAACCCAATATAAACACCTCCACCATATAATCCATTCTATTATACAACGTCAAGCTCCGTTCGTAAAGAGGGTAAAGGAAAAATATTTCCCTGATATCCCTATCTTTTTTGCCCCGGCACGGACATAAAATGTTCATAAAATTCCTCTTGACAATCACGTGACCATGTGATAATATCATAGTACCACGATGAATGGAGGCATAATACTATGGAATGGCAGCTACCGGGTACGGTATTGAAGCTCCCCCGTGAGGATGCGGGACGGATGGAGGAGATCTTCTCCACAATGTTTTTGGCAGGGGGTCTTGTGCTCAGCCAGGTGGCAGAGCTTACGGGACTGGAGCCCCACACAGTGCAAAACTGGGTGAAGCGTGGCTTTCTCACCCCACCGGTGCGGAAGCGCTACACCTTGCGGCAGCTTTGCCGGATCCTGAACATCAATGCCTTCAAGGGCATTTTGTCCATGGAGCGGATCTGTGGTATGCTGCGCTATGTCAACGGAAAGCTGGATGATGACAGCGACGATATTATTGACGATTCCAAGCTGTATTTCATGTTTGCGGGTCTGGCCGCCCGGATCCGGGAGCTTTCCGATGCGCAGGAATATGAAAAGAGTATGAAAGCGGTACTGGCGGAGTACACCGAAACGGTGGTTGGTAACCGGGAGCGTGTGGAAACGGTGCTGCGGATCATGCTCACCGCCTATGCGGCGGCACGTATGCAACAACGGGCAGAGCTGATGCTGTCCGAAATTGAAAGGAGTTAACAGCCATATGAACGAGAAAAAAGTGAAAATTTCCTGGAAGGCAGCACTGGGTGTTGTGTGCGCAGTGCTGGTGGCGCTGATGCTGCTGACCTGTTTCTACACTGTGGATGACAAGCAGCAGGCTGTGGTCACCACCTTCGGCAAGATCACCGATACCACCGGCGCAGGTCTGCACATGAAGCTGCCCTTCGGCATCCAGCAGGTACAGAAGGTGGACGTGAATGTCTATCAGAAGATTGAGCTGGGCTACGTCACCCGTCCCGACGGCAGCGTTTCCGTGAAGGACAACGAAAGCTCCATGATCACCGGCGATTACAACATCGTCAATGTGGATTTCTTTGTGGAATACAAGATCTCCAACCCAGAGCGGTATCTGTATGCCTCCAACCAGCCGGAGATGATCCTGCGCAACCTGATCCAGAGCCAGGTGCGTAACGTGGTTGGCTCTACCTCTGTGGACAGCGTGCTGACAGACGGCAAGGAAAACGTGCAGATGCAGGTAAAAGACCTGGTAACCAAGATCCTGGAGGAGTATGACATCGGTCTGACACTGGTGGATGTGCGCATTCAGGACTCCGAGCCGCCCACCCAGGATGTTATTGAAGCCTTCAAGGCGGTGGAAACCGCAAAACAGAAGGCAGAAACTGTGGTGAACGAGGCAAAGGCCTATGAAAATGCCAAGCTGCCCGATGCCCAGGCCCAGGCCGACAAGCTGCTGCAGAATGCTGAGTACCTGAAGCAGAAGCGTATTAACGAGGGTCTTGAGCAGGTGGCTATGTTCAATGCCACCTATGCCGAGTATGCCCAGAACCCGGATATTACCCGAATCCGTATGTATTACGAAGCAATTTCCCAGATCCTGCCGGATGTGAAGCTGTATATCAACACCGGCGACGGCAGCAACGTGGATATGCTGCTGCCCCTGGAATCTCTTGTAAATGGAGGTTAATGCAATGAAAAAATGGATCATAATCGGCGCAATTGCCCTGGTGCTTGTGCTTGTGATGTCTACCGCATGGTACACCGTCAACGAAAATGAATATGCCTGTACCTTCCGCTTCTCCGAGATCGTCAACACCGTAAGCACCGCAGGTGTCCATTTCAAGCTTCCCTTTGTGGACACTGTGAAGATCTTCCCCAAGGAGATCCAGTTTTATGACATTCCCCCTTCCGAGGTGCTGACCTCCGATAAGCAGAACATGACCGTGGACTGCTACGTGCTGTGGCAGATCTCCGATCCCCAGCAGTTCTACCGCGCCCTTGGCACTACGGTGAAGGCAGAGGAGCGCCTGAATGCCATTACCTACAATGCCTTGAAGACCGCTATGGGTACTTTGGCCCAGGCAGATATTATCAATATGAATGACGGCGCCGAGCGTAACGATATCTATGCCGGCATCACCACCACCGTCAACAACCAGGCTGCCACCTACGGCATTGCCGTCCGTGACGTGAAGATCAAGCGCTTTGACCTGCCGGAGAGCAACCTGAATGCGGTTTACTCCCGTATGATCTCCGAGCGTAACCAGATGGCGGAAAAGTACACCGCCGACGGTAACTATGAGGCATCTATCATCCGCAACAATGTGGATAAGCAGGTGAATATCATCGTCTCCAACGCTGAGGCAGAATCTGCCAAGCTGGTGGCAGAGGGTGAAGCCGAGTATATGCGCCTGCTGGCTGAGGCTTACAACACAGCGGACAAGAAGGACTTCTACGAGTTCACCATTGCCCTGGATGCCCTGAAGAAGAGCCTTACCGGCGAAGAAAAGACCATCATCCTGGACGAAGACTCCCAGCTGGCACAGATCCTGCTGGGCAACTAAAGAAAAACCGCCCGATAAACTTCGGTTTATCGGGCGGCCTTTTAATAAATTATCATATTGCCACAAACACCGTAGGGAACGGATTTGTGATTTGTTTCGGGCGGCAGGTTGCCGCCCCTACGGAGAGAAATATCCGTTGCAGGGGAGGCAATGCAGAAGGTGTGAATGCCGTCCCCTACAGATGGGCGGTTTTTAGAGAATGGATATAAAAAACACGGGGCTACCGTTTGGTAGTCCCGTGTTTGGGCTTTATTACAGATACTTCTTAATTTCCTCGGAAGCACCGGCAGGATCGTCGGAGACGGTGACAGTGATGTTCATAGCGTTGGCCTCTGCAAACTGTGCGCACCACAGAATGAAAGCTTCGCCGGCAGCACGGTCGGTGCCGATGGTCTTGTACAGGTTGTCAATGTAAACGTTGGTAATATCAAAGTTACCGGCATGCAGACCGCTGAGGAAACCCTTCAGCATGTCCAGATTGTTAATGCCGTACTCCTTGGAATCAACAAGACGGACACGGTGGCTGACGTCATAAGTCAGCTTCTTGCCGTACTCAATGCAGACCACGTCGCCCTGGGCGCTCTCAACGGCCTGGTTGATGGAATCGATCAGCTTCTTTGTTTTGCCGGAACCCTTCAGGCCCATAATAATATTGATCATAGGAAACTCCTCCTTTGCTATACAGCTGGTTGCTGTACAGTAATTCTAACAGTAAAAAGAAAATTTTGCAACACTTATTTGTAAAATTTATGCATAAATTTTCAAAAAGGTCTGTGATCAGGCCTCGTAGCCGGGCTTGCCCAGCAGCTGGAACATGTTGCGCTTGTAGAATTCCACACCGGGCTGGTTGAAGGGATTCACATCCAGCATGTAAGCGGAGACACCGCAGGCCAGCTCAAAGAAGTAGAACATCTCGCCCAGCTTTGCAGCGTTCAGCTCGCCCATGTCCATGGTGATGACGGGGACACCGCCGTCCACATGAGCAGCGATGGTACCCAGATAAGCCTTCTCGTCTACGAAGTCCAGGGTCTTGCCGGTCAGGTAGTTCAGGCCGTCCAGGTTTTTCAGGTCGGTGCCGATGACCAGCTTCTTTTCGGGAGCGTCAAAGCGGATCATGGTCTCAAAAATGTTGCGCTCGCCCTGCTGGATCATCTGACCCAGGGAGTGCAGGTCGGGGGTGAACTCGGCGGTGACGGGGAAAATGCCCGTGCCGTCCTTGCCTTCGGACTCGCCGAACAGCTGCTGCCACCAGCCGCCCATCATGCGGTAGCCGGGCTCAAAGGATTCCATGATCTCAATGCACTTGCCCTGGCGGTACAGCAGGTTACGGATCGCAGCGTACAGCCATACGGGATTCTCAAAGGAGCGGATATCGTAATCCTTCTTTGCCTGGGCAGCGCCTGCCATGACCTCCATGGGGTCAATGCCGGCAACAGCCATGGGCAACAGACCCACAGCGGTCAGCACGCTGTAACGGCCGCCAACATTGGGGGGGATCACGAAGGTCTCCCAGCCCTCTTCCGTAGCCATCTGACGCAGAGCGCCCTTTTCGGGATCGGTGATGGCGTAGGTGCGCTCCTTTGCGCCCTCGGTGCCGTACTTACGCTCCAGCAGCCAGCGCAGCGCACGGGTGGCGATGGCAGGCTCGGTGGTGGTGCCGGACTTGCTGATGATGGCGATGGAGAAATCCTTGCCCTCCAGCAGGTTGCAAAGCTCGTTCCAGTGACGGGTGGACAGGGTGTTGCCTGCGTAGTAGATCTGGGGATTGCCCTTACCCTTGCCCATGTTGTGGTTGGGACCCTGGAGCAGCTCAATGGCGGCACGGGGGCCAAGGTAGCTGCCACCGATGCCGATGACAACGAAAACGTCGGAATTGCTGCGGATCTTCTCGGCAGCTGCACGGATGCGGCGGATCTCGTCGGTCTCCTTCTCGGTGGGAAGATCCAGCCAGCCCAGGAAATCGTTACCCTCGCCGCTGCCCTGGGTCAGGGTCATGTGGGCGTCAAATACCTCTTTCTCGGAAGCCAGCAGATCCGGCAGGGACAGCTTGCCCCATACATTGGAAATATCAACATTGATCATAATAAAGATACCTACCTTTCAGAATACATACCCCATATTTTACAGCAAAAGAAAAAGAAACGCAAGGGAAAAATGCGTAGCTGCGCCACCGATTTGGGAAAAGACCGTATAAACCCGGCAGGCGCAGAAAAATTGGCAGGATTTTACATAGATTTTACATACCTTTTTCATAATTATAGTAGACTTTTCCGGCGACATAGCGTTATAATGATAACATGAGAAAAATCGCAAAGGAGAAAAAATATGGTTGCAACAGATTATATTTTAAAAGTGATCTCTTTGCTGGGCGGACTTGCCTTGTTCCTCTTCGGTATGGACATTATGGGCAAGGCACTGCAGAAGCAGGCAGGCGGCAAGCTGCAGAACGTGCTTGCCAGCATGAGCTCCACTTGGTTTAAGGGACTTATTCTGGGTACTGCGGTCACGGCTGTGATCCAGTCCTCCTCCGCCACCACGGTTATGCTGGTTGGCTTTGTTAACTCCGGTCTTATGACTTTGGAGCAGACCCTGAGTGTGATCCTGGGCTCCAATATCGGTACCACCATCACCTCCTGGATCCTGTCTCTGTCCGGCCTGGAGGGCGACAGTTTTATCGTGCAGATCTTCAAGCCCAGCACACTGGCACCTATGATCGGCGTTGTGGGTATTGTGCTGTTCATGTTCACCGGCAAGGAGAAGCATAAGGGTGTCGGCACCATTATGCTGGGCTTCATGGCGCTGATGACCGGTATGGATCTCATGAGTGACTCCATGTCCTTCCTGAAGCAGGAGGCATGGTTCGGTGAGCTGATGATCTCCTTCTCCAATCCCATTGTGGGTATTCTGTTCGGTACTGTGCTGACCGCTGTGATCCAGTCCTCCTCTGCATCTGTGGGTATCCTTCAGGGTCTTTGTGCCACCGGTGTTGTTACCTACGGCGCTGCCATCCCCATCATCCTCGGTCAGAACATCGGTACCTGCGTCACTGCAATGCTGGGCTCTATGGGCGCAAACCGCAATGCCCGCCGCACCGCTATGATGCACCTGATCTTCAAGATCGTGGGTGTGACCGCTTTCTCCGTGATCTTCTACGGCGCAGGTCTGTTTGTGGAGTGGAAGTTCCTGGCAGAGAGCACCACCGCTTTTGATGTGGCTGTTGTGCATACGCTGTATAACGTGGGCGCAACTGTGGTGCTGATGCCCCTGCGCAATGTGCTGCTGAAGCTGGCATTTGTGATCATCCCCGAGAAGAAAGAGCCGGAAAAAACCGTTCTGCTGGACGAGCTGCTGCTGCAGACCCCCGGTGTTGCTGTGCAGCGTGCCAAGGAGGTTGCCGGCGAGATGGCAGAAAAGGCACAGAAGGCAATGGAGCTGGCGATCAAGCTGACTGTGGAGTTTGATCCCGAGATCATGCAGCAGGTCATTGACCTGGAAAATGAGACCGACCACTACGAGGACGTGCTTGGCACTTACCTGGTGAAGCTGTCCGGCAAGCCCCTGAAGGAAAAGGACAACCGCCTGCTCAATACCATTCTGTACACCTTGAGCGACCTGGAGCGTATCGGTGACCATGCCCTGAATGTGGCAGAGGCTGCCCAGGAGATGAACGATAAGGGTATTGTCTTCTCCAAGCAGGCCCAGGATGAGCTGGCAGTGCTGCAGCGTGCGGTCAGCGATATCATCCGCCGCACTGTGAAGGCTTACACCACTGTGAATATGGAAGAGGCCATGACGGTGGAGCCCCAGGAGCAGGTTATTGATGCTCTGGTGCGTGAGATCAAGTCCCGCCATGTGCGCCGTCTCCGTGACGGTCAGTGCAGTGTGGAATACGGCTTTGTGCTGGAAGACCTGCTGACAGCTTTTGAGCGTAGCGCCGACCACTGCTCCAACCTGGCAGTGGAGCTGCTGCAGCTGGTAACCGGCAAGATGGATGCCCACGAGTACCTCCATGCGCTGAAGTCCGGCGAGCTGCGTGAGAGCGCAAGCTTTGCTGAAAACTTCGCAAAGTACCAGTCCGAGTACGCTTTCCCCGAAGAGCAGTAAGAAAATGCATACCTTATGGCGTACCTGCTGCAAAGCAGGTACGCCGGTTTTTTCTTTTGGCAGGCTTGGGGGCGGAATTTTGCCTCATACTTGACAAATCCCCACTCTTTGCATATAATAAGTGAAACCGCTGCGGAAGAGTGAGTAAGCGCGAATCCCCTTTTGTAAGAGAGCTGTGGATGGTGGGATCACAGTGAAAAGGCTGGCGCCGAATGGACTTCCAAGGGCAATCGGAAAGGGGAACACCCGAGTATGTGCGCCGGAGAGACACTCCGTTACCAAAGGTCGGCACATGATAGTGTGCATGAGAGGGCGCAAAATGCGTCAAGCAGGGTGGCACCGCAGGAATGTTTCCTGTCCCGGCAGAAAGTTGCTTGGGATGGGATTTTTTATATACCCATCCTCCAAAAAAGAAAGGAGAAACCCTTATGTCCCAGATCCCTTACAAAATTTACTTAAGCGAAGAGGAGCTGCCCAAGGCATGGTACAACCTCCGTGCCGACATGAAGAACAAGCCCGCTCCCCTTCTGAATCCCGAAACGCACCAGCCTATGACAGCCGAAGAGCTGAAGGTGGTCTTCTGTGATGAACTGGTGCGCCAGGAGCTGGATGAGACCACGCCCTACGTGGAGATCCCCCAGGAGATCCGTGATTTTTATAAGATGTACCGTCCCGCTCCCCTGATCCGTGCTTACTGCCTGGAGAAGAAGCTGGGTACACCTGCCAAGATCTACTATAAGTTTGAGGGCAACAACACCTCCGGCTCTCACAAGCTGAACTCTGCCATTGCCCAGGCCTACTATGCCAAGCAGCAGGGGCTGAAGGGTGTGACCACCGAGACCGGCGCCGGTCAGTGGGGTACTGCCCTTTCCATGGCCTGCTCCTACTTTGACCTGGACTGCAAGGTATTCATGGTGAAATGCTCCTATGAGCAGAAGCCCTTCCGCCGTGAGGTGATGCGCACCTACGGCGCCTCCGTCACCCCCTCCCCTTCCATGGACACTGAGGTTGGCAGACGGATCCTGGAAAAGCATCCCGGTACCTCCGGCAGCCTGGGCTGCGCTATTTCCGAGGCTGTGGAAGTGGCAGGCAAGACCGAGGGCTACCGCTACGTGCTGGGTTCTGTGATGAACCAGGTCATGCTGCACCAGTCCGTCATCGGTCTGGAGACAAAGACGGCGCTGGATAAGTACGGTGTGAAGGCAGATATCGTCATCGGCTGCGCCGGCGGCGGCTCCAACCTGGGTGGCCTCATCGCTCCCTTCATGGGCGAGAAGCTCCGTGGCGAGGCAGATTACCGCATTATTGCCGTTGAGCCTACCTCCTGCCCCAGCTTCACCCGTGGTGTCTTTGCCTATGACTACTGTGACACCGGCATGGTCTGTCCCCTGCAGAAGATGTACACCCTGGGCTCCGGCTTCATTCCGGCTCCCAACCATGCAGGCGGTCTGCGCTACCACGGCATGAGCTCCACACTGTCCCAGCTGTACGACGACGGTCTTATGGAGGCGGTCAGTGTGTCCCAGACCGAGGTCTTTGAGGCTGCCGAGTATTTTGCCCGTATTGAGGGCATCCTGCCTGCTCCCGAGAGCAGCCATGCCATCAAGGTTGCCATTGACGAGGCGAAGAAGTGCATTGAGACCGGCGAAGAGAAGACCATCGTCTTTGGTCTTACCGGCACCGGCTACTTTGATATGTATGCTTACGAAAAGTTCCACAACGGTGTCATGGAGAATTACTCCCCCACCGAGGAAGAGCTTGCCAAGGGTCGTGAGGGCCTGCCCACCGTATAATAGATTTCCCCATCGGCAAAATGCCGATGGGGATTTTTGGTTTCTCCCCAAAGAAACGTGTTTGACTATCCGGCGCAAATCATGTACAATGGGAAAAAAGGCGGTGATGACATGGCAAGAGATCTGAAAAAGGCTTTGGAGCGCCTGGAGCAGGCTTTGGACGAAGAGGAAGAATACGAGGAAGAAACCTGCGAAGAGGAAGACGACGAAGAGGAATACGAAGACGAAGAAGAATATGAAGAATACGAGGACGAAGAGCCGGAGGAAGAGGACACATCTCCCGAACCCGGTGTGCGCCACGGGTGCCTGAAGGCGCTGGCGCTGATTCTGATGACCGCCATTGCGGTGATGCTGCTGGTCATCACCATGAAAATCAAGGGCTTGATCCCCTGAGGAAAGGAAGAAACCTGTGGAAAACTGTATCGGACGGTTTGCGCCCACCCCCTCGGGGCGGATGCACCTGGGAAATGTCTTTGCCGCCATGCTGGCATGGCTGTCTGTCCGCAGTAAGGGCGGCAGCATGGTGCTGCGCATGGAAGACCTGGACACCCAGCGGACAAAAACCGAATATGCGGATGTTCTTCGGGATGACCTTCTGTGGCTGGGTCTTGATTGGGACGTGGAAACTGCGCCCCAAAGTCAGCGCAGCCATGTTTATGACCGATATTTTCGGCTGTTGGAAGAAAAGGGGCTGCTGTACCCTTGCTACTGCACACGTAGTCAGCTGCACAATGTGAACGCCCCCCATCTGTCTGACGGAACCTATGTGTACCCCGGCACCTGCCGCAGCCTGACGGCGGAGAAAAAAGCCGCCTTTACCCGTGCCCCTGCCTGGCGTGTGACAGTTCCCCAAAGAAAATGGCAGGTGGAAGACCTGGTGCAGGGACATTATGAAGAAGACCTTGCCACCGATTGCGGTGACTTTGTGGTGCGCCGGGCAGACGGTGTGTATGTGTACCAGCTGGCGGTGACGGTGGATGACGGCGAAGCCGGAGTTACCGAGGTGGTACGGGGCATGGATCTGTTAAGCTCTGCCCCCCGGCAGATGTATCTGCAGTCGCTGTTTGGCTTTCACCATCCCCAATATGCCCACGTTCCCATGCTCCTTGCCCCGGACGGACGGCGCTTGAGCAAGCGTGACGGCGACCTGGACATGGGCGCTTTGCGGGCAAGAATGACCCCGGAGCAGCTGTTGGGCTACCTTGCCCATGCTGCCGGACTCCTTCCCCACCCCGAAGCGGTCAGCGCCAAAGAGCTGGCAACGGGCTTTTCCTGGCAAAATGTCCGCAAGGATGACGTGTGCATCAGCGCAGATATGCTGCAGGCTTGAAATTGTCTTGCACTTTTTAAAAAATGCTATATAATGTAGATATAATCCTTCAGGAGGTAAATACTATGGCAAAGAAACCGGTTTTGGTGGTTATGGCAGCAGGCATGGGCAGCCGTTACGGCGGCCTGAAGCAGATCGATCCCGTTGGCTCCCAGGGCGAAGCCATTCTGGACTACTCTCTGTTTGATGCCCACGAGGCAGGCTTTGAGACAGCTGTTATTATTATCAAGCACGCCATTGAAAAGGATTTCATGGAGACCGTCGGCGCAAGGCTGAAAAAGTGTCCCATGGAGATCCGATATGCATTCCAGGAGTTTGAGAAGATCCCGGCAGGCTACACCGTCCCCCAGGGACGTGAAAAGCCCCTGGGAACAAGTCACGCTATCTGGTGCGCAAAAAATGAGATTGACGGCGCACCCTTTGCGGTGATCAATGCCGATGACTACTACGGCAAGGATGCCTTCAAGGTGATCTACAATTACCTGGCAAATGCCGGAGAAGGCGATGTGCTGGACTGCTGCATGGTGGGCTACCTGCTGAAAAACACGGTAACGGAGCATGGCAGCGTGGCACGTGGTGTCTGCACACCGGACGAAAACGGCAACCTGGCAGATATCGTGGAGCGCCTGCAGATTGAAAAGTACGAAGGCGGCATTCGCTTTGTTGAGGGCGACACTGCCACCGACCTGCACGAGGATACCATCGTGTCCATGAACATGTGGGGTCTGGCCCCCGGCTTCCTGGATATGCTGGATGCGCAGTTCCCGGCATTCTTTGAGAATGTGGTTGCCTCCAATCCCATGAAGGGCGAGTTCCTGCTGCCCCGCAGTGTGGATGAGCTGCTGAAGGCCGGAAGACTCACGGTGAAGATCCTCACCTCTGCCGACCGCTGGTACGGTGTTACCTATGCCGCCGATAAGCCCATCGTGGTGGAAGCCCTGGCAAACCTGACAAAAGCCGGCAAATACCCCGACGGTCTGTGGAAATAAAATCAACCCCTGCCCACCGGGCAGGGGCTTTGTTCTCTAAAAATTGCTGCACCTACAACAGATATTTCTCTCCCCGTAGGGGCGGCAACCTGCCGCCCGAAACTTTCCTGCAACGGATCGTTCCCTCCCCCGTAGGGGCGGCAACTTGCCGCCCGAAACAAATCACACAGAACGGCTAAATCCGTTTCCCGTGAGATAACAAAAATCTCCCTGCACCCACGGTGCAGGGAGATCGTTTTTTACTTCAGGATAATATCGCAGATGCGATCCACATCCTCCACGGTCAGGTCTGCATACATGGGCAGGGTCAGCACACATTCCGCGGCCTTCTTTGCCACGGGGGTGTTGGCAACAGA
Source organism: Oscillospiraceae bacterium (assembly GCA_017548065.1). Lineage (GTDB taxonomy): Bacteria > Bacillota > Clostridia > Oscillospirales > Oscillospiraceae > Faecousia. The sequence goes on from JAFYNQ010000073.1 coordinate 17,108, forward strand.
TGCGCCGTACTGCTCCTTGTAGCATGCCAGCTCACTGGTGAGGGGGTAGAAATACTTTCTGGCGAAGATGTTGCCTTCAGCCAGCAGTGCCTGCACCTGATCACGGTCATACTTGTAGCCGTCAAAGAACACGGGGAAATAGGAGTAGTTGTGCTTCACGCCCTCCTGGGGTGCGATGAGCTTGATGCCGGGAACACCGCTCAGCCGCTGCACATAGCGATCGTAAGCAGCCTTTCTTCTTGCGATCTCGCTGTCAATGTGACGCAGGTTGCAGATGCCCATAGCTGCCTCGTATTCGTTCATACGGGCATTGGTGCTGACGTAAGCCACCTCTTCAGGACCGATAAAGCCGAAGTTGATCAGCTTGTTGGTCTTGTCCAGGATATCCTTGTCCTTGAAAGCGGTAATGCCGCCCTCAATGGTGTGGAAAACTTTGGTAGCGTGGCAGCTGAACATGGAAGCATCGCCGTAGGCGGCAACACCCTTGCCGTCAACAGTAACGCCGAAGGCATGGGCAGCATCATAGATCACCTTCAGATTGTACTTCTTGGCGATCTCGTCAATGGCCTTCACGTCGCAGACACCGCCGTAAACATGGGTGGCAACGATGGCGCAGGTCTTGTCGGTGATGTACTTCTCGATCTGTGCAGCATCAATGGTGTAATCCTTGTCATTGACGTCGCAGAACACGGGAGTCAGACCGTTGCGGACGATGGAGTGGGTGGTGGAGCAATGGGTGTAAGGTGTGGTGATGACCTCACCCTCCAGCTTGAAGGCGTCAATGGCAACTTCCAGACCCACGTGACCGTTGGCAAACAGCGTCAGGTAAGGAACACCCAGGTATTCCTGCAGCTGTGCTTCAAAGGTCTTGTGCTTGATACCTGCGTTGGACAGCCATCTGCTCTCCCACAGATCCTTGATTTCTTCGCAATATTCCTCATAGCTGGGCATAGAGGAACGGGTAACGTTGATTCTTTCCAGAGACATAGTATATGTCCTCCTCTTAATAGAATACGGGCAACTCCCGAATAACGACCATACTTAGCCGATTCTATATTTATTCAAGTAGATTATAGCAAAAAGAAATCTCCTTGTAAACCCCTAAAAGGAGATTTCAAAAGTTATTGAATTGTTTTTGTGTCCGTCTGTGGCAGATTCAAGCAGCAATTTATCTTTGAGGCAGAAACGGCGGCCTTGTGTCGGGCGTGAATGGGCGGTAACAGACCATCTGTTTCGACAAATTTATCTCCTTTTGTGTGTTACTATGAGGGCGAATATCCCGAAAGGTTGTGGTTTACTTATGATTGACACCGTGGAGGCAATGGTGCGCCGTGGGCGCAGGCGGCTGCTTGCCTTTTTCCTGGATCCCAGGGTGCGGATGTACATCCGTGGGCTGGGTTGGTTTTTTGCGGGACTGGTTCTGTCGGCGGCAAGCCTTGCCAATGTGGCACTGCCCCTTTCCATGGCGCTGGTGTATGCCGCCGGTGGCGGCGCAGCGGTGCTGGCGGCACTGGGTGGCAGCGCCGGTTACCTGCTGTTTTGGGGAAAAGCGGGACTGCAAGGGGTCGCCTGGTGCGTTTTCGGTCTTGGGGCAACGCTGATTTTTAAAAACCGTCGGGTGGAACGGGAAACACCTCTTTTGCTGCCTGCGGTGGCAGGACTTACGGTCTCCGGCATGGGGGTGCTGTTTCAGACCTGGCTCATGGACGGCACGCCGGTGGCGGTGTACCTGCTTCGGGTGTGCCTGGGGCTTGGAACAACCTGGCTGTTTTGCCGTGTCACAGAGTCACGGCATCCCATCCGTGATTGGCTGGCCTGCGGATTGGGTGTGCTGGCGCTGGCGCAGATCGCACCCTTCCCCTGGCTGAGCCTGGGGGTGGTGGCAGGCGGCGCACTGGCGGTGAGGGGGGCATTTCCTATGGCGGCGCTGGCAGGTGTGGCGCTGGATCTGTCCGGGGTCTGCCCGGTGCCTATGACAGCGGTGCTGTGCGCCGGCTACCTGATCCGCTTCCTGCCGGGTTACCCCAAAAAGCTGGCTTGCCTCTTCCCTTTTTTGTGCTGCCTTTTTGTCATGGCGGTGACCGGGCAGTTTTCTCTGCTGCCGCTGCCGGCTTTGGCGGTGGGCGGCATTGTGGGGGGCTTGATCCCCATGGCAACGCCGGTTCCCTCCCGACGGGGTGAGACGGGGGTGGCGCAGGTGCGGCTGGAAATGGCGGCTGGAGCATTGCTGCAATCCCAGCAGCTGCTTTTGGAGGTGCAGCAGCCGCCGGTGGATGAGGATGCGTTGGTAACACGGGCAGCGGAGCGTGCCTGCAACGGCTGCCCCTGCCGTCGGGGGTGTAAGGACAGCCACCGTTTGCAGCAGCTGACGGGACTTTTGCTCCATAAACCCTTGCTGGCGGTGGAGGAGCTTCCCATCTGCTGCCGGAAAAGCGGACGGCTGCTGGCAGAGCTGCACCGTGGGCAGGAGCAGCTGCGGTCAATTCGTGCAGACCGTCAGCGGCAGCAGGAGTACCGCTCGGCGGTGATCCAGCAGTACCGTTTTTTGGGAGAATATTTGCAGGATTTGTCCGACCAGCTGGCGCAGAGGACAGACAGCACCGTCCAGCAGTTCTCGCCAAGAGTGGCCATCTATGCAAACCGCCCGGAGTCGGAAAACGGTGACCGTGTGCTGTCCTTTGCCGGGGTGGGGTGTCGGTACTATGTGATCCTCTGCGACGGCATGGGTACCGGCAGCGGCGCAGTCCAGGAGGCAAAAAGCGCCCAGAAGCTGCTGCGGCGGCTGCTTACCGCCGGTTATCCGGCAGAACACGCACTACGCAGCCTTAACAGCCTTTGCGCATTGCGCTCCCGGGCAGGTGCGGTGACGGTGGAGCTGCTGGAGCTGCAGCTGGACACGGGACGTGGTCGGCTTTATAAATGGGGCGCAGTACCCAGCTACCTGATCTCTGCCGCCGGAACGGAAAAAATCGGGACAGCCGGGCCACCCCCGGGACTTTCCGTGGAGGATAACCGGGATGTGGCCTATCAGCTGTCCCTGCGCCGGGGGGAGACCTTGGTGCTTGTCAGCGACGGTGTGGGAGAAGAGGAAGCCTTGCATTGCTGTCTGAACATGGGCGCTTTGTCGCCGGGGGAGCTGGCAAAGAGCCTGCTGACCTGCACAGCCTTCGGGGAAGAGGACGATGCCACGGTGGTGTTGGTGCATCTTGACCCCGGGTACGCTTCTACATAATACCCTCTTTTCTCTGCGAAGTCTGTCGAAACACAAGATGTAGAGAAAGAAAATGTGGGAAATTACAAGATATTGAAAAAACGCAGGACGGAAGCTCCGTCCTGCGTGTGATTTATAGGGGTGCTTGCTTGATTTTTGCATAGCGCCGGGGGTACTTGGGAGGTGTGGGTCGGACTTTCTTCAGGACGATCACCGCATGGGCGGTGTCATCAATGGGAAATTCTTTCACAGCTTCCAGCTGCAGACCCAAGGTGCGGATGGCTTTTTCTGCCTCTGCCAGCTCTTCCTTGGCGGCAGCTCCCTTCATGGCCAGCACGTAGCCACCCACTTTTACAAAGGGTGCCGTCAGCTCCAGCAAAATGTTGAGTCTTGCCACAGCGCGGCTGGTGGCAACGTCATACTGCTCACGGCAGGTGGCAACAGCCTCTTCTGCACGGGCGGTGACGCAGCCTGCCTCCACACCCAGGGTGGGAAGCACCGTCTCCAGCCAGGTCATACGCTTGCCCAGGGAATCCAGCAGGGTCAGCTTTGCCTCGGGGCAGGCGATTTTCAGCGGCACACCGGGGAAGCCGGCGCCGCAGCCCACGTCAATGACCTTTTTGCCTGCCAGGGGCATCACTGACAGCACAGAAAGGCTGTCCAGCAAATGCAGCTTTGCCACCTGGGTAGGTTCGGTAATGGCGGTGAGGTTCATCACCTCGTTTTGCTTGATCACAGCGTGACCGAAGGCGCACAGTGTGTCACAGGTGGCATCGGATAAGTCCAGCCCCAGTTGGGGCAGCCCTGCCTGCAGGGCATTTTTCATTTCCATCAGCCTTCCGCAGGGGTGGTGACCACAGTGGTGGTGAGATCCACCTGGGTGGGATCCATGGGATCAAAGGTGGTCTCCTCTTCACGGTGCAGGGGCAGAATGTAATTCTCAATGTACCAGCTGGCGAACAGGTCGGTGGCGCTGGTGTACTGGGAGAAGTTCACAAGATCCTGGTCCTGGGAGGTACGGGTGTCGCCGGTGCGCAGGTTGTGGGTCTGCTTCTTGGAGGCCTCGGTCTTGCCGAAGAAAGCGGTAACGTCCTTCAGATCGTTCTTCAGCAGCTGGTTCACGCCGCCGTTTGTGGCTTCAGCGCAGGCCTTTGCGGTGGTGGTGGGAATGGAGGACAGTGCCTCGTAGCAGTAGTAGTAAGCCATGAGATAGGCGGAATATTTAAAGTTGATGGATTCGTTCCGGGAGCAAGCCAGGAATGCAGCAAATACGGCATCTGCATCGGAGTAGATGCACATACGGTGCGCCATTTCCTTGCACATGGCAAAGGGCATAGCTGCCTCCGGCACCTTGGGGTTCACGGTAGCCTCGCCGGTGAGGGCAACGGTCATGCCCGTATCACCCTTGGAAGCAAACAGTCCCTGCTTTTTCACCGGCACCGTAGAGCCTGCAAAGACGGAGATAGCGTCATCATAGGTAAGGGCTTCGTAGCCGTCAGCTGCCAGGGCAGCCATTTCTTCAAATGTGCCGAATTCGGTGTCGCCGTTGCCGTCACGGGAGACCTGCTTTGCCAGCTCGTTTGCCTGGTCACGGAAATACACAGCGGCTTCGTTCAGCTCGGAAACGGTGTAGTCGGTGATGGCAAGACTCATGTCATCTGCCAGGGGGCTTGCGTAGGCATTCAGTCCGTAGATGCCGGTGTTCAGCAGCACCACACAGCTGATGGTTGCCAGCACCCAGCCCAGCCACTGGAAGAAATTCCATTTGAAAATGAACATCAGCACAGCGGTGACCACCAGGATCAGGATGCCCCAAAGCAGCAGCGCCTGATAAACGGGACTGCCACCGGCATTCCAGTCAGCCAGGGTGGTGACGATCATACGGGAAACGTAGGGGTAGATCATATCCACCAGCATCTGATGGGCAGCGGCGAACTGATTCAGCGCCCAGGTAATGGCCGCAAATACCGCCGCAACAAGATAACCGATCCAATATTTCATAAAAGAACAGCCTCCTTTGAAAGAGCATTCTCGTAGTATTATACCATATCAGCCTACAGTATAACACACTTTTCTCCATTTGTCTGCCCCCTAATTGTAAAATTTTTAAGTATGCGATGGCTTGTCTGCAGGATTCGTTATGCTCTGCAGAATGTGTTTTAGAGAATAGAGGATCGTTTTATCGCATTGCATAGGATATGGAAACCCCCGATGCGGTGGCATCGGGGGGAGGTTTTATTAGCCCCAGAGGGCGGACAGCATGGGGATCACTTGCTTTTTGCGGCTCATGATCCGGGGAAGGAATACGGTGTTGTCCTTGGGCTGGATGTTGAAGGCCTGACGGATGGTCTCGTCCTTGCCACGGTAGATCAGGTGGGTGCCTTCCATCAGCACGTCGGTGAGCATGAGGATCACCATGGAGAAGCCCTTCTCCTCGGCGATTCTGTCCATGATCTCCAGGAACTCTGCCTTTCGCTCCAGCATACGGGGAGAGTCCACGCAGGTGACCTGGGCAACGGCCAGATCGTGACCGGCGATGTGGAATTCCTTGTAGTCCGACAGCATCAGGTCTTCGGCGGTGCGGTTTTCCACAGCGGTGGAGAAGATCTCACGTCCCAGCTCCTCCAAAGACACGTTGGCAATACGTGCCATGCGCTCTGCGGTGCGGCGGTCACGCTCGGTGCAGGTGGGAGACTTGAACATGACGGTGTCGGAGATAATGGCAGCAGCCATCATGCCTGCCATTTTTGCAGAGGGCATCAGACCACGATCCTGGAACATGCTGGCGATGATGGTGTTGGTAGAGCCTACCGGCTCGTTGCGGACGTAAATGGGGTTGCTGGTCTGAATGTCCGCCAGACGGTGGTGGTCAATGATCTCCAGGATATCCGCCTCCTCCAGACCGGGGACGGATTGGGAGATCTCGTTGTGATCCACCAGTACAACACGCTTTCTCCGGGGACGGAGCAGATGGTAACGGGTGAGAACGCCCACGACCTTTTCCTCTTCGTCCAGAATGGGATAGCAGGGATCACGGAATTTCAGCACTGTCTCCTTAACCTCGTCCACACGGTCTTCCAGGTGGAAGCAGGTGAGACCCTCGGTGCGGCAAATTCTGCCGATGGGAGCGGATTGGAAGATCAGCCGCACAGTGCGGTAAGCGTCGTAGGGGGTGGCGATGATGCATGTCTTGGTGGGCAGCTGCAGCAGTGCTTCCGGCAGCTCTGCCTGGCACAGCACCACGCAGTTGACGTTCATTTCCAGGGCTCTGCGGATCATATCCGGCTGGTCGCCGCAGATGACGATGGCGTTGGGATCGTTAAACAGCAGATTCTCCTGGGATTGGGGCAGCGCAACGGTGACCTCGCCGGAAATGGCATCGATATCGTCGCCTGCCTCGTTGAGGATCCGTCCGTCCAGCACGGAAACCACGTTAAACAGCGGCACCGCATCCAGATAGCCGGAGGAGACCTGGCTCATGTTGTAGCTTGCCACATTTTCACGGGAGAGCATGCCGTAAAGCGTGCCGTCCTCGTTGGCAACGGGTACGGCGGAGATGTTTTTCTCTGCCTGCAGGATCTTCCAGGCTCTGCCTACGGTAACACCGGCGTTGAGTAGCGGCGGTGTATCAAATTCCAGGTCCTGCACCTGGGTGTGCATGCTGGTGATCAGCTTGGGGGGACGGAAGCCGAAGCGGTTCAAAACACCTTGTGTCTCGTCGGACACCCGACCGAGGCAGGCAGCTTCGTATTCTCTGTCGCCCAGCGCATTTCGCAGCGCTGCATAGGCCATAGCCGCCACAATGGAGTCCGTATCCGGATTCCGGTGACCGGTAACATAAATAGGATCCATAACAATACCTCCTGATTAGATACTACTAGTATAAACCCAAAACCATAAAAAAGCAATGGGTTCCTGTCGTTGCGAGGCGCGAAGCGACGTGGCAAGCTCCGGATGCAGCATTTTCTGTCGGCTGGTGCCTTAATTGCTCACCGTGATCTCGCCTGCCAGGTCTTTTTGGAACAGCGCTGCGATCTCTGCCTGGGTCATGTTCTGTCCCAGCGCCCACATGAGCTTTGTCATAGCGGCCTCCGAGGTCATATCTCTGCCCTGGATAACACCCAGCTCCAAAAGGCTTGTGCCCACCTGATAAACCTCCAGGTCGGCGCTGTCATAGAGACATTGGGTGGTGACCACCACGCTGATGCCGCTTTCCACGGCGCTGCGGATACCGGCAAGACCTCTGCCCAGCACTGTCATGCCGCCGAGACCGAAGGCTTCAATGACGATGCCCTTGTAGCCAAGATCCTTCAGGGCGTAGAAGATCTCCGGGGACAATCCCGGGGTCAGCTTCAGAAGAAACACGGTCTGGCTGACATTTTCCAGCAGCCGGGGCGCACCCTGGGGGGTGGGCAGCGCAGACCTGTCGATCACAAGGCCCTGGCTGGAAACCGTGGCAACATAGCGTGCATTCACGCTTTCAAAAGCGGAGAAATTCGAGGCACGCACCTTGACCGCACGGCAGCCCAGCATCACCTTTCTGTCAAAGGCCACGAAAACACCGGCCTCCCCGGAGGCGGCCATGGCAAAGGCAGTGCGCAGATTGTCCGGGCCGTCGGACAGCTCTTCCGTCAGCGGCAGCTGAGAGCCGGTAAATACCACCGGCTTTTGCAGCCCCGGCAGCATAAAGGTCACCGCAGAAGCGGTGTAAGCCATGGTATCCGTGCCGTGGGAGATGACGATGCCGTCAAAGTCGGGGGCAGCGGCAAAGACCTCTCTTGCGATCAGCTGCCACTCCGCAGGACGGATGTTGGAGGAGTCCAGGCACAGCAGCTCCCGTACGGTGATCGCATAATAATGGCGGAGTCTGTCCAAAGAGTGCGCCATAATGGCGGCGCTTTGGGGCTCCAGCCCCTCACTGCCCTTGGCGCAGGCGATGGTACCGCCGGTGGTCAAAAGCAGAATATGTTTCTTTCTATCCATAAAACCCCTCCGGGATGTGTTCTTGGTATACATTATATAATATAACGCTTCTTTGTCAATGAGATTCGTAGACACTCCCCTGCTGAATGGACTTTCTGAGAGAATACCATTGCTTTTTGCAGAGAATGCGTGTAAAATGGTCATGACTATACGCATAGGAGGAAAAAGTATGCTGAAACGAGTTTTCGGTCTTGTGCTGGCCTTGGCCATGGTTCTGTCCATGGTGGTCATGCCGACCTACGCAAAGGAAGAAAAGCAGGAAAACGTGACGGCGCCGGAAAGCGCTTGCCCCTGCGGCTGTGGCGCAAGCCTGGCAGACGTGGAATGGGAGCCCTGGGATGTGAATACCGTGGGCTCTGTGGCAACCGGTCACTTCTACCTGGAGGATGACTATCTCCAGGCAAAGCAGTATTCCGTAAGCAATGAAAAGAAAGTGGTCCTTGACCTGCGCGGTCACACCTTGACCACTGCAGAAGAGGGCAGACTCTTCCTGATTTACGGCTATATGGCAGTAATGGATACTGTGGGTGGCGGTTTGTTTGCCGCCAAGCCCACCGGCACCGGCAACGGCGGCCTGATGATGGTGTCCAAGGAAGAGGGCGCAGCTGCCGGCGGTCTGTTTGAACTGTACTCCGGCACGGTTGTGCAGCAGGGCGAAAACGGCGGCGCTGACGGCGGTGTGGCTGTCATCGCAGCCGGCAGTACCTTCCGTATGTACGGCGGCAAGATCGTAGAAACCACTGCTGCAAGGGGCGGCGCTTTTGCTGTCCGTGCAGAGGGCAACCTGGAAATTCTGGGCGGCGGCATTTACGGCTGCACTGCCAGCGGTGTTGGCGGTGCGATTTACAGTTTGGGCAATACCGTAATTGAGAATTGCCAGATTTGGGGCGGCGTGTCCGGCAGCTACGGCGGTAACATCCTGCAGCCCGGCGGCAACCTGGTCATGGAAAATGTGGACGTTGCTTACGGCGAAGCCCATGGCGCGTCCAACGGCGGCGGTAACATCTGCGCCTATGCCGGCACTTCCCAGATCACAAATTGCCGTATTTACAGCGGTTATACCAAGTACAACGGCGGCAACCTGTTCCTGGGCAGCGGCACACACACCGTGAAGGATTGTGTTGTCTTCGGCGGCACCGCTGAAAATTCCGGCGGCAACCTGGCGACCATCAACAGCAATGCCAAGTTAACCATTGATAACTGCTCCTTTACCGGTGATGTGCGCATCACCCGTGGCACCATCACCTTCAAAAACAAGGTCACCATCGGTCTTTTGAATACCGGCCTGAATCTGATGCATACAGATGGTGTGACGGCCAAGGTAGATTTCTCCGGCCTTACGGAAGGCTCCGAGATTTACGTCAATGCAGGCGCTCTGTTCACCAAGGGCAGCGTCAATGCCGCATATTTCAAGGGCGCACTGCGCACTGTGATCACCGAGACGGACGAGGGTCTTGTGGGTGCGCAGGCAGAGGACGGCACTGTCTCCGGCTACTGCCCCCACTGTAATACCCAGGTGGCATGGTCTGCTTTCAGTACCACCGGTTCTGTGGTGCAGGAGTGCTACCACGATGCAGACGAGGATACCGATCCCACCTGCACCGGCAAGCACATGGCAACCGGTCACTACTACCTGACCCAGGATTACAGCAGCTTCATTCAGTACCGTGCAGGCGCTTACAGAAACAGCACGGCCCTGGCCTCTGCAGACGTTGTCCTTGACCTGAACGGCTTTGACCTGGGCGGCAGCTATCGTGCTTTCTATCTCCACCCCGGTAAGGGCGATGTGCCTGACAGCACATTGACACTTTTGGACTCCTGCGGCGGCTCTGTTGTCAGCGGTGACGGCAGCGATGCCCAGGGTGGCGGCGTTATCTTCAACGAAGGCTCTAACCTGAATATCTATGGCGGTAAGTACGTTTACAAGGTAAGCGACAAGCGTGTTGTAAACGGCGGCGCTGTTCTCTTTAACAGTGGCGTACTGAATATCTACGGCGGCACTTTTGATGCCTCTGCTTACGAAAATGCCGAGTATAACGGCGGCGCAATTGTCATGTACAACAATGACAAGGTTCTGAATATCTCCGGCGGTATGTTTATCGGCGGCAATACCCAATACGGCGGTACTGTCTATGCCGGTTATAATAACACGATCTCTATCACCGGCGGTATTTTCGTTGGCGGTAAGGCTGCAATCGGCGGTAACCTGCGTCTGTACTCCGACGGTACTTCCAATGCCAAGGGTACACTGGAGATGCGTGATTGCGCATTCCGTGACGGTCATGCTACCAAGTCTGCCGGTAATATGGACATCCAGCAGTATACCATCAACGTAGAAAACTGCCTGTTTAGCGGCGGTTCTGCTGATAGCTATGCCGGTAACGTGAACTTCTCCGGCAAGGGTCAAATGACACTGGACGGCTGTGTGCTGCTGGGAGGTACTTCTGTTAAGGGCGGTAATCTGTATTTTGCCACCACCAATACGGATATTCTTGTGAAAGACTGCTATCTTTACGGCGGCGTGGCAACCACCGGCAACGGCGGTAACCTGCTGGCCAATAACGGTCGCTGTGATATTAAGAACACAGAATTTGCTTTTGGCTCTGCAACCGGCGGCTACGGCGGCAATATCTATGCCAACGCCGGCAATGCTTCTGCTACCAGCAACAACTATACCCGCTTGGGCATGGGCACTATGCTCGTCGGCGGCAAGGCAAACTACGGCGGCAATATTTCCTGTAAGGGTGTTACTTTCCTGGATGACGTGACCATTTTGGGTGGCGAAGCAACTTACGGTAAGGATGCTTATATGTCTTCCGCAGACAAGCAGCAGCGCCTGGTCATTGGCGAAAGCTGTGAGGCAAGCTTTGATCTCTACGTCAATAGCAGCCACCTGAGCGACCCCGTTTACGGCAACCCCATTACCAACACCGAATGCACCGTGCTGAATGCTTCCATCCGTTTGGAGAACCTGGAAGATATGCCTCTGCTGAAGGCTGTGAACGGTCAGCTGGGTCTTGGCTCTGTTTGTGTCATGGATGCAAACGGCAATGCAGAAGGCTTTGATTCCGTGGAAGAAGCCATCGCTGCCTGCGACGAAAATTCCTATGTGAAGGTTCTGGCTGATACGGAAATCGTCCTGACAAAGGATTGCGCAGTGGATATGAATGGCTGCAATGTCACCGTTTCCGGCGCTTACACCCTGAAGCTGATGGACAGCACCGGCGATGATTTCACAGAGCCGGAAGGTACTGCCACTGTGGCGGCCGAGACCACCGTTTCCAAGGATCACACCGCACCCAACGGCAACCGCTACCTGGTCCTGGACAACAAGGCGCACCGCATTGCACTGCAGCTGACCAACGTGAACATCCGTCCTGCGGCAAACGGTCTGTACTACACTGGCGCCTGGGGCGCAGACGATACCGTGAAGGCCATGCTGGATACCTACGGCATGGCAGTGAGCCTGACCGATATGCCCGATGGCGACTTTGCCACCGAGGGTGAGAATCTGTGGACAGAGTTTGCCGCTGCAGACATGGTCAGCGGCGAGAAGAAGCCCGGTGTCATCATTGAGGGCATCCTGGCAGAGGATAACGATGCCCGGCAGAATGACTGGAACGCCAAGGCAAATATCTTTGCCACTGCCTACATGAAGCTGAAAGACGGCACTGTGCTGACCTCCGATGCCCCCGGCTACGGCGACGATATTTACTACAGCGTTTACTCTGTGCTGAAGACGCTGGATACATTGCTTGAAACCAGCCCCAAGCAGTTCGGCAGAAACACCCGTCCTGCCCGTGCCTTCTATGAGCAGTGGGCAGAGGTTATGGGCGCCTGGGAGCTGAAGGAGATCCCCACCCCGGAGGATGACGGTGTCATTGACGTGCTGATGATCGGCAACTCCTTCTGTACCTATTTCACCGAGGAGCTGTATGCCATTGCAAAGGCTGCCGGCGTGAAGATGCGTGTTTGCAACCTGTACTACGGCGGTTGCTCCCTGGAGCAGCACTACACCTGGTGGCAGACGGATGACGCACCCTATACCTTCTATAATGTGGATGAAAACGGCCGTGTTTCCACAAAGGATGTAAGTCTTGAGTGGGCGTTGGCACAGGGTGAGTGGGATATCCTCTCCATCCAGGAGGTCTCCTCCCGTCTGCGTCACATCTCCGCCGCCGAGGGTCTGGAGATGACAAAGACCTACCGGGATGCCCTGATCCCCTACCTGCGGGATCGCTTCCCCAGCGCACAGCTGTACTGGCATCAGACCTGGGCATACCAGAAGGGTTACAACACCTCTTCCTACCAGTGCCTGACCACAGAAACACAGAAGACCTACGCCGCCCGTCAGGAGGAATTCTCCCTGGCTGTGTGCGAGCAGTACGGAATCCCCAGAGTTCCCTCCGGCATCGCCTGGGAGATCATTCGTGACGGTGGCTATGACGAAATGTGTGACCGCCTGGGCAAGGCAGACGGTGACGATCCCCACGCAGGTGACTACTACCACGATGGCGATATCGGTGGCGGTCAGTATCTGAACGCTTGTGTGTGGTTTGAGACCATCACCGGTATGAGCGTCATCGGCAACACCTACGTTCCCACCTACACCTACGGAGGAGAAACCTTCGGCCTCAACGCCGAGATCACCGTAGAGGAGCTTCAGGCAGCCGCCCACGCAGCTGTGGAAAGCATCAAGTAAATATACAAAAAGGGTCAACCATAAAAAGGTTGACCCTTTTTAGTTAAGAGTTAAAAATTAAGAGTTGAGAATTGAGAGTGGAGAGTGGAGAGGTAGTTAGGAATTAAGAGTTAAGAATTAAGAATTGTGGGAACGCTGCCCTCAGCGTTCCGGTGATTTTGGCACAAAATCACATTGCCGTCAGGCAATAAGGTTTTTGCATTACGCGCATTATGTCATCCCTCATCCGTCACCGCCTGACGGCGGCGACACCTTCCCCCAGGGGAAGGCTTTCTGCACTCTGCCCTACGTGGGGTGCGGTTATGCGTTGCGGCAGTGGATGAATTGCCGCTTGGCGGCATGAATTGATGCTGACGCATCATGATTTCTCGCTTCGTTCCATGATTTGAATTGCCCGAAACAATGCGCCGCAAGGCGCAATTCATGCCGTAAGGCAAATCATGGCATAGCCAATTCATGCCGCAAGGCAATTCATTGTCATCAGGCAATATGCGTCAGGCAAATGCTATTTTTTGCTTGCTATTTTCGCATTTTGCGGCTATAATTATCATGCCATGATATTATCTGCGCAGGAGGTCAGTATGGGCTTTGATAAGCTTTTGGGAAATCACCGGCTACGTGAAAATTTGAAAAACAGTGTCAGCCGGGGAAAGCTTTCTCATTTCTACCTGATCTCCGGCCCCCGGGGCAGCGGTAAAAAGACCCTTGCCCGACTCATCGGCGCTGCCGCCGTCTGTCAGGGAGAGCGGAAGCCCTGCCTTACCTGCGACCATTGCCGCAAGGTCATGGCGGACACCCACCCGGACTTTATCACGGTGGTTGACCCGGAGCATAAAGAAGTGCCCGTAAAAATGGTGCGTGCGTACCGTGAGGATATTTTCATCCGTCCCAACGAGGCGGAAAAGAAGGTCTACATGTTCCCCCAGGAGCTGCGAAATGAGGGCTACAATGCCCTTTTGAAGGTGCTGGAGGAGCCGCCGTCCTACGGTGTGTTTATGCTGCTGACGGATAACCCGGAGAAGATTTTGCCTACCATCCGCTCCCGTTGTACGGAGCTGAACCTGCTGCCCCTGAACGCTTCGGAGCTGTTGCCCCGGCTGCGGCAGGCGTATCCCCAGGCTGACGAGGAGACGCTGGCAGCTGCCCTTGACCGCAGTGGCGGTTACCTGGGACAGGCGCTGGAGCTGATGAACCAGGGCATGGAGGCAGACAGTCAGACAAAGGGCTTCCTGGCAGGCATGACCCACCGGGATACCATGGCGTTGCTGCAGGCGCTGCTGTCCATGGAAAAGTGGAAGCGTGAGCAATTCCTCTCCACCATGAACCGTTGGGCGGAAATTTTGCAGCAGGCGCTGATTTGTCGTAGCGGCAGCAAGGTGCTGTCGGAGGCGGCAAGGCAGATGTCCTCCCAGCGCAGCGGTCAGGAGCTTTTGGAAGCGCACCGCTGCATTCAGAAAGCCATCGAATATACCCAGGGCAATGTGTCGGTAGCCGCCATCTGCGGCTGGCTGTCATGGGTCCTGCGATAACAAGGAGTAAACAATGAGCGAAGAGATCAAGAAGCCGGAATATACGGAAGTGGTGGACATCCAGTTCCGTCCCGGTCAGAAAATTTATTATTTTGCCCCTGCAGGTCATGTCTGCAAGGCCGGCATGCACGTGGTCATGGACACGGCCCGTGGCCCGGAATTTGGCTATTGTACCGCCGGTAACCACCGCATCCCCACCAAGGACGTGGTAGCGCCCCTGCGCCCGGTGCTGCGTATTGCCACAGAGGAAGACGAGCGTATTGCCGAGGAGAACCGTGCCAAGGAAAAGAAGGCAGCCATCTGCTGCGCAGAGAAGATTTTGGAGCATCAGCTGGATATGCAGCTGGTCAGCGCCGAATGCTCCTTTGACGGCACCAAGATCCTCTTCTTTTTCACCGCCGATGAGCGTGTGGATTTCCGTGAGCTGGTGCGTGACCTGGCATCCACCTTCCATACCCGTATTGAGCTGCGGCAGATCGGTGTCCGTGACAAGGCAAAGATGGTGGGCGGTCTGGGTATCTGCGGCAGACCCTTCTGCTGCGCCACCTTCCTGGATGATTTCCAGCCGGTGTCCATCAAAATGGCAAAGACACAGAACCTGAGTCTCTCCCCCACAAAGATCTCCGGCACCTGCGGCAGACTGATGTGCTGCCTGAAATACGAGCAGGATGCCTATGAAGACCTGATCCGCAACAGCCCCAAGAAGGACTCCTTCGTGGACACGCCCGACGGTCAGGGTACCATCGTGGATGTGGAGCTGCTGCGCCAGCGTGTGAAGGTGCGCCTGGAGGACTCCCCCGAGGTCATCGGCACCTATGCCAATTCCGAGATCGCTGTGCTGCGTAGCGGCAAGGCAAAGAAGAACGATCCTCCCATTCCCAAGGATCTGACCCCCATCTCCGGCGGCAAGCGGAGACGGAAGCTTTTGAGTGAAGAGGAGCTGCAGCAGCTGGATTCCATCCGCTTCCGCTACAGCACCGAGACCATTGCCGAGGAGCATCCCATTCCTGCGGAAAAGCCTGAGGAGAAAGAATCCTCCGGCAAGTCCAGACGGAATCGCCGGAAGCCCAAGGCTGAGCAGAAGGTGCAGGAGGAAGCGCCCAAGCAGGAGCAGAAGCAGCAGCCTAAGAAGAAGCCGCAGCCCAAGCAGGAAGCGACCAAGACCGAGGAAGCTGCCGAGCCCAAGGAGGAAAAGTCCGGGGACAAGCCCAGACGCAACCACCGCCGCCGCTTCCGTCACCACAATAAGCCCAGCGCCAACAAAGAGTAATACGGGGGCAGGCTTTGCCCCCAAACCCCATAAAAAGGAAATTGCGAAGCCCTTCAAAGGAAAGGCTTCGCAATATCACTTATACGTCAGACAAGAAAACGGGAAGCTGCTGTGCGGAAGCGGGAGAACTCCTCATCGGAGCATCTTACGCTGACCCGAACGGGACGGGCATAGTCCAGACTGAACATACCCATAAAGCTTTTTCCGTTGATCTGCTGCTTGTCATTTCCCACCAGCACGTCAAAGGGCTGAACCATGGCCAGGGACACAAATTCCCGTACCTGGTGAAATGACTGGATGTGAATGTTGAAATGATGCATGTTTGTTCTCCTGAATAAAATCGTTCAAGGGGGGCAAAGAATGCGTTACGGACACATTATAGCAGATATGGGAAAGATTACAAGATGACGATTTGACGATATTCACAAAAATGGCATATAAAATTTGGTAAAAATGACTATGAAAATTGGTTTTTACACATTAGGCTGCAAAGTGAATCAGTATGAGACCCAGGCGCTGGAGCAGCTGTTAAGCGGCCTGGGACACGAGATCGCAGACTTTGAAGCAGATTGCGATATCTATATTATCAATACCTGTTCCGTCACCGCTGTGGCGGATAAGAAGAACCGTGCAGTGATCCGCCGTTGCCGTCGGGAGCATCCTGACAGCATTATTGCGGTCTGCGGCTGCTACAGCCAGCAGGCGCCGGAAGCGGTGGAAAAGCTGGAGGTGGACGTGATCGGCGGCAGCGGTGAGCGGGAAGCCTTTTTGCAGCAGCTGTTGAAAACAGCTGCTGACCGTAAGCCCCGTCAGCAGCTGGATGCAGCGCTGAAGCGCCGCAGCTTTGAAATTCTGCCCCCCGGCGGTCTGGAGGGACGTACCCGTGCCATGCTGAAGGTGCAGGACGGCTGCGTGAATTTCTGTACCTACTGCATCATCCCCTACACCCGTGGCCCGGTGCGCTCTGCGCCCCTGGCGCTGGCAGTGGCGCAGGCAAAGGAGCTGGCGGAAAAGGGCTACCGGGAGCTGGTGGTCACCGGCATTGAAATTGCCTCCTGGGGTGTTGACCTGCCGGGCAAGCCGCCGCTGACAGAGCTGCTGATTGCCATTTGTCAGGCTGTACCCGGTTTGCGTGTGCGCCTTGGCTCTTTGGAGCCTCGCATTGTGACGGAAGAGTTTTGCCAGAAGCTGAAAACGCTTCCCAATCTGTGTCCCCAGTTCCATCTTTCCATGCAGTCCGGCTGCGATACGGTGCTACAGCGGATGAAGCGGAAATACGATACCGCAAGATATCTGGAAAGCGTGCAGCTTCTCCAGCGCCATTTCCCCGGCTGCGCTGTGACCACGGATATGATCGTGGCCTTCCCCGGAGAGACCGAGGAGGAATTTGAGGAGAGCCTTGGCTTTATCCAAAAATGTAATTTTGCGGATATGCACATTTTCCCCTATTCCCGTCGCCCCGGCACACCGGCAGATAAAATGCCGGGACAGCACCCCAATGCGGTGAAGGAAGACCGCAGCCGCCGTGCCATCACCGTGGCAACCAAAATGTCCGAAGCTTACAGAGCCGCCCAGGTGGGAACAGAAGCGCAGGTTCTCTTTGAAGAGCCGGAAGGGGAATTCTTCGTGGGACATACCCCCAATTACGTAAAAGTCTACGTAAAAGAACCCGTCTGCCCCAACGAGATCAAAACCGTTCTCCTGAACGCCCTCCACAAAGACGGTCTGCTTGGCGCTGTCTGCGAATGACCCTTTGTAGGGGAGGCAATTATGCCGCCCGGAAAATAAACATCAAAAAGCCGCCCGAAGGAAAACCCTTCAGGCGGCTTTTATTACAGTACCGTAAATGTTGTGTTATTCATCACCACGTTGTCTGCATACCGAATGGTTACCGGCAGCAGCGGTGTGTTCACTGCGCCGAAGCGCTGGGCAAATTTGGTGGGGATCTCCTCATAAGGCAGCTGGGTGAAATGGCAGTCGGAGAAATAGATGTTCTGCACATGGCAATCCGCACGTCCGCAGACACGGGGCATCTGGGCACAACGGGCATGGAGGTTGGAGAAATAGATGTTGCGGATGGAGGTGCAGAGACAATGCTCCTCAATGTCAATACGCACGGGGATGCGGTAGCTGCGGTCAATGACAATGTTGTTAAAGCTGATGTTCTCGATCAGCGTTGCTTCTTCGCCCTGGTCGGACATACGCTCGGGGTTGGGGTTACCGGGCAGGCGCATGCAGATGCCGAAGCAGGATTCGGTGATGTTCAGGTTGGAGAAGGTCATGTTCCGCATCACACCGTCGTTGATATAACCCAAACGTACACCGCAGGTGTGGCTGGTGAGATTGCAGTTGGTGACGGAGACCTTTTCGCACACGGTGTTTTTCAGCAGCACCGCAGAGTAGGCACGGACAACGATGCAGTCATCACCGCTGGTGATGTTGCAGTCGGAGATATTCACGTTGCGGCAGCAGTTGATGTGGATGCCGTCATTGTGGGGGATATCCACAGCCGCCAAAATCTGGGCACGGTGGAAATGTACATTTTCGCAGTCGCAGAGCCAGTAGCTCCAGCTGCCGGGCTGGTTGCGCATGGTCACATCCTCCACCAGCACGTTTTTGCAGCCAAGGAAAAACACCACACGGGCAGGGGCAATGCTGGTGATATGGGGATCCAGGTTGTGGGGGCAGACACCACCCACCTTGGTGACCTTGGTCAGCTCTCTTGCTTCAAAGGTACGGGAATCCACCTGGATA
>JAFYNQ010000074.1 GCA_017548065.1 Oscillospiraceae bacterium
AGAGTTGCGCCGCCCTGGATGAACAGAACCTTGTAGTTATCGGGAATGCCCATCAGATCACGGAGATCCTGCTCTGCCTCATCGGCGATCTGCTGGAACTCGGGGCTGCGGTGAGACATTTCCATAACGCACATACCGCTTCCACGGTAGTTGAGCAATTCTTCCTTGATCTCTTCCAGCACCGGCTCCGGCATCATAGCGGGACCTGCGGAGAAGTTAAATGTACGTCCGTAATTCATAGTAATTACCTCCAATATAAATTATATTGTCAAATAGTGTAGCACAGCTTCAAGCATTTATCAATACTAAATGCACGATTCCGCATAAATTTCTTTTATTTTTCAATCAATTTTCAAAATTCTGCCGTCCTTGCGGGGCTTTTTCTGGGGTTCGCCCTCTCCATAGCCCAAAATACAGTTGCCTACACCACGAAGACTTTCCGGCAATCCCCACTTTTTCAGCAGCGCCTTTCCCTCCGGCAAATCAAAAGTTTCTCTTGCCCGATGGATCCAGCAGCTGGAAACACCCAGGGAGCTGGCTGCATTGAGAAGATTGCCCAGCACAACGCTTCCGTCCTCAATCCAGGTACCGTTTTCCGGGTTTGCAAGGACGACGATCACGCAGGGTGCGCCGTAGAACATATCAGAAGAAGCACCTCGGATACCGGTGTTCAGTTCTGCCAAAAGGTCTCTTGTTTCCTTGTCACGAACCGCAACCATGTACACCTGCTGGTTATTCAGTCCCGAGGGTGCGTAAAGGCCTGCCTCCAGGATGGCATCCAGCAGCTCGTCAGACACCTGACGGTCTGTATACTTTTTGGTGCTGCAGCGGTTTTTCAATATCTTCAGTGTTTCATTCATAGCAATCACTCCTTTTGCCTAGAATACTAAAAAAACACAGGACTGTCAACAAAAAAACATTGCCATTTCCCGAAAACGTGGTATACTTTCAATTAGAATACATACAAAGGAGAATACGCTATGTACGGTGCAAAGCACAACCTGAAGCATCTGGAAAAAAGCGTGGAAAAGCTGGCAAATGAGCCGGTGATCCCCGGTAAGATCCTTCTGTACGGTCACTCCTTCTTCACCCGTTGGGGCGGAGAAAAATGGGGCTTCCGTCGGGCAGACGAGGACATCCGCATGAAGGACGGCTCCCTGGCTGTTGTCAACCACGGCTTCGGCAGTTCCACAACACTGGATCTTCTGTACAACTACGATCGGCTGGTAAAGCCCTGGGCGCCTCGTGTGTTGGTTCTCAATGCCTTCAACAACGATCCCGCCCGTTGCTACAGTCCCATGGAAACACTGCATTACATTGCCCTTCTGTGTGACTATGCCACCGCAGATTTCCCGGACATCAAGATCTTCTGCCTTTCCGGCTGCGTCTATCCCAAGCGAAACGGCACAGTGGATTACTTCATCCGCTCTCTGAATCACTATGACCAGCTGCTGAAGGAATACTGTGCACGGAAGGACAATGTGACATTCATTGACCAACGCCAGTGGGATATGTTCTACGCAACGCCGGAGGACAAGGAAAACTTCATTGTCCGCGAAGATATTTATGCCGAGGACAAGACCCATCTGAACCAGGCAGGCTATGACCTTTATAAAGAGTATTTCAAAGAATTCTTGGACGAATATTTATAAAAGAGAGGTAATTACATATGTTTGACATTCCTATGGACTTAAAGAGCTTGGAAAAATCCATTATCGCCTACGAGCAGGAGCCTATTGAAAAGGGCAAGATCCTGTTCTACGGTCATTCCCTCTTCACCCGTTGGGGCAGCCCCAAGTGGGGTTACCGCCGTATGGATGAGGATATCCGCATGAAGGATGGCTCTCTGGCTGTTGTTAACCACGGCTTCGGCACCTCCACCTCCGAGGAGCAGCTTTATTTCTATGACCGCATGGTGCGTCCCTGGGAGCCCCGCGCATTGGTCATCGCCACCTATGCAAACGATGCCATGTACGGCTACGGTCCCGAGCAGACCATGGCAAACCTCTCCAAGATGCTTCACTGGGCAAGAACCGATTTCCCCGGCATCAAGCTGTTTGTGGTAGAGCCTCACCCCATGCCCTCCGGCAAGGACAGCAAGCTGCCCGACAAGTGGAACAACGGTGTCAACAAGCGCAAGAATTTCATTGAGATGCTCAACATTTACGAGCAGACCCACGATGATACCAAGATCATTCGTCTGTGGAATCAGCCCGAGCTGTTTGAGACTCCCGAGGATGTGGGTGATTTCCACAAGGTTCGTGAGGACATTTTCGTTGCTGACCGTGTCCATCCCAACCAGGAAGGCTATAACATTTTCGGCAAGATCTTC
Organism: Oscillospiraceae bacterium; assembly: GCA_017548065.1. GTDB lineage: Bacteria > Bacillota > Clostridia > Oscillospirales > Oscillospiraceae > Faecousia. Next base: position 2,333 of record JAFYNQ010000074.1, read on the forward strand.
CGGGAAGCACTGGATGAGCTGCTGTAAGGAGTAACGTATGGAAAAGAAAATTTTCAAGCTTTTAAACTACACCTTCAACGGCAAAATTGAACACACCGAGTTTGACGGTGTATATGTTAAGTATGACGGCGAGAATGCTGTCTTTGGCTACACCACAAAGCCCCAGCACGCACGCTGCTGCTTCCAGCTTGCCATGCATAGCAAAAACGGCGCTTTTGAGCTTACCCAAAAAGCTCGCATTCAGACCATCGGCCCCATGCTGGATATGTCCCGTGGCAAGGTCATGACCGTGGCTGCGGTTAAGGATTATATTGATTATCTTGCCGCACTGGGCATGAATATGCTGATGCTCTACACAGAGGATATGTACGAGGTGGAGGACTATCCCAAGTTCGGCTATCTCCGTGGCAGATACTCCATTGCAGAGCTGCAGGAAATTGATGCCTACGGCTACGAAATGGGCGTGGAGCTGATCCCCTGCATCCAGACCTTCGGTCACCTGGAGCAGTATATCAAGATGAAAGAAGCTGTCGTTCCCAACGACAACAAAACCGTTCTTCTTGCCGGTGAGGACGCTACCTATGCCTTTATTGATGCAGAGCTGGCTGCTGTGCGCAAGGCATTCCGTACCAACCGCATTCACCTGGGTATGGACGAAACTGCCGGTATGGGTCTTGGCAAGTACCTGAAGCTTCACGGCTATCGGGATGCCACCGAGGTCTACCAGGAACATCTGCAGAAGGTTCTGGATATCAGCAAGAAGTATTTTGATGAGCCCATGATCTGGTCCGACATGATCTTTGATTCCCATGACGGCAGACAGTACAACGAGAATTACCGTGTCAGCGACGAGGTGATCGCCTCCACCCCCAAGGATGTTTCCCTGGTGTTCTGGAACTACTATCATGATACCTATGAGTGGTACGATGCCCTGCTGACCCAGCATGACCGCTTCCCCAACAAGACCTGCTTCGGCGGCGGTATCTGGACCTGGGACGGTCTTGCTCCCAACCTGACTTACAGCCTGAAGACCATGGAGCCTGCTATGCGTGCCTGCCTTGCCCACAACGTGGACACCGTCATCGCAACACTGTGGGTCAGCGGCAACAACGGTGCCGACTATCATCAGGCACTGCCCGGACTGACTGTATTCTCCGAAATCTGTTACCTGGGTGAGAAATGCACCCACGAGGACATTTACAGAGCCTCCGAGACACTTTGCGGTGTGGATGAAGCGCTGTATCATGCCATTTCCGACATTTATATGGGCTATAAGGGTGCCTCTTCCCTGGCCAAGGGCTTTGTTTACTGCGATCTGCTCATTGACCTGATGTGCTTTGATGTGGATTACGCAGCAGCACTGGAGACCATGAAGAAGGCCTACGACGTTATTGACGCCCACAAGGATTATGCGCACCGTGAGTTCTTCCTGAACATGTATCGCATCGCCATGCTGCGTGCCCATCTGCTCGGCGGTCTGCGTCCTGCCTATAAGGCCGGTGACCGTGCATTCCTGGAAAAGGCTGCAAATCAGCTGATCCCGAAGCTGCTGGCAGAGTTTGACACCTTCTATCCCCAGTTCCTGGCACTGTGGCGCAAGTCCTACAAGGGCTTCGGCATTGAAATGTACACCCACGATTTCGGTGGCACGATCCTGCGCCTGAAGGACACCAAGGCAGTTTTGGAAAGCTATCTCTCCGGTGAGCTTGCTTCCATTGAGGAGCTGGAGACGGAGACCATTTCCGGCATCAACAAGACCTGGCGATCCAGCGCAAGCTACATTTCCCGTATGCGTTTCTAAAAATAAAAAGGTTCCGACACCCACCGGATGTCGGAACCTTTTTTCTTATAAGCTTTTTAGAATCTCCAGGATGAACTCCCAGGTTCTTGCCACAGAGGCAATGCCCAGGCGCTCACGGGAGGTGTGGATATCATGCATTTCCGGGCCGATGGATACGCAGTCCAGTCCGGGAAGCTTCTCACTTAAAAGACCACATTCCAGTCCTGCATGGATAGCAACGACCTGGGGTTCTTTTTGGAACATTTTCTTATAGACTGCCACCATGGTGTCTCGCAGGTGGGAGTCTTTTTTATATTCCCAGGCAGGATAGTCGCCCATCTGCTCATAGGATGCGCCATTAAATTCTGCCAGTGCCTTCAGCTTTTCCAGCAGCTCTGTCTTTTCGGAATTGACGCTGCTGCGGACTGCAAAGGTAAGGGACAGCTGCTCATCCAGTCGGGCAATGCCCAGGTTCAGGCTGGTCTGCACAAGACCTTCAATATCCCGACTCCAGGCCTGGACACCGTTGGGCGCTGCATTGAGGAGAGCAATCACCTTGCCGGAGCATTCTGTTGTCAATGCGTTACCGCCCAGGGTATCCACATCATCACCACGAACAACAGCATTGGGTTCATCGTAATTCTCACGGATCTCCTTCTGCAGCTGCTCTGCCACGCCGTTGATCCGCTCAATATACATCCCCAGCGCAACCAGTGTGACTTCACAGCTTCTGGGAATGGCATTGTCCTTGGCACCGCCCTCCAGTTTTGTGATGCACACGGGCATCAGCTGCTGCACACGGCTCAAAAATTCGCCCATAACCTTGTTGGCATTGGCACGGTTTTTATGGATCTCCACACCGGAGTGACCGCCCTGGAGACCTTCCACGGTCAAACGAACACAAGGGCCGTAAACGATACGGCGCTCCACAGGAAGGTTGATGGTGCCACGGGCGCCACCTGCGCAGGACACAGTGAAGATACCCTCCTCTTCGGAGTCCAGGTTCAAAAGCGTTCTGCCCTTCAGCATGGAAAGATCAATGCCGGCAGCACCGAACATGCCGGTCTCCTCGTCCACGGTGATCACAACCTCCAGAGGCGGATGCGCAATGGTCTTATCTGCCAGGATGGCAAGGGCATAGGCTACCGCAATGCCGTTGTCGCCGCCCAGCGTAGTTCCCTTTGCAAACACATAGTCCCCATCGTGGGCAATGTCCAGTCCGTCCTTCTCCATATCCAGGGGGCAATCGGCATCCTTTTCGCAGACCATATCCATGTGACCCTGGAGGATCACCGGCGCACGGTCTTCATAGCCGGCAGTGCCGGGTGCAAAGAGGATCACGTTATTCAGTTCATCCTGGATATAAGAAAGGCCCTGCTTCTTTGCAAAATCCACCAGGTAGTCACTGATGGCCTTTGTATTGCCGGAGCCATGGGGAATGGCGCAAAGATCTTCAAAATATTGAAAAACAGATTCCGGCTTCAGCCCGGAAAGCTTTCTTGCTGTCATAGGTTATTCTCCTTAAAGGTATTTTCTCTATTTTGCCACAGAAGCAGGCTTCCGTCAATGGCAGAAATAAAAAAATCCGGTGCCGCCTCCTGGGAGACAGCACCGGAGTGTTCTTTTTAGATCAGGGAGAGGATCAGGGTCAGGACGATCCAGACCAGAGCGATCCACTTGGTAGCCTTAGCCAGGGTCTTGTCCAGGCCGCCCATGCCAGTCTTGTTCATGTAAGAATCGCTATTGCCGCTCATAGCGCCGGAGAGACCGGACTCCTTGCCGGACTGCAGCAGAACAACAACGATCAGCACGATGCCAACCAGAACTTCCAGCACAGTAACGATCACACGGATCACCTTGATGGCAGTGGACTCTTCCTTCTCCTCTGCGCCGGTGGTCTCGGTGCTGTGGTCATGACCTGCGTGCTCGTCCTCAGCCTCTTCGGACTCTTCAACAGCCTCAGTAGCATCAGCAGTAGCCTCGGCAGTTGCCTCAGCGGTTGCTTCGGTAGTAGCTTCAGTAGTAGCCTCGGTAGTAGCTGCAGCGGTGGTCTCGGTTGCAAATGCGGGAACAGTCAAACACAGCACCAGGCAAACAGCCATCAGCATAGCCAAAATCTTTTTCATTTGATTTCCTCCTAAATATGACCTCTCTGCGAAATCATCACACGCAGAAGCGGTATTCTACGCCCCATTACGCACGGGGACACAATAAGCTAATACATAATAGCACAGCCAAACAGAAAAAGCAAGGGTTATTTCACCATTTTTTGGTTTTTTCTCAAGCAAACGGCAAAAACCAACGGGTTTACTTAGTCACCCAGTTGCCGGTAGCTGCGCAGGTCAGGTATGCGTTGATGAAGGGGTCCAGTGCGCCGTCCATAACTGCGTTGACATTGGAGGTCTCACAGCCGGTACGGGTGTCCTTCACCAGGGTATAGGGCATGAACACGTAGTTACGGATCTGGCTGCCCCACTCAATCTTCTTCTGCACACCCTTGATGTCGGAGATCTTGTCCAGGTGCTCACGTTCCTTGATCTCCACCAGCTTGCTTCGCAGCATACGCAGACAGTTTTCCTTGTTCTGGAACTGGCTACGCTCGGTCTGGCAGGCAACCACAATACCGGTAGCCTTGTGGATCAAACGAACTGCAGAGGAGGTCTTGTTGATGTGCTGACCGCCGGCGCCGGAGGAACGGAAAACCTGCATTTCGTAATCCTCGGGGCGGATCTCCACATCCTGGCTGTCATCCTGGATATCGGGAATGACTTCAATTGCGGCAAAAGAGGTCTGCCGACGGGCATTGGCATCAAAGGGAGAGACACGCACCAAACGGTGAACACCGTTCTCACCCTTCAGGAAGCCGTAAGCATTGTCACCCTCAATGAGAATATCCGCAGACTTCAGGCCGGCTTCTTCACCTTCCTGGTAGTCCATGATCTTATAGGTGTAGCCGTGTGCTTCTGCCCAACGGGTGTACATACGGTACAGCATCTGACACCAGTCCTGAGCCTCGGTGCCGCCGGCGCCTGCCTGGAAGGACACCATGGCATTGTTGCTGTCATAAGTGCCGGTAAGCAGTGTCTGCAGACGGCAGCGCTCCATATCCTCGGACAACTGCTGGAAGCCTTCCTTCAGCTCGTCCAGCATAGAATCGTCATCCTCTTCCTCTGCCATCTCGCAGATGGTGACCAGGTCATCCCAGGTGGAGAGCATCTGCTCATACTTCTCAATTTTATTTTCGGTGGTCTTTGTCTTCACCACCACCTGCTGGCTCTTTTCCGGATTGTCCCAAAAGCCGGGTGCCTCCTGCATTGCGTGCAGACGCTCAAGCTCATTGCGAAGACCTTCCAGATTCAGAGAATCTGCAAGTGCATCCAAAGCAGGACGGATCTCGCCCAGCTTCTGCTTGTATACATCAAATTCAATATTCACGGTAAACCACTCACTTTAAATTATATTTAAAAACATAGCAATTCATTATAGCCGAATTTTTCCCATTTGTAAAGTGTTAAAACCATTATATAACGGACAACAGTGAAAAATATATTATATAAATTATGCACTTGACACAATCTCCTTCCGTGCTTACAATAGTATGGTAAATTATCTGTAAAGGAGATAACTGAAATGAACATTAAAAAGGTTTGTGTGATCGGCGGCGGTCTTATGGGTCGTCAGATCGCTCTGAACACCGCTATCTACCCCTACGAGGTTACCATTTTTGACGCCAATCCCGCTGTGCTGGAAGACGTTGCAAAGTGGGAGGACAGCTACCTGGCAGGCCGTATCGCAAAGGGCCGTATGACCGAAGAGCAGGTCGCCGGTATCCGCAGCCGCTTCACCATCTGCTCCACCCTGGAAGAAGCTTGTAAGGACGTTGACCTGGTGATTGAAGCCATCGTTGAGCGTAAGGACATCAAGTCTATGGTGTTCAAGCAGGTGGATGCTCTGGTTCGTCCCGACACCATCATTGCTACCAACTCCAGCCGTATGGTCTCCTCCACCTTTAAGAATGACGTCTCTCACCCCGAGCGTCTTGCCAACCTGCATTACTTCAACCCCGCTCTCGTTATGAAGCTGGTGGAAGTGGTTCAGGGTGACCACTGCTCCGAAGAGACTGCTCAGGCTCTGTATGACTTCGCTGCCAACACCGGCAAGGATCCCGTGTGGATGAAGAAGGAGCTGGATGGCTTTGTTGCCAACCGTATTCTGCAGGCTATCTACACCGAGGCTCGCTGGATGGTTGAGCAGGGCTACTGCACTCCCCAGGAAGTGGATATCGCTTGTGAGAAGGGTCTGAACCACCCCATGGGTCCCTTCCGCCTCAACGACCTGACCGGTCTGGATCTGGCTTACGACATTCTGCAGCGTAAGTATGACGAGAGCGGCGAAAAGCCCATCGGCTACGACCTGATCAAGAGCTACTACGACAAGGGCTGGTTCGGCAAGAAGGCCGGCCGTGGCTTCTACGAATACGAGAGCAAGTAATTATATACATAAGAGGCGATCCCTTTTTTCGGGATCGCCTCTTTTTATTATCGGTCACTGGGACGGCTCTCCTCCCCTGCGAAGATCAGCTCATCCACATCTGCGTAATTCATGTCCTCCATATCTTCACCTCCGGCTCAAGCGCACTCCCAATAGTATATGCACATGCACCCGTGAAGAATACCGATTTATGGCGGCACAAAATTTCTTTTTCAAAAAAAGAAACCGCAAGCGCTTGCCTGCGGTTTTGGCACCCTGAAGAGGACTCTAACCTCCGACCTGCCGCTTAGGAGGCGGCCGCTCTATACAACTGAGCTATCAGGGCATATTGAAAGATGGGGATTTCCTGCTTATTGTACAGAAAATCCCCATCTTTGTCAACCGAAATAATTGTCAGAACCTGCGGAAAGGAACCGTCTCCACAAGGTGCAGACCGTACTGCTCCACCAAGGCTTTTCCCTTTGTTTCGGCTTCATAATTCAAAAAGCGTTCCGGTTGGTGAGCATCGGCGCCGAAGATCACCGTGTTCCCCTCCTCAGCCAGCAGTTCAAAATACTCCGTGCAGGGATAGTGCTTCTGCTTATGGATGCCCAAAAGGTTGATTTCCAAAGGCAGACCGCATGCCTTTGCCTCCCGGCAGATCCTGCGAAGCTGCTGCTTCAAAAGACCTCTGTCTCCCAAAAACAGAATACAGTCGGGATGGGCAACATAGGTAAACGCGCCGGTCTGCATACCCTCTATGACCTGGTCGCAGTAATGGGTCAGAATGGCAGGATCATAGATCTCATTTCTTGTACGCTGCCCCAAAGGGCTATCCAGGAAGTGCTGTCCCAAAAGCAGGTACTCCACACCCTGGTCACGGAGAATGTTTGCCAGTTCCGCGAAGGTTTCCGGGAAATACTCCACCTCCATGCCTGCGTGGACACGGATGCTGTCACGGTACTTCTCCCCTGCCGCACGGATCGCACGGATATGCTCCGGCAGCTGCTGCAATGTCAAGCAGGGCTTATCCGTGGCATGGGGGTGCATAAGGTAGGTGCAATGCTCCGAAAAGCCCAATATCTCCATGCCGCCCTCCACGGCAGCTTTTACATATTCCTCTTCCGTTCCACGGGCATGACCGCAAAGGACAGTATGTGTATGATAATTTACTCGCATAAGAATACTCCTCAAATCTGCAAAGATCTTGCCAGGGTGCTGAAGGCGGCAATGTCCTCTTCCCTGGTGATTTTAATATTATTGATACTGCTTTCCACAAAGTTGATATCAAAACCAAGGTTATATAAGAGCATGGTGCAGCAGGACTCGTTCATGGGGTGCTGACGCTTTTCTGCCTCACGGAAAACCTCCTCCATTCGGGAGAAGCGGTGGGCTTCCGGGGTTTGGATGGCGATGGTGGTATTTCTGTCAATATAGGCAGGCTTCCCTCCGGAAACATCAAACTGCACGTAATCATCCATGCTGTGGCAGACGGTGGCGCTGCCCTTATCACCGCAGGCACGCAACACCGTGGACACCATTTCCGCACTGACCATCGGTCTTGTGGCCTCCTGAACCAGCAAAATGTCCTCATCGGAATACCGATCCCGGATGCTGTCCAGTGCGTTTTTCAGGGAGATGATGCCGCTGCTTCCCCCACGCACCATACCACGCAGCTTGGTGATGCCGTACTGCTGGGCATAGGCATTTACAATATTCTCCCAGCCCTTCAGGCACACAACATAGATATCGTCCACCAGGGGGTGGGACTGATAGACCGCCATACTGTACACCAGGATCGGCTTTCCGTCCACATTGATAAACTGGCTGGGGATGTTCTGCCGGTTTCTGCCCGACTTGCCACCTGCCAGGATAACTACCACATTTTTATTTCTTTTGGCGCTGCTGACGGGGTAAGTCGGCGCCGCAAGGGTGGGTGTAGTGCCCAGTGTCAGCGCCTCCACCGTGGTATCCAGCACTGCGGCAAATCGCTGCAGCTTCTTTTGGGAGACGTCATTTTCCCCGGACTCAATTTTGGCAATGGTGGATCTTGTTCGGTAGCCCATGGCGTCTGCCAGCTCCTGCTGAGACATCCGCAGTTCGTATCTTCGCTTCTTGATCATGTCACCTACGGACATAGTATCACCTCTTTTTCACCGATTTTGTATATTATAAATCACCATCTCGTGATTTTCAAGTCTTTTTTGACAAATTGTTGACAAATTCGTGATTTTTGTGTATAATACCCCAGAATTTCAAAACAACTGCATTTATATAAATTAACACAAAGGAGTATACTATGAAAGCTGTTATTTTTAATTCCGGCCTGGGTCACCGCATGGGTGATGCTACCAAGACACATCACAAGTCCATGTCTCTTCTGAAAAACGGCGAGACCATTTTCCACCGTCAGATCCGTCTGCTGTCCGCCGAGGGCATCACCGATTTCATCATTACCACCGGCCCCTTTGAAGAGCAGCTGAAGGCTGAGGCCGCTGATTTCCCCCACCTGAATTTCACCTTTGTCCCCAATCCTATTTACGACAAGACCAACTACATTTATTCTATGTATCTTGCCCGGGAGCATATGGACGATGACACCGTATTCCTCCATGGCGATCTCGTGTTTAACCGCAAGCTTCTCCATGATGTTCTGCAGTGCAGCGACAAGAGCCTGGGCACCGTGAATTTCTCCAAGGCACTGCCCGAGAAGGATTTCAAGGCCAGAGTCCGTGACGGCAAGCTGCTGGAGGTTTCCATCCACATTTTTGACGAGGACTGCTTTGCCTTCCAGCCCCTTTACAAGCTGGACAAGGCTACCACTGCTGCCTGGATCAAGAAAATTGAGGAATTTATTGACAAGGGTGAAAACAAATGTTATGCTGAAAATGCGTTGAATGAGATCTTCTCCACCCTGAACGTCCGCGCCTTCTCTTATGAGGGTTATTTCATTGACGAGATTGACAACATGGACGACTATGCCCGTGTAACAGAAGAAATCATTGCTTTTGACAAGGCAGACGCAAATCTTTTTAACTGAGGTTTCTGTTTATGCAAAGCAAAAACACCTACGGCTACAGCAAAGAGGATTTTTCCCGTTTTAAAAAGTTCGCATGGCTGACACTTTTGAGTTTTGGCTTTATGTACCTGTTCTTCTACAACGGTCGCCAGAACATCAACCTTGTCCTTCCCTTGATGAAGGAAGCCTTCCAGTCCGACCTTGGCACACTGGGCGTTGTGTCCTCTGCCCTTTTCTGGTGCTACGCCTTCGGTCAGCTGGTCAGCGGACGGCTCGGCTCTTATTTCGGCTACAAAAAGCTGATGGTCTTCGGTGTGATCAGCTCTGCGATTTTAAATATTGCGATTTCCTTCCAGCAAAACCTTTGGGTCATCGCCGTGCTTTGGGGTCTTAACGGCTTCTGCCAGGCAATGGTATGGTCCAACGGTCTTGGTGTTATCAACAACTGGTGGCCCAAGGACAAGCGTGGCTTTGCCTCCGGTCTTACCACCGCCTTCTCCGGCGTTGCCCAGGCTGTCACCTACCTGACGGTGAATCTGTGCCTTGTGCTTAACCCGGAATGGACCTGGCGTGCAGGCTTCCGTCTGCCCATGGTTCCCATGCTGGTGGTGCTGGTGGCTTTCCTGCTGTTCTTCGCAGAAAAACCGGAGCGCAAGGGTCTGGCTCCCTTCAAGGAAGAAGGCTCGCAGGAGACGGAAACCGACAGCGCCATGGAAGAAGAGCTTGCCAAGAAAGGCTTCTTCTATCCCTACAAACTGCTGTTCAGTGAGCCGCGTGTGCTTCTGTTCTGCCTGATCTCTGCCATTGCAGGTATCGGCCGTTACGGTCTTCTCACCTGGATCCCCACCTACTTTACCGAGGAGCTGGGACTGACACTGAAGGATGACATGTTCACCTATATCGTCCTGCCCCTTGGTCAGGCCTGCGCCATGTTCGTCTTCCCCTTCCTCACCGACAAGGTCTTCAAGGGCAAGCGTGAGCCTATGCTGGTTCTGGCATCTGTGGTTGCCTTCTGCGGTCTGATGCTATTCCCTCTGTTCAAGAGCCAATGGCCGGCAACCGTTATGCTGTTTGTTGTGGGTGTGTTCAGCATGGTCACCGGTGTGATCTGGGCCATTGCCGGCGATATGGGCGGCCGTGCGCTGTCTGCTACCGTCATCGGCATTCTGGACTGGGCTGTGTATATGGGCGCTGCCATTCAGGCATCTGCCTTCGGCTTTGTGCAGGAAAAGTTCGGCTGGTCTGCCATCTTCGTCACCATCGGCTGTCTGTATATTATTCTTTTGGTGCTGGCACTGGTTGCCCGCAAGGTCAAGTGCAAGAAAATTTGATAGTTTGCAGCGGATCGGCATTGCCGGTCCGCTGTTTTCCTTTTCTTGACAGCATTTTTTTAATATGATAAAATAAATTGTTAAAATGCGAGAAAAAAGGAGACTTCCCCATGATTCTCTACATTGACCCCGGAACCGGCAGCATGCTTTTTACCGTTCTGCTGGGTTTGATTGGTGCCGCTTTTTATTCTTTGCGAATGCTGTTTATTAAGCTTCGGTTTGCCTTCAGCCGTGGCAAGACGGATATCAGCGACAAAAAGATCCCCCTTGTGATCTTCTCCGATGACAAGCGATACTGGACTATTTTTGCCCCCATCTGCCGTGAGCTGGACAAGCGTGGTATGGATGTGGTTTATATGACCGCCTCCCCCGATGACCCCGGACTGAAGAACAAATTTGAACATGTGCATGCAGAGTTTATCGGCGAGGGCAACAAGGCCTTCTCCAAGCTGAATTTCTTAAATGCTACCATCGTTCTGTCCACCACGCCGGGACTGGATGTTTATCAGTGGAAGCGCTCAAAAAATGTTGATTACTACATACATATTTTCCACACCGCCGGTGAGGTGACACGCTACCGCATGTTCGGCATTGACTACTACGATGCCCTCATGATCGCAGGCGACTATCAGCAGACGGATATCCGTGATCTGGAGGCACAGCGTAACCTGCCTGCAAAAGAGATCGTGAAGGTGGGCATTCCCTTTATGGACGAGATGGCTGCCCGTCTTGCCAAGGAAGGTCCTGCCCCCGCCCATCCCCGTACCGTATTGCTGGCACCCACCTGGGGCCCCAGCGCCATCTTCAAAATTCACGGCGGCAAGATCATTGATGCCCTTCTGAAGACCGGCTATCATGTTATTATTCGCCCCCACCCCCAATCCTTCAGCTCCGAAAAAGAAATGCTTGATAAACTGATGGCAGAGTATCCCGAAAGTGAGCAGCTGGAATGGAATCGGGACACAGACAATTTTGACGTTCTCCGCCGCAGTGACATTCTCATCTCCGATTTCTCCGGCGTTGTTTTCGATTTCTCCCTGATCTACGACAAGCCGGTGATCTACACCGATCCCAACTTCAACCTTGCACCCTATGATGCCTGGTTCCTGGACCGTCCTCTTTGGACACTGTCTGCTCTGCCCCGTATCGGCAAGGAGCTTTCCATTGACAGTCTGGACAACCTGAAGGAAATGATTGACAGCTGCCTGGAGGATTCCCGTTATGCCGAGGGCAGAAAGGAAGTCCGCAGCGAGACCTGGGCATACCCCACAGAAGGCGCTATCCGCTCTGCTGACTATATTATGGAAAAATACAGCCAGCTGACCAACAAAGAAACAGAAAGAGGTGACACAAGTGTCACTGTTTGAAATGCTCGGCTCTGTGCTGATCGGGCCGCTGAAGCTGCTTTTTGAAGTGATCTTCTCCGCAGCCTATAAGGTTTTGAACCACCCCGGTCTGGCAATTATCGTCTTGAGCCTTGTGATGAATATCATCGTGCTTCCGCTGTACAAACGGGCAGATGCCATTCAAGAAGAGGCTCGTGACACAGAAAACAAGTTAAAAGACACTGTGGCGCACATCAAGAAAACCTTCTCCGGCGACGAGCGGATGATGATCCTGCAGACCTACTATCGGCAGAACAATTACAACCCTCTGTCTGTCCTCAGCAGCTCTGTCTCCCTTTTGCTGCAGATCCCCTTCTTCATGGCAGCCTATCAGTTCCTCTCCGGTGTAACAGCCTTTGAGGGTGTTGCCCTCGGCCCCATCGCTGACTTAAGTGTCCCCGACGGTCTGCTGGTCATCGGCGGTTTTTCCGTAAATATTCTGCCCTTTATCATGACCCTTGTGAATGTGGTCTCCAGTGCGCTGTACCTGAAGGGCTTCCCCCTGAAGACAAAGCTCCAGCTTTACGGCATGGCGCTGTTCTTCCTGGTCTTTCTTTACAACTCCCCTGCTGCGCTTGTGTTTTACTGGACGCTGAACAATGTCTTCTCCCTGGCAAAGAATCTCTTTATGCGGATAAAGAATGCAAAGCGCATTCTTGCCATCCTTTTGAGCGTTGCCGGTGTAGCCTCCTTCATTACCGGCATTCTTTTAAACGGCTTCTGGCGATCTGCCTTTATGATCGCCGTGGGTATTGCCGCACAGTTTCCTGTTCTGCTGCCTGCCGTCAAAAAGCTGCTGCCAAAATAGTCCGAATCCAGGAATCCCCTGAAGCCCAACACCGCACTGTTTGCCCTGGGCGCTTTGTTCCTGACTGTTCTTGTAGGTCTTTTGATCCCCAGCACCTACATTTCCGCATCTCCCCAGGAGTACATTGACATCAACTATTTTTACGATCCCATCTGGTATGTGGTCTACACCCTTTGCCTCTCCGCAGGCACGTTCCTTGTATGGATGAGCGTCTTTTACTGGCTGGCCAATCCCAAGTTTAAGGCCATCTTTACCGGCGCTGTTTGGATCCTCTGCGGCATAACGGTGGTAAACTATATGTTCTTCGGTACCGGGCTGGGTGTCGTGACTCCCAATCTGGAATATACCGACGGCTTCCAATTTGCCCTGACGGAGCATATACTGAACATCGTTGTGGTGATCGCCCTTGCCTTCGGACTACTCTTCCTGCTGAAGAAATTGCCCAAGGCGGTTTCCACCGTTCTCATTGTCGGCTGCCTTGCTTTGACCGGCATGAGCGCAATCAACCTGGTCACCATTTCCAAAACCTCTGCCGCCACAAAAGCCCAGCTGGAAACCAATTCCGGAGGTCTTCCCTCTTTTAACCTGGACAAAGACGGAAACAACGTCATTGTCATCATGCTCGACCGAGGTCTTGGCTCCTTCGTACCCTATATTTTTGAAGAATACCCCGAACTGCGCGCACAGTTTGACGGCTTCACCAACTACACAAACACGCTGTCTTACGGTGCTTTCACCAATTTTGCCACGCCCTCTTTATACGGCGGCTATGATTACACCCCGGTGAACATCAACCTGCGAAGCACCGAAAAGCTGGTGGACAAGCAAAATGAAGCATTGAAGGTGCTGCCCACTGTCTTTACCCAGGAGGATTATGACGTCACTGTGATTGACCCCTCCTATGCCGGTTACAAGTGGATCCCCGATCTGAGCATTTATGACGATATGCCCGGTGTGAGTGCTTACCACGCAGACGGCAAGTTCAACGATATGCAGGAGCGGATCGCCACCATCAGCATGAGAAAACGGAATTTCTTCTTTTTCAGTCTCATGAAGACCATGCCGGTGTCTCTGCAGTCCCCTATTTATGACAAGGGCAACTACCGTGCCGTTGTCTCCGCAAATGCAGAAGCCCAGCTGACTGTATCGGGAACATTTTTAAATGCATACAGCGTGCTGGAAAATCTGGACACTATGACAGAATTCACCAGCGGTGCCGGTGACACTTTGATGATCATGCGCTCCAACCTTACCCACGAGCCGTTGATCCTTCAGGAGCCGTACCTGACCCCCAGCAACGCACCTGATAACAGTGCCTATTACTCCCAGGAGGGCAAGACCGTCAGCGACGGCAACACCGCTGTCCTGCTGGAGGGCGAGCACCAGATCTCTCACTACCACGTAAACGCAAAGGCGCTGATGCAGCTGGGCGAATGGTTTGAAACCATGAAAGAAAACGGTGTATATGACAACACCAGGATCATTATTGTTTCCGACCACGGACGATATCTGAACATGTCCGGCAAGGGAGACACCCTGATGCATGACACAGATTTCTACCGTCCTCTGCTGCTGGTGAAGGATTTCAATGCCCATGGCTTTAACGTTTCCGAAGAATTCATGACAAACGCAGACGTTCCCACAATTGCTGTGGAAGGTCTGATTGAAAACCCGGTAAATCCTTTTACCGGCACCCCCATCAACAGTTCCTTCAAGGAAGAAAATGAGACACAATACGTGATCCTCTCCCAGGAATATGAGGTAAACAAAAACAACGGCACCCAGTTCCTGCCCTCCGAGTGGGCGGCAGTTACCGGCGACGTCCGTGACCTGGAAAACTGGGAATTTTTAGGTGAGATTGCACTTTTCCCCGCAGAGCAGGAAAACTGAACAAAAAAGCACCGAAGCCGAAGCTTCGGTGCTTTTGTTTTAACCGTTGTATTCGGGATATGTGGGGAGAATCTCCGTCACGGCCTTATGCGCCGCATCATAGAGCATTTCCACCATGGTATCACTCATTGCATAGGTTTCGCCACTGTAGGTGTAGACCGGCTTGTAGGCGTTCTCACGGCAATCCACTCCCGTGAGGATCTCAAACCACACTGCAGCATTGATCAGCTGACCGCCGCCAATGTCGCCATCGTGGGTGCCGTCGCCGGAGTGGGTCTCACCGGTCAGCGTGTTCTTACCCAAACGAGCCGTCAGATTGTGGGGGATCCCGGCTGCATCGCAGGCTGCACGGTACAGCTCCCAGGCATCGCCGGTGTTGATACGCTGCACGTTATTTTCTGCACAGACACCGGTGGCGATATCACGGATATGCGCCGTATATGCGATCTGTTGCGCCAGATCCTGCATTACATAGCCGTCATCTCTTGTGTGACCGATCTCATAGCTCCAGTTCTGATGGAAGTAGAGCTTTGCCTCCGGGAACTGCTCACGCAGATAGCCGTATAGGACATCTCGTGCCTCACGGTGCAGTGCCAGGCTGTCTTCCACTGTGTATTTCCGCATTTCCGTGCTGCTGAGCTGGAAGGAAAGCACGTCCCACTGGCGTTGCATCAGCGCCCATTCCATGCTGACACCGTTGGTCTGTACCTTGCCGCCATCCACAGCTTCAAAATACTGGTACTTCTTCAGTCCCTTCTGCCACCAGGGGTAATGCTGGATCATATCACAACCGGAGTAATAGAGGTTGCAAACACGCATTTTCACACCGGCAGCCTTTGCCATCTCGTGCAGCTCCTCCACATAATAGTAGCAGTAGGAGTTGCCGATCATGAGAATATCAAGAACATCGTCCTCTGCCGGTGTACCGAAGGCATAGGTGTCTTCCAGTTCCCAGTTTACAAGACCATTTTCCTTCCAGGTAGCATAAAAGTCCCGAAGGTCAGGGGTGTATCTTCTGTACTGCTCGGGATTTTCCTCCACGATTTCGGATAGTGCCTTCAGCAGCTGACGCAAAGACATTGCAGAGCCTTCCTCAGGCGTAAGAATGCGGCCATCTTCCAAAATCGCATAGGGCATTGCGTAGATCTGCTGCTGACCACGCATTGCATTGGCGATCGCACCGGTAACTTCTTCTCCGTCAACGGTCAATGTGCCGTCCCGAGAGAGGATATTGTCCACAATGCCGCTGGTAACTGCCACGCCGGAAGCCAAGGAGTCCCCTGCCATAGAGGTGTAGAGAACCGCATCGTCAGCAGCAAAATCACTTCCAGGCATAGACTCCACGCTAAGCGCAATGCCGTAGCTGGTGACCTTTGCTTTCAACGTGCTATCCAGATTCCATACCGCCCGGTAATACATACCTGCAGAAGAAGGACGCAGTACCACATCGGTAATTGCCATGTCCATGGTATGATAAGTAACCTCTGTGCCGTTTGCTACAGCCAGATAGCGCACGCCATCCGGAGCGAAATGGTCTGTGGTATATGTTGTCTCCTGACCCAGGATCGCCTTACCTGCGCTGTCTGCGCCGTTTTGAGAGGCGCTATCCATGCCCATAAAGGCATAAGTACCGGTAACTGACAGCGTATGACCGTTGAGATCCACAGCGCAGTCCTTACTAAGATCCAAAGTGCCGTCAATAAAGAGCTTCACATACGCATCTGCACCACAAGCAGCCACAGCATCCTCGTTGGTAGCGTACCAGGCGCTTTCGCCCTGGGCATTGATCACGGCTACAGAGCCTACATACAGCTGACCGTTCTTTGCCGCCAGCAAGGGGTTGTTTTGCACATTTTCCAGCGTAATTTTGGCATTCAGCTGGGTACAGACAGTATTTGCCAAAGGCTGTGCATAAGTGCCTGCAGATAATGTTCCGGTCTCGGCGTGCATAGATATATCACCGGTAAGATTTGCGCCAACCGCCAGTCCGTGGTTCTTATGAGAGGATGTCTTGGCGGCGTAGTAAATATCATTGCCGTGAGCCGCCTTTCCGTTATGGATAAAAGCATCCGTCAATTCTGCAACACCAGTATTATAAAGATTTCCGCCGTTGGTGCCGGAAGTACCGCCCAAGATTTGCACCGGTGCACCCTGCTCACCTGCCTGAAGCTTCAGGAAGTTGGTAGCCAAAACCTTACCGGCAGAACAAGCAATGTTGCCACCGTAGGTCTTGGCGTAACCGCCCTGGATGACACCGCCGCGGATGGTAATTTTGCCGTTGCCCACATTGAAATTACCTGCATAGGTAGTAACATTTCCGTAAAGCACCTGGCAATCGATGATATTGGCGCTGTTTCCGGTACCGCCGGTGTAGAAGTTGCCGCCGCGAGCCGCTTTACCGGAAATGACGATACAGTCCCGGTAGTTGGCGGTATTGTCACAAACACCCAACGAGACGTTGCCACCGTAGTCGTCAGTTTCGCCATCGGCAATATACGAATCGCTCACATTGATGTCTGTAAAATAAGTAGCATTGATATTGCCGCCGTACGATTCGGAATAACCACCCACGATGGAGACACCGGAGATATTCAGCTTACCTGTCTTATTGGCAGATGTACCGGTGACCTTGATATTGCCACCCGCACCACCGGCATCTTTGTTCTTTTTCGCAATACCACCGGCAAACTGACCACCGGTGATGTTGACGATATTATTGTAATTTACAAACAATGTACCGCCATCCACCGCTGTACCGCCTTCCATACGGCCTGCAGTCATTGTCAAGCGCTTTGCAGAATTGGTGGCCATAAACACTGCGCCGCCGTAGTAGGTATAGGTCTTATCCGCAGTGGAATTGTCTTTAAACACATAGGCCGTAGCATCCAGCGTACCACCGTAAATATTCAGCTCACCACCGTTATAGATGACGCCACCGTTACTGACAGCACGGGCAGAGTTCAGTTTAAAGTTCAGTGTACCGCCGTAGATGTTAATGATCGCATTTTCATTATAGAGAATACCGCCGCCCTGATTGTTGACACCGCTACCGGTAACAGAGCCATAACCGTAGCTATCCAGCAAGGTAAATTCGCTCTTTTCACTATTTGCGCCCACACGGGTATAGATCAATCGACCGGAGCAGGTAACACTCTTGCCGTTCAAATCCAACACCACATCCTTGGCTGCAACGCCATTGACACCGATATAGTGCTGAGCAAAACCGGTGTAAGACTGGGTCAGGTAGTAGTGACCGGATTCAATGTGCTTACCGGTACAGGCAGAATCTGTATCACCGGTAGCATCGTCCAGACAGTTTTGCACAAGAGAATCCGTTGTGGAGAAAGCATGCCAAACCGCATTTTCCCCGCAATGCGGACAGTAGCCGCCTAATTCGCCGTCTGCTGCCTGTGTACCCACAAGACCGTCTTCAGATGCACTGACCACACAGCGAACAGCACCCTTAAAGTAATTCTCATCGGCCTTGGCCGTTGTGAAAGTATGATTGGCGTCCACATAAATTTCAGAGCCTTCTATCAAGCCCGAAACATCCGCCACCGACTGAGAGCCATCTGCGTACCAAAGCCGCAGACCGTTATTCAGGATGCCGATGGTGACCTTTCCTTCCAGCTTCAGGTTACTACCCACACAAGCAACATCACCGGGAAGCGCGCAATCACGAATGGTCATGCCCAAAGATGCAGATGCCGCGTAAATATTTGCGCCACGGACACGGGCAACACCGGCTTCCATCACAGTATCTTCCACTTCTGCCTTGGCCGCACTGCCCAAATAGAAATTGCCGCCATGATACTTTGAGTAGCCATTACGGATCGTACTGTTACGAATGGTGCAAAGGCTATACATACCAACGACTGCGATATTGCCACCGCCGCCACTGGTAGCTTCACAGACACCATCGGAAATCACAGCGTTTTCCACCGTCAGCGTACTGCCTGCATCCTGGTAGATATTACCACCGCCGCCGGCAGCGTAGCCGCCCCGAATCACGCAATTACGCAGAACGGTATTACCTTTGGAGAAAATAGCGCCACCCAGCTGATCAGACTTACAGTTCAGTATCTGACCGCCTAAAATCTCGATATTAGAGCCGGTATCACCATAGATTCCGCCGCCGCTATCCTTGGTGTCCGCATAGTCAGTCAGCTGGCTGAACGTGGTGCCATCCAGAATCTGACCACCGTACATACGGAAGGTGCAGGTATTACCGACAGTCACAAGACCGCCTCTGCGACTGCCCTTACTGCCCATATCAGGTCGGATCGTACCACCGTGCAGTTCAAAAACAGAGCCGCTGGTCTCATAGGTTGCGATCATCAGCGCACCGCCGAAACCGGAGCCGGTGGTCTTTGCCGCAAATTCACCGCCGCCTACCGTATCCAGCACCGATGCGTAGCCGTAGACCAGCATCAAGCGAGAATTCTCCTTGGTGGTCAGCTTGTGACCCCGCAGGTCAATGACAACACGAATGCCGGAGTTCACCACGATCTGGGCATTCTGAACATAATCCGATTCCAGATAATAATGGCCATTTCCCACGTTTGTGTCTTCATTGCCACGCCAAGGCTGCCAGGTCACCTGTCCAAACGGCTGCTCACAGCCGCAAGTGCAGACAGTTTCTTTGGCGGTAACAGTCTCCCCCACCGCCGCCTGGGCAGAGGCAGGCAGGACAAGCATGCCCAGCAGCATGGCGATCACCAAAAGGCTGCTTAAGAATTTTTTCATTATAAATGCGCCACCTTTCACACTGATTTATTGCTAATTTCAATTATATACAAGGAAACAAGCAAAGTCAATCACAGAAAAGGAGCCGGCAGTTTCCTGCCGACTCCCGGTCCTTATTTTTCAAAGTTAAAGTCTCTTACCACGTACGTATCGCCGATGGTCAGTCTTGCTGTGATCTTGCAGCGGTACTGTCCGCTTTCCAATAGAGACAGATCCACAACACCGATTCTTGCGCCGGCATTTTCAATCACAAAGCGGTTCAGGTAGAACTCCTTGTTGTATCTTCTTCTGGCACGTCCGGTGGACTGCTGTACCACATTGCCGTCCACATCCTCAATGGTGATGGTAACACAGTCAATGTAGCGGTTGGACATGATCACACCCTCAAAGAGGTTCTCTGCGGTATTCACCACCTGGGTATCCTGGATCCAGGTCTCCTCCACGGGTGTGGGGTCACGCAGTTCCTTGATGGTGCAGGGGATGTAATTGCCGCTGAATAGCTTCTCAAAGGTGTACTTCACATCCACACCACCAACCACGTACACAGTGCCGATGCCTTCCACAGTCTTGGTCTTCCCTGCTGTCTGGTTGGAGCGTGTCTGCTCCAGCACTTTAATATAGCTGTTGGCGCCGTCAATAGTTCCGTCGCTGTTGCGTGCTACGTACACCTCGGAAACCATGCGGATATGGTTGGAGCCGCTGGTTGCCACGTAGAACAACGCATCCGCAGGCAGCAGTTCTGCATAGGCCTCGTACATACGCTGCTCACCGTTTGTCTTATTGACGATGGCAGTATAGGTGATCACGTTGGACTCGTAGTTAATGGTGGGGCAGAAATCATAGTCACCTGCAGGCAACGCGCCGTAGGACGGCAGCATGGTGGCAGAGCGGCTTGTTGTGAAGGATGTGCCGATCTGACTCCAGGCATTGCACACAGCGCCGGAGCAGTCATTGCCCACACGTGCGCCGTAAGCCTCATAGTTCAGCGCTGTTGCTTCCAGGTTGGAAATGGTGTAGATGCCCTTCTCATTCTGTGCAACTGCGTATTCCAGGAAGGACTGCTCTGTACCCACTGCGTAGGCATAGGGCACACCCTGGTAGATGCGTCCTGCTACCACCTTCAGGGTCGTTCCGTTGTCACGCTGGGCAAGACCGTAGGTCAGTGTTTCTGTGGGTGTCCACAAAAGGGTAAGGCTGGAGCGCATATAGTCAAGAACGGTCTGTCTGCGCGCCTCAAGAACAGCTTCCTCTTCAGGTGTCATATCTCTGTAGGTATAGCGCATATAGAACAGGCCCCAGTCCTCATCAAATTGGGAAATATAGGGGGTGTAAATGCTGTCCATCAGCGCCGTTTTGTCTGCCTCGGGCAGTGTGCGCCAGTAGGTGTTCAAGTGCTCCAGCACCGTCTTCAGACTCCAGGGAGACTGATCACGGGAGAGAACCACAACCTCTTCGCCGTCAACAGAAAGCTTCATGAACGCACCGGCAAAGACGAACTTCTCGCCTCTTGCCTTGGCTTCTGCAGGGGTGATGGTATCTTTCAGGATGTCCTGCACCAGCACACTGCTGCAGGCTTCTGTACCCAATGTACTGCCTGCAAAGCTTGCATACAGCGTGTCACTGTCGGTCTCAAAGTCCGTACCAGGTCTGTCCACTGTGCTGACTGCCACACCGAAGGATGTCACAAAATCAGTGAGCTTTTCATCGCAACGGAACTTTGCCTTGTAGTAAAGACCGGCAACAGACGGACGAAGCACCACGTCACTGATGACCATATCCACACGGTGGAAGGATGTACCTTCCTCGTCGGTGACTGCAATGTAGGTATTACCGTTGGGCGCTGTGAAGGGATTTTCCACTTCCATGCCGGAAAGATCAACTGTGCCGTAGGTCTTATAGGAATCGTTGCGGCTGTCAAAGCCATAGAGCTTGCCGCTGCCGGTAACGGTAACCGCTGCGCCGTTCACATCCAGAATCGTATCGCCCTTCAGCTGCAGGCTGTGACCCGTACCGTAAAGGCGGATAAACTCTTCACTTGTGCAGGCATCGGCTGCTTCCTGGGCAGTTTTGAACCAGCGCAAAGAGCCGTCGGCAATGCTCACAAGGGATGCGCCTGCAAGACCCAGCAATCCACCTGCGGTATCGATCAGCAGCGCCATGTCATAGTTTTCCACGTAAATCGTGGCATTCAGCTCGGTACACACAGCCTTCAGCAGCGTGCCGGTGGCTTCCAGTTCTTTAATAAGATCAGCGTGCACATACATGGCAATCGTCTGGGTGAAGTCCGGCTTCACCGTGATGCTTGCCACCTTGCCGTAATAGATTTCACTGCCGTAGGTCGCTTCACCGTCAAGGAAGGTACATGCGCCCAGTGTTGCGTAACCCGTGTTGTACAGGTTTCCGCCGTAATTCGCTTTGCCGCCCAGCAGCGCGGGAGCTGCAATGTCATCTGCTACGTCATTGTCGCCGATGATCATATAGTTCTTTGTAAGGTCGCCGCCGTTATCTACAAAATATTTGCCGTTATTATTGTAGATATTGCCGCCATAGGTGCTGGCAACACCGTTTTGGATCGTACCGCCGGTGATGCTCACAACACCGTTGTTGGCATAGATATTTCCGCCGTTTTTGGCGGAAGCATTCATCATGATGCCGTCATACATATTGAGTTTACTGCTTGTGGAGGCTGTGTAGAAATTGCCGCCATAGTTTGTAGCCTTGCCACCCAGCAGCATGCCGCCACGGATATTGACAACACCGCTTGTGCCGGCCTGTATATTACCACCGTTGGAGGTAGCTGTGCCGTTTTCAATGACACCGTCATACATATTGAAGGTAGCTGTGCCAACGAACACGTTACCTGCGCTGTTGGTGGCGCTGCCGCCGGTAATAACACCGCCGTACATATTCACCTTTGTGCCGGTATTGTAGGCATAGATGCTGCCGCCGTTTGTTGCCGTGCCGCCCACGATGGTGCCGCCGTACATATTGAAGGTACCACGGTTCACATAGACTGCGCCGCCGTTGCCGGAGGTAGTCGTACCCTTGATCAAGCCGTCATACATATTCAGTGTGCCGGTGCTTGAAACAAAGATCGCAGCGCCGTTTTCATCTGTAGAGGTTTTTGTGTTATAAAAGCTGATCACATTGGTAGCGGAGCTGAGAATGGTCAGCTTGCCGTCTACGGAATAGCGAGCGCCCGCCTTGACGGTGCTGTGCGCAATGTTCAGCACGATATCCACATCGGCGGCAATATTCAGCGCTGCGCTGCCGGCTGCTGCGGTGAAACCACCGGAGGCGGTGTAATAGTGGCCGGAGGTGTTGGTATCGGCTGTATATTTCTTCCAGGTCACATTCTTCTCACAGTGGGAACAGTAGCCCTCATCGTCCTGAGAGGATGTCAGCACACCGTCTGTCATCGTCAGCGCATAGCGGCTGGCAGGAATCAGCTGACCGTTTGCAAGATATGTTGCCACGTCGGGAGACGTTGCCGTATCGGTAACAGTACTGCTTCCTCGGAGAATAATACGGGCATCCGCATTCAGGTCTTTGATCACCAGCTTCTTACTGGCTGTTGCATACAGACCCTCATAGCCAAAGTTATCAATAACGGGGCTGCCGGAAAGGATAACTGCGGTATTGATGTAAACATTGCCCTTGATGTTGCCGCCGGTAATAGAGCCGTTGGCAGAATTAAACAGCACATTGCTGCCGTTGGAGGATGCACGGCCATCGGCAATATAGCCGCCGGAAATATGCAGGTCGGAGTACAACTTTGTGTCGGAATTGGAATAGCCGGAGAAGATATTACCGCCGTTATTGCCGGATACACCGCCGATGATCTCACCGCCGGTAACGAAGGTATCGCCGTAATTGCAGATATTACCGCCGTTTTCACTGGCTTCGCCGCCGTAAATATAGCCGCCATTCACATACAGCGTACCGGCGCTGGAAACATAAATACCGCCGCCACGCTTCATGTAGCCACCCAGGATCATGCCGCCGTTGATCTCACCGTAGCCGCCGACATAAAGGCCGCCGCCCACCGGGGTGCCGGATTCCACATTGGCGCTGACACCGGTGGCATCAATCATGCCGCCGTGGATGTACATATAGGAGCCGGTAGTGCCGTAAATGACACCGCCGTTATTCCCTCTGCCGGAGGAGGTGTTGATCAGGGTGCCGCTGTAAAGATGGAACTGACCACCCTTTGCGATGTAAACAACACCGCCAAGTGTATCGCCGGTGGCAGAGAGCGTGCCGCCGCCCACGGTATCCATAACCGCAAAGCGGCTGTAGTCATACACATAAGCCACACGGGTGTCCTTCTTCTCACGGGTCATGTCATAACCGCGCAGGTCAAGGCATACGTCCACTGCGTAGTCCGCAGTCTGTCCGTCTTTTGTACCCAAGCCAAAGAGGGCAGACAGCGCAGTGTCCTCCGTAAGATAATAGTGTCCGCTCAAAATATCCTCGGACAGATCAATGGAATCAATGGGCTGCCAGTCGCAGGCATCCCAGGCTGTATCACAGTGGGGACAAAGCTCTGTCACCGGTGTCACATCCGGCTTTGCTGCCACGGGCAGAACCACAAGCCCTGCCAGCAGCGCAACAGCAAGCAAAAAAGACAAAATGCGCTTCATAAATATCCTCCTGTTTATGGTATTATACATCAATTATAACGGAAGGCGGCAAAAAACACAATAAGCGTTTTCAAGATATCTTAACACGTTTTCCAACGATTTTAAGATTTTTCTTTGTTTTTTAATCTTTTTGGTATAAAAAAGAGGAACGCACAAATATGCGTTCCCAGAAAGATCAGCAAAAAGAAACCGCCGCAGGAGCAATCCTGCGGCGGCATTTGAGCATAGAAAGACGAAGGGAAATTAATAGAACTTTCTCTTGTTCTTACGAGCAGCTTCAGACTTCTGCTTCCGCTTCAGGCTGGGGCTGACATAATGCTCGCGCTTCTTAACTTCAGCAATAACGCCCTCCTTGGCACAGCTACGCTTGAAACGGCGCAGAGCGCTCTCCAGAGATTCGTTTTCCTTAAC